>CAYVDS010000108.1:0-17634 GCA_964450145.1 uncultured bacterium
GCGATGTGAAAAAAGCCCGAAAACATTATGCGAATAAATTCGCACCTACAGAATCCTGCGCTCGTTTGCCAATTACGGGACAGTCTTCAAAGGGGGATTTAAGAAGTCGCAGAAGTCCTTGGGAAACAAAAGTTTTAAATCCCCCCTTCCCCCCTTTGCAAAGGGGGAACGTCGCCGAATCAATGCATGTTATTTAGGAAACGCGGTACTACTCTTTCCGCGTTTTTCGGATGGTGATTTTGACCTTTACCTCGGGTGGCTCGCGGTCGACAAGCCTGACTCCCTCCGGCAGAATGAGGGTTGGGGTGATGGTGGCGGTCGAACTCAATGCCGCGAGGTCGATCGGGTCTGTGAGAACTCTGGGAGACCCATTATATCGTTTGTTCGGGGCCACGACCGGGACAGACGGGGGCGAAACTTCTATCCCGACCAGTTCCAGGCCACCTCGAACGCGCCCGCTTGTTTGAACCTTGACCGGCAGACTTATGGGAATCATTTGATGGGCGATAAGCGTAATCTTTTCGGGTTCCACCGAGATAACCGACAAGCTCGAAGGGTGGCTGACCGAATCGGTCGACATGATCATCTGTTGAGCCCCCTCCCTCACTCCCGACATATCGAGAGTTATCCTTAGAGCTTGTGCATCCATGAGCTCGAACGCAGGCGTTCGTCCCAGAAGAGTGACAGTCGCCTCTTTAGGCTTGGGCTCCTCGAGGATCCAATCGGATGCGAGGTTGCGGTACTCGATGGGCACCACAAAATCGCGGCTGAGGGTTCCCGCTTGGTACACGAACATAAACCATAGACCGCACGAGACGAGCACAGCCACGGCCTTTTCCCACAAATTCTCCGTCACCCAATGGCGCCATGTCTTCTGGGCGGACGTCGGGAATTTATCCAAATAGAAGCGTTGCAGCACGGCGCTAAGATCGGACGGTTCGTCCATCTCGATGAGCTTTTCTTCGTGCGCAACGGATATTTTCCCGCGCTCCTCCGACGCCACGATGCAAAGAGCGTCGCTGCGTTCGGCCAGGCCGAGGGCCGCGCTGTGCCTCGTTCCCATCGCGCCAGCGCGTCCGCCATGAACCGAGAGCGGAAGGTGGCATCCGAATTTCATGACCCTTCCCTTTTCGATGATTGCGGCGCCGTCGTGCCCCGGCGAGTGCGGGTCAAATATGCTCTCCAGCAGAACTTCGCTGAGTTCGCCGTTCAAATTGAAACCACCTTCCAGGTGACGATCCAAGGGGTCGTTGCCGCGCACGACTACCAGGGCGCCTATCTTCCTGCGCGCAAGGTCCGTGAGCGCGCGCGCAAGCATCTCGATCTCAGGATACTCGGAAATGACGCTATGACGCGCCCGCATTGGGCCCCAAATGCTGATGCGCTCGAAGAAACGACGGAGCTCTTCCTGAAAGATTATCACGAGGGCGATCAGAAGGATGGTGAAAAACGATTGCAGGACTGTCGTCGATAGGTACATGTGAAAGTGGCGGGCGATGATGTAAATGGCCCCGATGATGCTCATTCCGAGAAGCACGAACCTTGATGCCGTCGCCTTGAACCATATCAATATCAGGTAGATCAATATCGAGATGACGGCGATGTCGAAAAAGTCGGCCACTCTGAAAGTGCGGAGCGGCTCATTCAGGAAGTGAATCATCGGAATGCAAATCCTTTTCGCCCGGTTCGAGAATCAAACAGCCCAAGGGCGGCAACGTCAGGGACAGTGACTGAGGAAACCCATGAAACGGGATTGGCTCGGTTATTATGAGGCCGGAATTTCCCACATTGCTTCCTCCGTACAGTTCGGAATCGGTGTTTAGCCGTTCGCGATAGAAAGATACCGCCGGCGCGCCGATCCGGTAGTTGCGGCGTATGATCGGAGTCAGATTCAAGATACAAACCAGATATTCTTGGGAAGACGAACGAATGTATGAGACCGCCGACTGCTGCCAATCCTGGCAATCTATCCATGAAAATCCCCGCGGGTCGTGGTCCCATTCCCACAACGCGGAGTTTTCCAGATAGAGTTTCCCCATGTCCTTCATCAGCAATTGTAACCCCTGCCTTACCGCGTCTTTTGCGAGACCCCAGTCGAGTCCGCAGTCGTGGTTCCATTCGCGTTCCGGCGCCAATTCTGTTCCCATGAAAAGGAGTTTCTTGCCCGGGTGCGTGTACATATAAGCTATCAAGAGCTTCAGGTTGGCAAACTTCTGCCACATATCACCCGGCATCTTGTTGAGCAGAGATTTCTTCCCGTAAACCACTTCATCATGCGAGAGCGGCAGAACGAAGTTTTCGCTGTAAGCGTAGATCATGGAAAACGTTAGCCGGTTGTGATGATAGCTTCGGTGAATGGAGTCTTTGTTGAAGTAGTGGAGCGTGTCATGCATCCAGCCCATGTTCCACTTGAAACCGAACCCAAGACCTCCGAGGTAGGTCGGAAGGGTCACCCCCTGCCATGTGGTTGATTCCTCGGCGATGGTGAAACAGCCCGGAAATTGTCCGTAAACGGCCTCATTCATCCGTCGCAGAAACTCTATCGCTTCGAGGTTTTCCTTCCCGCCATACCGGTTTGGAATCCACTCGTGGGGCTTCTTGCTGTAATCGAGGTAAAGCATCGACGCGACTGCGTCCACTCTCAAGCCGTCGATATGGTATTCGTCCAGCCAGAACAACGCACTCGCCAGGAGGAAATTGCGAACTTCGTTTCTGCCAAAGTTGAAAATCAGAGTCCCCCACTCGCGCTGCTCTCCCTGACGAGGGTCAAGGTGCTCGTACAACGCCGTGCCGTCGAACCAGCGCAAGCTGTAATCGTCCTTCGGAAAGTGGGCGGGCACCCAGTCGAGAATCACCCCAACGCCGTTCTGGTGGCAAATGTCGACGAAGAATTTGAAGTCGTCTGGCGTCCCATATCGACTTGTGGGCGCAAAATATCCCGTTACCTGGTAGCCCCATGACCCGTCAAACGGATGCTCTGCGACGGGCATGAGTTCGATGTGTGTGAAGCCAAAGTCTTTGACGTGTTTAACCAGCCGCTCGGCGAGTTCGCGGTATGTGAGATAGCTTCCCCCTTCATCCTCACGGCGCATCCATGAGCCCAAGTGAGCCTCGTAAATAGCCATCGGACTCCGCCTCGGGTCCCGAAATGGCCTTTCCTTCATCCATTCGCTGTCGTTCCACAGGTATTTCTTTGTCGCCCAAATGATCGAGCCGCTGTTCGGCGGTGTTTGCATGGCGAAGGCATATGGATCGGTTTTCAATCGCAACGCGCCCTCTGGCGCTTTAATCTCGAACTTGTACAGAGAACCGGGCTCGAGGTCAGGAACGAACAACTCCCATATGCCGGAAGCCCCCATCATCCGCATGGGATACAATCGGCCGTCCCACCTATTGAAATCGCCCACGACGCTCACGCGTCTCGCGTTCGGCGCCCATACGGCGAATGTGACGCCTGAATGGCCGTCCAGCATGCGCAGATGGGCGCCAAGCCGCTCATAGAGGCGTTCGTGTGTCCCCTCGCCGTGAAGGTAAAGGTCTATCTCGCCAAGCGTTGGCAGGAAAGCATATGGGTCCTTGCGTTCCCATGTGCTGCCGTCGGGGAAGCTGAACCGGATTTTGTATGAGAATGGCCATCGTCTGCGTTTCACGGCTGCGGCAAACAGGCCGCCCGCATGAATGCGCGTCATCGTGAGCCCTTTAGCGCCCTCGAGACACACCTCGGCATCCGAAGCGTCGGGATGGAAGGCCCGGATTACGACAGTCGTGCTAGCGGCTCCGCCCGCCGGATGCGCGCCAAGAATCCGGTGAGGGTCACGCGACTCACCGGCGATGAGACACTCGACTTCTTCGGCGGAAGAATGATCGAGGATATCGAGTGGGATTTTTCGGGCCATATTATCGTTCAAACGCAATCTTGCACGGACTGTTTCGCTTTCGCTTCTTTCTTAGGATAACACAAAAACGGTTGGACATGCACGCAATACCCCGCCTCGAGCCCGGTTGAACAGATTCAAGCCCACAAGGCGCCCCAGGTTCCAGTGCGTACGAATTCATTCGCGCGGTTTCCGTGGTGCGGTTTCTGTCGCGGTTTTCTTGACACAAACGGCTATGTCGTGTTAATATTTGAACCAAGCGAGAAGAGCGTATCAGAACCATAGGGCATAAACCTATTGAAAAGCAGAAGCCATAGCTTCTCACCCTCAAGCGCTCGTAAGGCTGCGCGCAGGGTTATTGAGCTCACATGATTGAAAAGGGTCATGTGCAAGGTGGCGTTCTGCCACCTTTTTTGTTTTGTACAACGGGTTCCAGAATGTGGAGGTGATGTCCGATAAGAGCTGATGAAACAAGGATAAACCAAAGGATTCGCGCCAGGTCCATACGCCTCATCGGCGTGGACGGAGAACAACTCGGCATCGTGACAGTCGAAGAAGGTCTGAGACTGGCTCGAGAGCGGGAATTGGACCTGGTAGAGGTGGCGCCGAAAGCTTCCCCGCCGGTTTGCCGCATCATGGATTACGGCAAATACAAATACGAGCAAGCGAAGCGGGCCAAGGAAGCGAAAAAGCACCAACACACAATTGTTGTAAAAGAAATGAAATTCCGGCCGAAGACCGAGGAGCATGACTATTTATTCAAGGTAAAGCACATAGAGAGTTTTCTCGCCGATGGAAACAAGACGAAGATAACCATTATGTTCCGCGGCCGTGAAATGCTCTATACCGACCTCGGCAGGAAGATACTCGAAAGGCTGATCTTGGACACTCAGGAGATAGCGACAGTCGAGCAGACACCGAGACTTGAGGGTCGGAATATGACCCTCGTTCTGGCGCCCAAGCACTAAATCGGGGAAAAAGACCCGTCTATCTGTGAAGGAGGGAAGGGGTGTGTCCCGTTCCGGGAAAGGAAGTGTGAAATGCCTAAGATGAAAAGCAACCGCTCCGCTGCGAAGCGATTCAGACGGACCGCGAGCGGCAAGTTCAAGCATGGTCAAGCCGGCAAAGGGCATCTGTTGACCAAGAAGAGCAGTTCTCGGAAACGCCAACTGAGGAGGCCTGCCACAGCCTCAAAAGCAGACCAGAAACGAATCGAACGGCTCCTGCCCGTCTGACGGCGCGCGACAAGGTTCGAATATCTGAAAAGGAGTTGATTTACCAATGGCGAGAGCAACCAACAGTCGAGCTTCACGCAACCGTCGTCGGAAAGTCTTGAAAGAGGCGAAAGGCTACTACGGCGGCAAAAGCAGAATGTTTCGCACCGCAAACGAAGCGGTCATGCGGAGTCTCCGCTACGCGTATCGCGACCGGAAAGCGCGCAAGGCGCAGTTCCGGCGCCTCTGGATCACCCGCATCAATGCCGCCGCCCGCCTCAACGGTTTGTCTTACAACAGACTTATCGACGGCTTAAACAAGGCCGCGATTGAAATCGACCGCAAGATACTGGCCGATCTCGCTGTCAATGACCGGCCGGTTTTCAACCAGTTGGTGGAAGTGGCCAAGGCGCATCTGAACGAGAATGATCGTCCTTCCAGCAATTGACCTTAAGGGAGGCCGCTGTGTCCGCCTCGAACAAGGCAAGCCGGACAGGGAGAAGGTATATTCGGGCGACCCTGCAGAAGTAGCGCGAAACTGGGCTCAGCAGGGAGCGCAATGGCTCCACGTGGTCGACCTCGACGGCGCGTTCGCCGGAGAGCCGCAAAACCTGCTTTCTCTCGAAGAAATCCGCAGAGCCGTCAATATCCCGATCCAATTCGGCGGCGGCGTTCGCACGGCCGAGACCCTCGAAAAGGTTTTCAAAACGGGGGTAAACCGGGCGGTGCTCGGAACAGCGGTCATCGAATCCCCTGACTTTCTCAGACGGGCATGCGAGAGATTTGGAGAGAAGATTGCCGTCGGAATAGACGCCCGCGATGGCAAGGTGGCAGTGAAGGGTTGGCACGACATCACTACATTGGATGCAATCGAGTTCGCCGTGCAAGCCGCCCGTGAAGGCGCGCAGTTCATCGTGTATACCGACATCGCGCGAGACGGCATGCTCATGGGCCCTAATGAGGATGCTCTGAGGAGAATGGCCGATGCCGTTCCGGTTTCCATCATAGCTTCGGGCGGAATATCGAGTCTCGCAGACGTGGCCGAGATCGCCAAGCTGGCCCCCGACCGGATTATTGGAATGATTGTAGGAAAAGCTCTTTACGAGGGGACCTTCAGCCTGAGACGCGCTATCGACATCGCAGCAACGAGCGCCTGAAAGAAGCGAAAGGCGAAGCGAGCAAGGCGAGAGGGGAAGCAACAGACAATGATGAGTGATGAATGATGAATGATGAAAAAGGAAATGAAACATCAACCAGAGTACGCTGAGGACCGCAAACCGTAAACCATAAACTTTGAACTTTGAACTTTGAACCTTGAACTTTGGACTTAAGTTTCCGTGAGCTTGTTTTTCGATAGAACCGCAATCATAGGCGTCGGACTTCTTGGAGGGTCCGTCGGACTCTCGCTGAAAGCCCGAGGCATATGCGGCAAGGTTATTGGCGTTAGCCGCAGCCGCACCTCGATCGAAATCGGTCTTAGAATCGGCGCCATTGACGAAGCCGCTGACGAAGCAGCGGAAGCCGCGCGCGACGCGAATCTGGTCGTCGTTTCCACGCCTGTCGGGTCGGTGGCCGGAGTCATAGCCGAGATCGAAAGTTCGATCGACGATGAATGCATTATTACCGACGTCGGCAGCGCCAAGCGAAGTATCGTATATGAAGTGGAGAAACTGCACCGCGCGGGCTCCAGATTCGTCGGCAGTCACCCTCTGGCCGGCTCCGAAAAAAAAGGCGTGCAGCACGCCTCGGCGAAGCTCTTCGAAAAGGCGCTTGTATTTGTGACCCCAACATCCTCAACTGACCCGGACGCGGCAAATAAAATCAGGGAAATGTGGGAACAGTTTGGAGGAAAAGTAATCGACCTTGATCCGGAGGTCCACGATCGGGTTGTCGCCCGAACCAGCCATCTGCCGCACATCGTCGCCGCTCTGCTGATGGCGGGGCTAAGAGCGCTTCCGGAGGAATACAGTAAGCTCGTCGGCAAAGGGTTTCTCGACACGACGAGAATCGCCTCGAGCGACCCGGAAATGTGGGCTGATATCTGCGTGAGCAATTTCGAAGAGATACGCGAGGCGATTGCGATGCTCCGCGACGACCTCGACGAGTTGGAAATGTATCTGAACGGCGAGGAATACGAAAAGCTCTTCGATTTTTTCAGCTTGATGAAAAATCTGAGAGACTCACTTAACCAGAAGGAATCGAATGCGTAGAGGCGGAAAGCTCATTTCAATAGAGGGCGTAGAGGGAAGCGGCAAGACGACCCAGTGCGCGTTGCTAGCCGATTACCTGCGCAAACAGGGGATCGACATCGTGGAAACGAGAGAACCCGGAGGAACGCGCGTGGGGGAACAGATAAGGCAGGTTCTGCTCTCCCCTTCCAACTCGAGCCTCTCCCCCGCCTCCGAACTCCTGCTCTTCCTCGCAGCGCGAGCACAGCAGGTCGAGGAGATCATAGCGCCTGCGCTCAAGATCGGGAAATGGGTCGTTTGCGATAGGTTTAGCGACGCGACTCTTGCTTACCAGGGCCACGGACGGGGAATCGACCTCGATGCGATATCAAAACTGAATGAAATCGCGACGGGAGGACTCAAGCCCGATCTGACCATTCTCCTGGATTTGGACGTCGAGACCGGCATCAGCCGCGCCGTTACCCACAAGAAAGAGTTCAAGGAGAGCAGGGATGGCGACCGCATAGAAAAGCAGGACAGAGAGTTTCACCGCCGGGTTCGCGAGGGATACCTCAGGCTTGCGCAAAAAGAACCTGCTCGCATCATGGTTATCCCAGTGACCGGCTCGATACAAGACGTGCATCAAACCGTCGTTTCGCTTGTCAGTCCATTCCTTGTAAAGACGCCATGAGCTTCAACAGAATACTTGATCAACATATGGCTGTGCGAACCCTCGCGTCAGCCCTCGAGAAAGACAGGGTGGCGCACGCTTATCTTTTTGTGGGACCCTCGGGTGTCGGCCGAAAACTCACAGCCTCGGTTTTTGCGAAAGCTCTCAACTGCGAAAGACGCCGGGACCATAATCCATGCGGAGTATGTTCAAGCTGCCACTTGATTGCCGAGGGAAAACACCCCGATGTTCAAATCATCATGCCCACTAAAAGGTCATCGACAATCACGGTGGAGCAGATCGAAGAGCTGCTTCCCTTCGCTTATATGCGGCCCGTCAGAGGAAAATGCAAAGTGTTTGTGCTTTCCGAAGCAGATCGGCTGGGGCTCGGAACCGCAAACAAATTACTCAAGACTCTGGAGGAGCCGCCCTCTTTTACTGTCTTTATCCTCGTGACCGAACGCCCGGAGGCCGTGCTTCCAACTGTGGCGTCGCGCTGCCAACCCGTCAAGTTCGGCAGACTGCGCGCCGAATCGGTCACCCGGATACTCGTTTCCGACTTTCATGTCGAGCCGGAACGCGCATCGGTCGCCGCGAGCCTCGCCGACGGACAAATTACTCGCGGGCTCGAATTTGCCGACCCAAAACGTTTGAATACCATTTTGGAAATCCTTGATGAGTTGACCGGTTGTTCTGAAAGGCTCGCTGCCGCAGAAAAGCTGCTAGGGTTCTTCGCGGAACAGCAACAAGAAATCCAGGGACAAGCCGAGAAGCGGATAGCTTTTCCCGAGGAACTGACTGCTGCTGCAAAGTCCGCAATGGAGGATTTACGTAAGTCCTTCGTTGACAGACAGTATAGGGGCCTGATAAACGATTGTTTAGGCTTGCTGCTGGTGTTTTACCGCGACATATTGGTATTGAAGGAGACGAACGCCGAGGAACTCGTAATCAATCGGAATAAGGTGGAAGCAGTTCGCAAGCATGCAAAGGCGATGAGCCTCGGAGCGATCGTCCAAAACATGGAGGACATCGAGAAGGCGTCGGAGTATTGTTCCCACTACGTAGGTGAGGATCGTGTGTTTTCCGATCTGTTCCTGAGTCTGCGCAACGACTAAGTGGATTGGGACAGCTTTCCTTAATTGGGGGGCGCCATGCCGCATGGTGTCGCCGAATTTAAGGACTGTTTCTCCCGCAATTAACTGACGCAACGAGGTCAGAGATCTGGTCGGGCGTTGCACCGTTGACCTTCGACCTTCGACTTATTGTAGGAATATAGAGGTGCTGTCATGATAGGGATTGGCAAGATAAAGTTTAAGGAGCCGGGCCGGATTCACACGTTCCAGTCCGAGGGGTTAAACCTCAAGGCGGGTGACGCCTGTATCGTGAAGACGGAGATCGGCCTGAAACTCGGCGAAGTCGTCGTCGAGCCGCGCCATATTGCGCTCGATGTGAAATGTATGGAAAGACTGATGAAGGCAGTTCGCAAGGCGACCAAGGAAGACGTCGAGCGTTACGAAGAACTGCTCAAGCTCGAAGAAGAAGCCTTCAAGGTCTGCAAAAACAAGATCGAGGAGCGCGAGCTTCCGATGAAACTCGTCGGCGTCGAAGCCGCTTTCGACAAAACCAAGATTCTTTTCTACTTCCGGTCCGAGACAAGGGTCGATTTCAGGGAACTGGTCAAGGACCTGGCCCACCAGTTCCGCACGCGCATCGAGTTGCGTCAGATAGGCGTGCGTGATGAAGCGCGCATCGTGGGTGGAATGGGGTGCTGCGGGCGAGCGCTTTGCTGCGCGTCGTTCCTTCAAGAGTTTTCGCCGGTCTCGATCAAAATGGCCAAAAAACAAAGTCTTGCGCTCAATCCGACGAAAATATCGGGGCAATGCGGGCGCTTGATGTGCTGCATCCAATATGAATACGCCTGCTACACCGAACCAACGGCGCAGGAACGGAACGCTCCTGCCGAGGCCGCAAGCGACGCCGTCGAGGAAAATGAAAAAGAGGGAAATGACTCCGCGAATGTCTAAAGGGAAATTTTATCATACAACTCCCGCCTACTACGTCAATGATGTCCCCCATATCGGACATGCGTACACCGAGATAGCGTCTGATGTTATTGCCCGGTTCAAGCGAATGGAAGGATACGACGTCTTCTTTGTGACTGGGAGCGACGAGCACGGGAACAAGATCGCGCAATCGGCGGAGCAACATGGGAAAAAGCCGAAGGAATGGGCTGACACTGTCGTGAAGAAATTCGAGGAGGCATGGAAGAAGCTTGACATCAGTTATGACCTGCTAATCCGGACCACCGACGACTATCACGAGTCGGGAGTCCGGAAACTCTTCGAAACCATCAAGGATAACGGCCTAATTTATCTCGGAGATTACGAAGGATGGTATTGCGTTCCGGATGAAGCGTTCTGGACCGAGACGCAGATCGTGAACGGCAATTGTCCCGACTGCGGCAGGCCGGTCGAGCGCGTGAAGGAAAAGAGTTATTTCTTCAAGTTGTCCGTGTTCCAGGAAAAACTGCTCGAGTATATCCGCGCCAACCCGAACTTCATTGAGCCGGAGACCAGACGCAACGAGATCGTGAGCCGAATTCAACAGGGACTCAACGACCTGAGTATCAGCAGGATCACAGTGAAATGGGGAATACCCGTTCCCGGCGATGAGACCCACACAATTTATGTATGGATTGATGCGCTCATAAACTATCTGACTGCCTGCGGCTATGGAAATGACGAGAAGCGTTTCCGCGAAATCTGGCCCCCCGATTTGCACCTCATGGGAAAAGAGATTATGTGGTTCCACACCGTCATATGGCCGGCCATGCTCATGGCGGCGGGACTTCCGCTGCCCAAGCGCGTGTTCGGACACGGCTGGTGGACGGTGGAAGGTCAGAAGATGTCGAAATCGCTCGGAAACGTAGTCGACCCCATCGAACTTTCGAACACATACAGCGCCGACGCGGTCCGTTATTTCCTCCTGAGAGAGGGCGTGTTCGGGAAAGACGGCGACTTTTCGCTTTCGTCGATGATTTCGCGAATAAACAACGAGCTTGCCAACGATCTCGGCAATCTGTTCAGCCGCACGCTCGCCATGATCAAGAAATATAACAAGGGTGCGGTTCCGCGGCCTGCGGATAATCGGCCCGCAGATGAAGAGCTTCTCAATATGGCGAAGTCACTATCCGCCCGATTCAAGAACCAGATGGAACACCTGCAGTTCAGTTTCGCGCTTGAAGAAATCTGGAGCTTTGTCAGGAGATGCAACAAATACGTCGAGGAGAACGCTCCATGGGAACTGGCTAAGTCGGCCGAGAAAAAACCGAGGCTTGAGACAGTTCTCTACAACCTTGCGGAATCGCTCAGAATAATAACCATACTGCTTGCCCCGTTTATGCCGAAGGCCACCCTGAAGATGTGGTCGCAACTCGGCCTCGACAATTTCGCAGCCGTCACATTCGATGAGGCAGACAAGTGGGGATTGCTTCGAGAAGGCACGGTGACGAAACCGGGGGAAGCTCTCTTCCCGAAGGTGAAAACGTGATTGACAGCCACGCGCATTTGCAGATGCCGGAATTCGCCGGAGACTGGTCGAAGGTTCTCGATAACACCGAGGCGGCGGGAATCGAGTACGTTGTTATAGTCGGCTTCGACATCGAGTCGAGCAGGCGCGCCGTCGCGCTCTGCGAACAGAGCGGTAAGCTGCTGGCAAGCGTGGGCGTACATCCGCACGACGCCTCCTCGCTCGACGCCTCCGCAATGGACGAATTGCGCCGGCTGGCCCGACATCCCAAAGTCGTCGCCATCGGCGAGACCGGTCTCGATTTCTATCGCAATCTTTCCCCGCGTGAAAAACAGCATGAGGCGTTCGAGGCCCAGTTGGCAATGGCGGAAGAGCTTGGGCTGCCTGTCGTTGTGCATGACCGCGACGCGCACGCCGAGGTGCGGGAAATGCTGTCACGTCGCGCCTCGAAACTCGTCGGCGGAGTGATGCACTGCTTCTCAGGCGATGTCCAGCTTGCCCGTGAAGCACTCGAGTGGGGATTCTATATTTCGATGGCCGGCCCTCTGACCTATCCGAACGCGGCGAAACTTCGCTCGGTCACATCGCAGATTCCGACCGAGCGAATGCTCATCGAGACCGACGCCCCCTACTTGGCGCCTCAGCCGAAGAGAGGCATGAGAAACGAACCGGCTTTCGTCCGATTTGTCGCCGAGGAACTAGCGCGTGTCAAAGGGCTGAGCATGGAGGATATCGACCGCATCACCACCTTGAACGCCAAACAACTTTTCGGGTTGCCTCTGAGCGAGAACGGCGACGTTATTGTGTATCCTATCAGGGACTCGCTCTATATCAACGTAACGGGCGCGTGCACGAACGAGTGCTCTTTCTGCACGCGATTCAAAAGCCCGTATGTGAAAGGACATAATTTATCGCTTAAGCGAGACCCGTCGGCCGAGGAAATCATTCGCGGTCTCACAACTGAACAGAAGCGCCCATTCAAAGAAGCGGTCTTCTGCGGCTTGGGCGAGCCTTTTCTGAGGCTGGACGTCATTAAGCAGGTTGCGAGATATCTGAAGGAACGAGGGTACAAGGTAAGGGTCAATACGAACGGACAGGCCAATCTCATTTATGGGCGCAACATCGTGCCCGAGCTAGAGGGCCTGATCGATTCCGTTTCGATCAGCCTGAACAGTTCGGATTCAGCGAAATACTTCGACCTGTGCAGGCCAAGGTTCGGGCCACAGACCTTCTCGTCGGTGCTCGAATTCATTCGTGAATGTAAGAAATACATACCGGACGTTAGCGTGACCGCGCTCGATATTGATCCTTCTGAAATCGAAGCATGCAAGAAACTGGCGCGGGAGGAACTCGGGGTGGAGTTCAGACAGCGCCACTACGACGAAGTTGGGTGAAATGCAAGTCGGGGATATGACGCAGCATGGCGTTTATTCGGAGATACGATGCGGAGGGCAGAAAATTGGGGACACGATGCCGCATCGTGTCCCCAATTTTCCTCATCGTGTCCCCGAATTATCGTAGTAGGGAGAAATAAATGGGGAGAATGAGAATACTGAGCGGCATGCGCCCGAGCGGGAAACTTCACGTCGGTCATTTGTTGGGTGCGCTTGCAAATTGGAAGCGCCTGCAGGATGAAGGCGCTGAGACATATTATATGGTAGCCGACTGGCACGCGCTGACAACCGAGTACATGAAATCCGAGACCGTTCAGTCCAACATTACCGAGATGGTTCTCGACTGGCTTGCGGCTGGTCTGGACCCGGCTAGAAGCGTCATCTTTGTCCAATCGCACGTGAAAGAGCACGCCGAGCTCTATCTCCTGTTTTCCATGATTACGCCGCTCGGATGGCTCGAACGGGTCCCCACGTATAAAGAAGCTCTCGAGGAATACAAAGATCGCGATATCGCCACACACGGGTTTCTCGGCTACCCAATGCTTCAGGCGGCAGACATCCTCGTCTATAAGGCCGACGCCGTGCCGGTCGGACAGGACCAGCTTCCGCACCTCGAATTCACGCGCGAACTCGCGCGAAGATTCAACCATATGTACGGCGAAGTTCTCACTGAACCGCAGGCTCTTCTTACCCGGACTCCGCTTATTCGCGGAACCGACGGGAGAAAAATGAGCAAGAGGTACAACAACGCCATTCTGCTTTCGGACACCGAGGAGGAAACGCGAAAAAAAGTGATGGCTATGCTTACCGACCCCGCCCGAAAACGCAGAACCGACCCGGGCAATCCTGACATCTGTCCCGTGTTCGACCTCCAGAAGATATTCGGTTCACCAGAATGGGTGGCGCGCGTAAACCGCGAATGCCGAACCGCCGAAATCGGTTGCGTCGAGAACAAACAAGCGCTGGCAACCTCTCTGAATGACGCGCTACGCCCTTTCAGGACGCTCCGCGCCGAGTTGGCGGCCGACCCGGAGCATGTTAACAGGATACTCGCCGAAGGCGCGCAAAAAGCGCGCGCAACCGCAGCGGCGACCATGGCGGAAGTCCGAAAGGCGATGCGGATATGACATACAAGCTCAAGCTCAGCAACTTCGAGGGGCCTCTCGACCTGCTTCTGCACCTCATCAAGCTGAACGAGGTGGATATTTATGCCATCCCCATTTCCACAATCACCGACCAATACATCGCATACCTGGAAATGATGAAGGAACTCGACCTCGAAATCGCCAGCGAGTTCCTCGTGATGGCGGCCACCCTCATAGAGATAAAGTCGCGCATGCTTCTGCCGACGCAGGAAGGCGAGGAGGAGCAGGAGGAAGACCCTCGGTTCGAGCTCATCGAGCAAATCCTCGAATACAAGAAATACAAAGACCTCGCCGGTCATCTTGATGAGAAAGCATCCAAGGAAAGCGACATCTACCAGCGCAATTTCAGAGAGGCCGTGGACACCGAGACGGGTGAACCCCTGTTCGACGTCTCTCTGTTCGAACTCCTCGAGGCCTTCAAGCGAGTGCTGGAATACGCCACAGTAGAACCATTCAGAGAAATAACGCTCGAAGATGTGAGCATCGAGGAAAAGATGGAGGAGATAAGGAAAAGGCTCCGCGAAAGAAACAACATACTGCTCGATGAAATATTCGAGGGAGGGGTTAAGACTAAGACTCTGCTGATCGCGACCTTCCTGGCGCTCCTGGAACTCGTAAGGCTCAAGGAGGTCGCCGCGCGGCAGGTAACCCTGTTCGGCGAAATCCGCCTGTTCCTTCTGAACAAGGAGTAGCGTTTTGGCCGCGGAAAACATCGAGCGCGGCGCTAAAGGCGAGGACTGGGCCACCCGCGCTCTGATGAAACTGCGATACAAAATCGTGGAGCGCAACTTCCGCACACCTGCGGGAGAGATCGATATCGTGGCGCAAGACGGTAAGTGTCTCGTCTTCATCGAGGTCAGAACGCGCAGTTCCATCGAATACGGGCTCCCTCAGGAGACCGTGGTCGCCCGCAAAAGGAAGCGGCTCTGCAATGCCGCGCGGTGGTACTTGCAAAAGAACCGCGCCAATGAATCGGAATGCCGGTTCGACGTGGTCGCGGTGGTAACGGATGATGAGGAAGAACCAAAAATCGAAATTATCAGGGACGCATTCAGGCCTGAAAAGACGTGGTGACGAGAGGCGGACGGAGAATTCGCGCTACGCCGTCACCATTCCGTTCGACGCGATTGAAGAAAACCTCGAGTTCTTGAAGGCGAACGGTCTCGACGTCGAAGTAATGATGTACGATACGGAATGGATTCGCAATTTCCCCCGCGCCGAAGTCGAGGCAATGGGAGGAAAGCTCGAAGCCGCAGGCGTGGGCGTAAGCGTCCACGGCCCGCTGTTCGACCTCAATCCCGGCAGTCAGGACACCATCAGCCGCGACTACACGAAGTTCAACTTCATGAGGTCGCTCAACATCAGCGCGCTGCTCAAGGCAAAAATCGTCGTATTCCATCTCGGGCTGAACCCGCTCATACCTCAGGACTACCGCGAAGTGTGGCTCAAGACGAGCATGAAGACATGGAGACCTGTCGTCAACCATGCGAGGAGGCTCGGGATCACGATCGCGATCGAGAACATGTTTCTGAACGCGCCCTATTTCCTGCGGAAAGTCATTGAGATGGTCGACTCGCCCAACATGCAAATCTGTCTCGATGTCGGCCATGTGAACGTCTATTCGGTCGTCCCTCTGGAGGAGTGGGTCGATGTCCTTGGCAAATACGTCGTAAAAGTCCACATCAATGACAACGATGCCCAAAACGATCTACATCTCGCCTTTGGCGAAGGGAACGTTGATTACTCGCGCACCTACCGGCTGCTTCGTGAAAAAAATGTCCACGCTCTCATGACGCTCGAGATGACTTCCGACAAGTTACCCGCGACTCTGAAGTTCATCAAAGAGCACAACCTCCGACTTCCATCCTGACTAAAGAGTGGTTTCAGGTTTCAGGTTTCAAGTTTCAGGTTTCTGGTCGAGAAAAGGCCAAAGAGGAGCTTCCTGTACTACTGTCATGTCACACTTGAGCCTGCAAGTGTGCGCGCATGTTTTTGTAGGGGCACGGCGCGCCGTGCCCCTACGGGAACCGACAAAACAAAGTTGACAGAACACTACTCATGTTTGAAATCCTAATTCTTGTGGTGATCTTCTTCTTCTTCTTTTCCCAAGATCCGCGTTTATCGGCGTTCATCGGCGGTCCCAAACCCTTCTTCTTTTCCTCTTCCTTTTCTCTTCCCAAATTCGTGTGCGCGCAGACCGTAGACATGTTATCTTCGGTACTTAACCTGAAACCTGAAACTTGAAACCAGAAACCGATCTTAGTCAAACATGGAGAGTTCGGCGGAGAGCGTAGGTTTGGTGAGAAACTTCAGTGCGACGTTGGCGGTAAGCCACCCGTTTGCATCAGCAATGGGCTCGGAGCGGATGACGACGGCCGTCGCATCAAGCTGGGTCGCCGGCATGAAATCGGAATACGCGGGCGGAATCGCGATAGCCACGTCTACCTCGGTTCCTGGGCTGAGCGTTCCCGAATATGCGAAAAGCACGCCACCGGATGAGATGTTCCTCGTCTGCGAATAGTGCTCCTGCCTCTCACCGGACGGCGATGACATCCGGACCCGGACAGGATAACTGAATTCCGACCGGCGCGACGTTCGCCTCTCGGGTCCGTCATAAGCGAACACGGCGTTTGCTATGTCCTCAGCAGGCTGCATTTACCGGAGTTCCCCTCTTTCCAGACCATATGTCTACCATAGGTTACGGCGTGTTGCCGAAATGCTATTCCGTACAACAACTTCATCAAAACTGTCATTCTGAGCATTCGACCACGTTGTCACACGGTCAAGCGAGGCAGAAACACACCAAAATTGGGGGACATGATGCTTCATCGTGTCCCCCATTTTTGGGGAAACAATATCCAGTTTACCACAGTTCCTTCTTAACCTGAGCAATGAGTTTCATGAACCGGAAGCAGTCCGTGAAGCGGATTTTCTGTATCAAGAAACCTACGGCATGCGATGAACCTTCGCACTCCGGCTGCGCCACCCAGCGGACCCGGGCGTAAACTTTGACCGGCGCCACGTAATTGCTCTTCAATTCGACCTCGGCCGCGCTACCCTCAGCGAATTGGGATGATGTCCTCACGCTGAGTCCGCGCAGACTCAGGTTTTCAACGGTGGCGTTCTCGTCAACGGTCTCGCCGCTCGTGATGCGCGCAGAAAAAAAGGGAGGACATGCATACCTCTCGATATTTCGATGGGCGCCCTTTTTGGTTGAGGTTTCAGACATCGTCTCTCCACATCCCCCGCCGAACCGACTCCGCACCCTTCACGCTCGCAGCCCGCATCGCATCACTAATAACCTATAACCTATAATCAACATACCATACTCAACCCGAAAAAGCAAGAAAGCCGAAACCCCGGTTCCGTGTCTTCAGTTGAGCTCGGAAATGTGCGTGCCCCCTCCCCTTTCTTCCTTCGTCTTCTCGTCTCCCCCTGTTCCTGTCCTTCTTCCCCCTTTGTGTTAGGCGATTACCATCAATAATCAGTTTCTCAGTTGAAAGTAATACAGCATAAATGAATTTTTCTCTTGACAACAATTCCGGGCTGTGGTATATATATGCGCACAATGCTTCACACATGACACTTCAGGCTTCCGCAACCGCCCCAACTAAACGATAAGGTCACTCGAATGCGGACA
>CAYVDS010000109.1:0-17565 GCA_964450145.1 uncultured bacterium
GCATCGGACGGCGCCACAATCTCCAGTTCGTGAATATTCTGAACGAGGACGCTACTCTGAACGAGAACGCTGGCCCTTACAGAGGATATGACAGGTTCCGCTGCCGCGAGGAACTTGTCGAGGAACTCAAACGAAAGGGACTGCTCGAGAAGGTGGAGCGCCATACCCACGCCGTCGCCCATTGCCAGCGGTGCGATACTATCCTCGAGCCCTATCTCTCCGAGCAGTGGTTCGTGAAAACGAAACCGCTCGCCGAACCGGCGCTCAAAGCTGTCGTGGACGGTCGAATCAAGTTCTATCCGGAAAAATGGACGAAAGTCTACGTTTCATGGATGGAAAATATCCGCGACTGGTGCATCTCGCGGCAGTTGTGGTGGGGCCACCGCATCCCCGTTTACTATTGCGAAGAGTGCGGCCACATAATGGTGAAGCGCGCAGCGCCCGAACAATGCGAGAAATGCTCGTCGGCCAGAATCCGGCAGGATGACGACGTGCTCGACACGTGGTTTTCCTCGTGGCTGTGGCCGTTCAGCACAATGGGCTGGCCGGAAAAGACGCCTGAGCTCAAATACTACTATCCGACTCAACTTCTTGTGACCGCGGCAGAGATAATCTTCTTCTGGGTCGCGCGGATGATCATGGCAGGTCTGGAATTTATGGGCGATATCCCGTTCGCCGATGTCTATATTAACGGCACGGTGCGCGATGAAATCGGCCGAAAGATGAGCAAATCGCTGGGCAACGGAATTGATCCTGTCCTTATGATCGAGAAATACAGCGCCGACTCAGTGCGCTTCTCTCTGACGATGCTGGCGGCGGACGGACAGGACATCAACCTTGCCGAGAGCCGCTTCGAGATGGGGCGCAATTTCTCGAACAAGATGTGGAATGCTTATCGCTATCTTGCGTTGAGCCTCGACGAGACTTCTCTCAACCACAAATCCGCTAACGTGGCGGAACTGCCGGTCGAGGAACTCGCTGACCAGTGGATCAAGAGCCGATATTACCGCACTGTCCGCACCGTTACCGAAGGAATCAACCAATATGGACTGCACGATGCGATATCGGCCATCTACGACTTCTTCTGGCACGATTACTGCGACTGGTACCTCGAGCTCATCAAAGAACGCATGAGCGGCGAGCGCGGCCCGGAGTCCAAGTCAGTCGCCTCGCAACTGGCCACAGCCATAATGTCGGGCACGATGTCGCTTCTCCACCCGTTCATGCCGTTCATCACCGAGGAGATATGGCAATCCCTCAACAACCATGAAACACCAAGTATAATGATAAGCGCCTGGCCATCCGTGGACGACGAAGCCATAGATTCCGGGGCCGAAGACCAGATACGTTTGCTCCAGGAAGTCGTCAACGCAATTCGAAATATCAGAGGCGAGATGAGCGTGCCCCCGGGAAAGCGAATCACGACGATAGTTAAGACAGCGGATCAGCAGTCGGCGCGCTTGTTGCGCGAGCACCAACGGTATGTTTCGGCGCTGGGGCGCTGCGGCGAAATCGTCATAGCGCCGGAGCCCCCCATCCCGCAGCCTGCGGCCCGCGCGTTCCTGCCCGGCATCGAACTGCATGTGCCTCTGGCGGGCATAATCGATATCGCCAAAGAGAGAGAGCGTCTGGGTAAGGAGCTTGGCCGCGTGCAATCCGAAATAGCCGCATACGACACAAAGCTCTCGAACGACAATTTCATCGCAAAAGCGCCCGAAAACGTAGTGAGTGCAGCACGCCAGAAAAAGCAAGAACTGATTGAGAAGGCTGAGAAACTTCGGCACAGTCTCGACCAGTTGCGCGAATAACCGGGAAATCGGGGACACGATGCCGCATCGTGTCCCCGATTTCCCGGCATGGCGTACTCGAACGAACGCTTGTTTCTTCAGAGAGTCGCCGTTTGGCGGTTTGCTCAAACCCATGTCCGGGAGGGGTGGGGAAGACCATGCTAACTCAATGCGTGCGATGCCACAAATCAATAGACACAGTGCAGGGATATAAGTTCAGCCCGACCGAATATCTCTGCATGTCGTGTTACGACGCGTACAAGGCTGAACGCACCGCGCGATTGAAGAAGGAACACAAAAATCCCTTGATCGACCGGGTCGCTCCGGTTGCCTCTGAAATGCGTTCACAGCTCGCGAAAGTTCAACCGCCGGCCGCTCCCGTCGCTCAGCCGCAACCGAAAACCGAGCCTGCTCCCGAGCCCGCAAAGCCTGTGCCTCCCGCCGCCGAGCGTCCTCAAGCGCCGCCGTCACCTCAAGCAGCGCCGGCAGGGGACATGTGCGACGTTTGCAAGAAACCCCTATCGGCTTTCAAGGTGCCGCTGAAGGGTGGCAAGAAGGTCTGTATGGACTGCAACAACATCTTGCGCGACGTCGCAAAATCGCTTATTCTTAACGTCCAATGCCCGCATTGCGGGAAAGAGATTCAGTTGTCGAAAGAATAGGTTCTTGGTTTGTAGTTCCTGGTTCCTGGTTGAAAACTGAACAAACAGAGTTTATGCCGGGGAAAATAGGGACAGACCCTTTGTTGCGGGTCTGTCCCTATTTTCCCATGGTCAACCATACAACTCGTCGTACTTCCTCTTACGCTCAACTACTTGCGCGAGTGTAGGAATTCCTTCCGTCCCTTCCTTTTCGCAGACAAATGACGCCGCGCAACACGCGAACTTCGCCGCCTCAACCGGGTCGCCGCATTCATGATGGCGGACAAGGAACGCCGCCGCAAACACGTCGCCAGCGCCCGTGGGGTCGACCTCCTCAATTTCATATGCCGGCACATGCACTCTCCCGCTCTTGAGAAACAGTTCCGCCCCCCGGCTCGATTGTGTCACGATGATGATCGGTGTATGCTCCGCGATATCCGCGACGAGGGCATAGGGCTCATCAGTGTCAAGCTCGCTATATATCACCGCGCCGGCATAGCGGGCCACGTCAGCGGCGTTCGCCCATTTCTTTCTCTTCACTCGACCAGTCGAATCCCACTCGCGGAACCAACCTTGAGCCCCTATCCCGATCATGGAATTTCGGAATCGCACCAGGACCCCCGGCATGACTTCGTCGGCGATGGGACAAATATACACAATCGGCGCAGCAGCCCACGCTTCAGGCACGTCAGCCGCGTGAATCGGCGCGGCCACGCTCCGGATGAATTGTTCACGTGCGCCATCCCGATACGTGTTCCGGAAGATAGTGGTCGAAGTCGAGGGTGCGCCGCATATGCTCATCGAATTTTCTTCGAACGTTCTGCGAAACGGGAAATCAGGCGCGACCGCCGTAACAATACCAACGCTGCGACCCAGTCGTCGCGCCGTGAGACTGGAATACGAGGCGGAACCCCCGAGTATCTGGCGGTCATCCATAAGGTCACAACAAAGGTGCCCGACTGCAACAAAATCAGGGGTTCTCAAAGGCGCCTCCGGTTGCTGCGCTCCGCCGTCAGAGTTTGCTCTTGGCATCCGAGGGGGTAAGTTCTTTGCCTTTCGGGCTGGCATGTTCGAGAGTCTCCGGACCTTCGCGGAGATGGGCCCGCACATAAAGGAGACGCTGGATAACTGTAAAGTGGGTGAGGACTGCGAGTATCCAAAGGGCTGCGACATCAGCATTGACTATGAGACCGCCCGCGAAGATGATCACGCGCTCCGCCCTCTCGGCGAGGCCGATATCACAGCGCTGAAGGAGCGATTCCGCCTTCGCCCGCACATACGGCACCATTAGCGAGCCGAGAATCACAACGCCGCAGAGAACCATATCTCGAAATCTCATTGCGCCCTCGGCGGGATTCCAGCCTGAATAGTAAAGCATGAGTCCGAAGAGGGGAAGCGCATCCGAGTAGCGGTCGAGTGTCGAATCGAGCACACTGCCAAAAGCGCTTTGTTTCCCCACTACGCGCGCGAGCGCGCCGTCAAGAAGGTCGAATGCGCCGCCCATGAGAACGATGACACCGCCGACGCGATAATGGCCGTAGGCGAGCACTATGGCTGCAACTGTGTTCGTAATTGCGCCCCCGATGGTCAACATATTCGGTGAAATTCCCAATCCCGCAAGCCACCGTGCTATCGGCGCAAGCGGTTTGTCGAGCTTGTGCCCCAACTTGTTACTTAACATGGTCTCTCACCTTCCAACCTCCGTCAGCAGCATCCTGCGGGAGCCTGACGTGCTTGCGCTTTTGCGACGCCAACCTTCAACCGTGTCACTCTAACATACTACCAGACGAGCCGCTAACAAATCAAGAATGTCTACTACTATGCATTGAACCGGCGAGGCGGTTTCCGGGCGCAACCGTTGGCTGAAGGAAGAAGCTGAAAGAAAAAGCTTGACAATGGTTCCCGGGTTATGTATCATTTCAGCAATTATTGAGACTGTGTCTCAGTTGCAGATGGTGATACTGGGGTCCTGTTTCCAGATTGGCAATGGGGGTAGCCGATGCGCAATCACGTGGCATTACGAAGGTGGCGGGTTGCATCAAAACCGGCTTTGGTAGAAGGAGGTCGAAAAGTGCAAACAAAACACGGGTTTGGTTTTCTGCTTGCTGCGTTCCTGTTATTTGCCGTCTCAAAGTGCGCAATAGCGGAAAACGATTCGGGCGATTTCAGGGACAAACGAATCGAGGAACTCGAGCGGGCTGTACGGGAGCTTGCCGAACAAGTGAGGGCGTTGAAAGAAGAGCGCGAGGCGGAGAAAGCCGTCGCGAGCGAGGAACATGAGACACTGACACGTTTAACCGCGCAAATGGATGAACTCGGCGATTCACCGCTGCTGGATTCCGAGTCGTGGGTCAATAAATTCAGCATCGGGGGCTACGGCGAGTTTCATGCCAATTTCGAGGAGGGCCCGTCCGAGGATCAGTTCGACATCCACCGGATAGTTCTCTACCTCGGATATGATTTCAGCGATTGGATCAAATTCCACTCGGAGACTGAGATTGAACATGCGCTTGTGTCGAGCGAGAGCGACGGCGAGCTATTGTTCGAGCAAGCCTATCTCGATTTCTTGCTTTCCGACCCGCTCAATGTGCGCGTAGGCCGTATTCTCACGCCATTGGGCATAATCAACAAGAAACACGAACCACCGACATTTTACGGAGTCGAGCGGCCCTCCGTTGACAGGGTTGTCATACCCACGACATGGTCCTCAGACGGCGCCGGAATTTTCGGGAACATGACGCCCTCATTGCAGTACGAGGCGTATGTCGTCGGCGGACTTGATGGCTCGGGCTTTGACGACCTCAACGGAATTCGCGACGGCCGTCTCCATGAACGCCCCAGCCTCCATGAGCCCGCCTTTACCGCTCGGCTGGACTACTACCCCTTTGCGACGCGCGCAGTCGGCTACGGTCAGGCATTGCGATTGGGAGCCTCGATGTACGCAGGCGGCCTCGACAACGGCAACAGAGGACGTGACTCTGATGTCGACGGCGACATTCAAATCTATTCGTCGGATTTCGAGTACACAATTTCGGACTTTGACTTCCGCGGAGTAGTGGTGTTTGAGAACATCGACGGCGCGAAAGAAATCGGAAATGGCACGGCGGAGGAGATTTTCGGATGGTATCTCGAAGGCGCGTACCATTTCTGGCCCGCCTCATGGAAGAAGGACAAACTCGAGAGGTCTGACGCGGTCGCCTTCGTGAGATATGACGATTTTGATACGCAACACGATATGCCCTCGGGCGTCGAGAGCAATCCCGATGGAGACCGAAACGAATGGACGCTCGGCGCAAGTTTCTACCTTCTTCCAAATCTGGTTCTCAAGGCCGATTATCAATTCCGAGACAGCGAAGGCGAAGACCCCGGAGATGCCTTCAATCTCGGAGTGGGCTGGCAATTCTGAGCAGGGAACTTCTTTATGATTCGACTGCAAGCCGTTAACTGTAAACTGTGAATCGGCTTTCCAAGGAGAGTGTCGATGACATCCGTGAAAAATATAAGAAAGAAAAGAATCTTGGTGGTTCTCACCACCCTTTTCGTCGGTTGCGCGACCGTTTCCGGCATGATGCCTTCGCCCGAACAGCTCATGGCG
This sequence comes from uncultured bacterium, assembly GCA_964450145.1. Lineage (GTDB taxonomy): Bacteria > Abyssobacteria > SURF-5 > SURF-5 > SURF-5 > JACRIR01. The sequence continues at coordinate 6,024 of CAYVDS010000109.1, forward strand.
GAGGGCGTTGCGCCGGGTGACGCTGACGTGGCGGCGCTCGCGCGAGGGCGCGCCATCGCCATAACCGAATGCACAGGCTGCCACAGGCTTTATTGGCCGCACGAATATTCCCCCGAGGTGTGGCCGGGAATCGTCCGCAAAATGGGTTACAGGGCTTCGCTGACCGAAGACCAAATCCAAGAACTCAAGTTGTATTTGGTGACGGCGAGTCAGGCTGCTCGGAGGGCCGCAGGCGCAAACGTTCGCTAAGAGCACTTTGAATCTGTCCGGCAAGGTTCTTTGTTGGAAATCACAACCAAGAAGAGAAGAATCATGGAGAAGGTAGTATTTAGAGTTGTCGTTGCAGTAGTCGTCATAACGTTGGTCGTTCTCACATACCGAAGTTATGCGGACGCGGTGGAAGAGGCTGCTCCCGGGATTCCCATCGAGGAAGCAAAAGAACAGCCTCAGGCCGGAGAGCCGGCGCCCGCGGAAGAACGATGGACATTCGATGTCGGAGGCCAAATCCGTCTCAGAGGCGATTTCGCTGAAAACCAGAATTTTACCGATTTCGCCTTCGCTCCCGGAGAAGACGAGTCTCAACTTCTGGAAAGAACACGCCTCCACGGGTCTGCGGAGAACCGCGATATGGGTTTAAAGGCGTTCGCTCAAATCCAGTGGTACGGAAGGTGGGGCGGGGTTGACGAGCGTTCCGACATCGATCTCTATCAGGCTTATGTCGCGTGGGAAAAGATAGCGGATTCGCCTATGAGTCTGAAAGTGGGGCGTCAGGACTTTACATATGGATCGACGTTCTTCCTCGGACCCAACGACTTCTACAACGGGCTCAGTTGGGACGGTGTCAAACTCAACGCCACTGTCGGTGAACGGCTGTGGTTCGATCTTCTCGGACTTAAAATGGCCGAGTTGAATCCGGGCGATCCGGACATTTACTTGACGGGGATATATGCAAACTACGACGTTTACAAGGAAGGATCGCTACAAGGATATTTGCTCTATCATGAAGGGGGATTCCCTTTTCAGCACAGGGAGTTCGAAATCATAGACTCCGACCAGGAGTTTTTCAATTTGGGAGTTCGATTTGCCGGGAACGTTGGGCGGTTTGACTATGAACTGGAACCCGGGTTTCAATGGGGAAAGGTCAAGAACGCGATGGGAGACGGAAGAGACGACGTGAGGGCCTATGGAGGCCACCTTGACATCGGATATACTTTAGCGTTGCCGTGGGAACCACGTGTGTTCGCCGCCTATGCATTGGGTTCGGGGGATAATGACCCCTTTGACGGCGAATTTGCGGAATTTCATGGGAACATCTTCAACGATAACTATCTGGTTGGGGATACAAGCGTAATTCCAGACCTGAGTGGAGTGACCGTGGAAGGGATTCGCGCCAGCGGCATGCAGGTTTGGGTAAGCGGTGTCAGCGTCACTCCTCTACCAGATTTGTGCCTGAGCGCCGACGCCCACTTTTTCCGGGCTGGAGAAGTTCCTTCAGGTTTTAGCAGAGATGTTGGAGCCGAGGTTAATCTGGTCGGTTCTTACACGCTCACCGAAAACGCTTCCCTGCTTGTTGGCTTGAATAGGTTCTTCACCGGCCGCTTCTTTGAACAGGCGTCCGGAAGCGGAAAGGATATTGATTACGCCTATCTTCAGGTTCAGGTTGAGTTTTAATTAGAAAATGCGGCATCGTGTCCCCAATCTTCTGTACGCCGCATCGTGTCCCCAATTTTCTACGGCATGCGGCATCGTGTTCCCCGATTTTCGCTTTCAGTCACCGGACATGCGCATATACCGGAATCTGGAGCGAGCGCTGCTCCGGGTCGTTAGTCTGGATGAGCAGCTTTTCCGAGCATGCTCCAACCGGCGGTTTCGCAACCAGCGAGACTTTCACCTGATAACTGTTCGGGATAGTCTCTTTAGAGAATTCGACTTTGAGGAGCGGATTCGATGATTTGACTTCCGTTATCTCGAAGCTCTTCTGGCCGGTCGAGTAAACACGCACGGTGCGGACAGGCGGGAGCGCGCCGTCCTTGATGACCCCTAATGCCACCACGTCTGGCACCGTTTTTACGGCTCCCAGCACCCTACACCTGATTTGAACATCCAATTTCGAATAATTGGGATTGTCGGTCAGTATGGTGAGGGTTTCTTTGTGCTCGCCGACTGGAAGAGTGCCGTCGTATTTGATTACGATGTCATAGCCGCGCGTATCGGCGCTCTTCTTGGGTTGGACCGACGCCTTGAAGGCAGGCGACGCAAGCTCCAGTTTTGTTACGCTGAGCTTCACGTCCGGTTCGTGCAACAGTTCCACGATCCTCGCGGACGGCTGGCCCTTCTCGGATAACCAATACAACGACATCGGCCTCAGCTCGACGGGCACGACGACCTTGGCGATGATGTAAATTTCCACTTTGGGTTGCTGAGGGTCGTTGGATGGAACATAGATCGCTTTCTTCTTTTGCCCGCTCGAGTTGCCCGAAGTGAAAGTCACCTCGATGTCGCCGTATTCCCCTGGTGGTATCTCGTTCTTCGAGAGCAAAGTGCCGGTGCAGCCACACGTAGATTTCACTTCTCCGATGATCAGCGTTGCGTCGCCTTCGTTTCGGAACCTGAATGTGTGTTTCACAACCTGCCCTGCGGTGAGGCTGCCAAAATCATGTTCGGTGGCATCGAAAACAATACGCGGGCTCGGACCGCCTGCCTGTACGGTTGGCGGCGGCGAAGGCGCCAATTCCTCTGCCGCCGACGAAGCCGTAAGCAGAAATGCAGCAATCCCCGCCACTAACAGCGTCAGTGCAACGACCCTTCTCATTTTTGTCGTTTCCTTTCTCTCTATGTCAATGATTTGCCTTCGATACGTTTGTTCAAGCTTTCGCGCTGTCGTTCGGCCGTGAATCGCAAGATTCTATCGACGGCTCGCTTGCTGTCGACTTCAGAGTCGACGGACACGAATTGAACCCCGAAAAAGACCTGGCGCAGGTCAGACCTGCGGAGGCTGAAACATATTCGTCCCACTAGGTTGATTTGGTCGTCACTTCCGGGGAGCTTAAAAGACAGGAGTACACAAACGCCGACGCCAAGCAAAAGGCTCTTTCCATCCGACAGCCGAAATCCCAAGCCACCGCCTCCGATATCAGTCAATGTCCCTTTCTCGCGGGCGCGGACCCTGGATGGCTGGCCTAGCCCGGCCGCCAACACACCCAAGTTGACCGCAACTGGTGAGTTATGGTTTAAGAATACACGATAAAATCCTCTTCTCTCATTCGATGCGATATGATCCGGCGCTCGCAGTTCCAACGATGCGACGTGAGTGCCGGAATTCAAACTCACCCTCCCGCGTCCCAGCAGTCTGCCAGAAAACGACCGCGTTTGCCTATTATAAGAAAAAGAAACCCTTACCTTCTGGCCCGGGTTCATCATTACGAGGCTTCCTTTAGAAGTAGGAGCCTCGATTATCAGTATGTCGTCCTGCTCCGTTTCCTCCAGAATAAGAAACCGGCTTCGGTATTCCGTCCCTGTTCTATCATCAATGATCCGCAGACTAAGGGGGAGGTTCCGCGCGCAAGCGTTTGAAAGAATTGTGATGGCTTCAGACTCTTTATTGCTCTTCATTTATGGGATATCCAAGATATCGCATTTATTATAGCGTCTTCGAACAGAGGATTCAAGCCTCGTGTCCGGAAAGGGAGGATATAAATATTATATGAATCATGTTCATTTAGTCTCCATGTCCGTGCGCCTTAGTGACATGCCATTTCATATCATGTTTAACTTATTGGTATTACATATATTATGGCTTAAATCGACCCATATCCGAGCCCGCCCTTGACATCTCGAAGAACTGATGGTACAGTGTTAACTGAATATAATTCATATATCACGAATTCACAAAGTCCAAATAGCGTTGAAATCCAGCGCCCGAGGTGACGCATGGGACCGAGAGCAAGGTCGACTGAGGACAAGCTCCAGAGGAGACGGACAATACTCGAATCAGCGAAAAAACTGTTTTTCGAGAAAGGTTATCAGAATACCACCATTGAAATGATCACAGAGTCCGCCGGTTTGAGTACTGGCACGTTCTATCTATACTTCAAAAGCAAGCACGAGATTTATGCCACGCTCTATGCCGACGGCATAGACATTTTCTACCGCATGGCCGAAGAGGCGATCTCCTGGCCCGGCATGGGCACACTCGCGCGGCTCTCCGCGATAGCCAACGCATACTACCGGTTCTACAAGGAATACACCGAGTACTTTGATATTCTCGCCTTCATACACCTGCACCAGGAAGAGCTCGAAAGTCCGAGCGACATGCGCGCAGTGCTCGACGAGAAAGCGCTCAAACTCCTCAAAATGATAGAAGGGGCCATAAAGCAAGGGGTCGACAGTGGCGAGTTTGCCCCAATGGATACGTGGAAGGCGACCAATGCCTTGTGGGGAATGATGGACGGTCTGGTCATGTTGGCGGAGCGCCAGAACGTGGCAGTCATAGGGGTGAGCCTAGAGGAACTCATCAAGCAAGCTCTCGAATTGGTATTCTACGGGATGGTCAAACGAAATGAAGTGTGAAGGGTGAGGATGAAGGGTGAAGGTAAATGATGAATGATGAATGCGGAATGATGAATGAGAGAAGAGAGAAGAGTGAATAGTTAAGGTTAATGATAAGCAATGAATGCGGAATGAAGGAATGATGAGTGGCCCATAAAGGGGGATGCGTAATGAATCCTACAGGAGCGGCGTTGGTAACGGGGAGCACAGTAACCGGGGGAAAATCGAGGTTCATTGAAGCTTTGGAGCAAACCCTTCGCGATGGCGGCACTGACTTTGTGAGATTCATCGCTGAACAGCCGCTGCCCTCTACGGAACGCAACTGTCGCAGGCGCGATGTCATTTTCAACACCCCGTTCAGTATTTGCATCGAGCGCGCGCGGTATTTCACCGAGAGCTTCAAACAGACCGAGGGTGAGCCGCAAGTTTTCCGAATGGCGAAGGCATTCCGGCATTACCTCGAGAACGTGACTCTACTGTTGGACGAAAGCGAATTGTTCGCCGGACACGTCGGCAGCAAAATGCTCGGCTCGCAACTTTTCCCTGAGCTCTGTTCCTCGTATCTCGATGAGGACGCATGGGAAGAGGCCGGCAATTTCAATATCAATCCCGTTCATATAACTGAAGCGGAGATAGCCGAGTTGAAGGAAATCGCGAAATACTGGCGCGCGAAGGCGGTGCAGGATTTCTACGGGCACATGAAGCCGCACAACGACGATCTGGTTCACCAGAGAGGGCTCATTTTTGCCTATAACATGCTTGCGGGGATAGGGCATGTCATCGTCGACATCGAGCGCGTGCTGAGACGCGGCCTCGGCGACATACGGGATGAGGCCATTAGGAACGTCGAGCGCCTGCAACGATGTCCCGAAGATTCGCTCACGCCGAAGAAGATTGCGTTTTACAAAGCGGTGACGATAGCGACCGATGGACTCATAACTTATGCGCGCCGGAACGGCGACTATGCCGAAGACCTTGCCTTGCGTGAACCCGACGGGCAACGCCGCTGCGAACTACTGAGGATGGCGGAGGCGTGCAGATGGGTACCGGAACATCCCGCCCGAAACTTTTTCGAAGCTCTTCAATGCATGCTGTTTCTGCTTGGGGCAAACCAGATGGAATCAAGCGAGATATCTATTTGTCCCGGCCGAATGGATCAGTTCCTCTATCCGTTTTACCGGAAGGGAATAGAGGCAGGAACACTCACGCGGCTCGATGTCGTCGAGTTACTCGAGAACATACTGATCCGATTGCGGCAAAGTTCATGGCTTTATAGCGGCAGGCAGCAAGGCGCGCTCTTCTATCCGAAGAGAGGCAACCTGGTGACGATCACGCTGAGCGGGAAAGACAAAACCGGTTGCGACATGACCAATGAACTAACGTATCTCATCTTGCACGCTCACGCCAACACGCGCCTCGGGCATCCGACTCTGGCTGTGAGGCTCCATAAGAATTCGCCTGACGCTCTTCGCGAAGCGTGCGCGCGCCTAATAGGGACCGGCAAGGGCCAGCCGACCATAATGAACGATGAAGTAATGATTCCGGCGCTCATGCGTCTCGGTTTCGAACGACACGACGCCTATGAATACGCGAACATCGGCTGCATCGAGATGGGCAATGCCGGAACCTCGATCGGCCCGCATAGCATCGGGTTCGTAAATCTCGCCAAGTGCCTCGAACTGGCGCTCCACGACGGCCGCTGTCCTATTTTCGGCGACCATGTCGGCCCGCAGACTGGCGATGCGCGAGGCTTCGTAAGCTACTCGCAGTTGCTCGAGGCATACAGACAACAGGTGCACTTCGCCATGACTCAGTTCAATCAGTCGGTCTCGGCGATTGAGATGGGACACCAGCTTTTCAGGCCGATCCCGTTCCTGTCCTCGATCACTGACAATGCGATGCAGCGCGGCCTCGACCTGACGGACGGCGGCTCAAAATATTATTTCGCAGGGGTTGAGGGTATCGGCGTCGCCGACGTCGCCGATTCACTCGCGGCCATCAAGAAACTTGTCTTTGACGAGAAGAAGGTCACCATGGCTCAGCTTGTGGACGCGCTCGCAAACAATTTTGGTGGCGGCGAGCGACTGCGGTTGATGTTCTTGAACGCTGCGCCGAAATTCGGAAACGATGAAGACTTTGTGGACGAAATCGCGCGGGAGAGCTGCACCGTGTTCCTCGAGGAGGTGAAGAAGCATAGGGATTACTGGGGCAGCGTGTATTACCCGGGTATCTGGTCTATCGAGCTTGCAATGATCCTCGGGAGCACAGTGGGCGCTCTGCCGAGCGGCCGATGCGCATTCGAATCGCTCACTGAAGGAGTCGCGCCTTCTCGCGGCTGCGACCGGCGAGGGCCAACGGCCTCAGTCAGATCAGTCGCGAAACTTGACCATCACCTCATGGAAAACGGAAGCGTTTTCAACATGAAGTTCAGCCCAAGCGCTTTCAAAGAAGAAAATATCGCAAAGTTCACCAATATCATGAAGACTTACTTCGACCTCGGCGGGTTCCAAATGCAGTTCTCCGTGGTTGACCGGCAAACGCTACTTGATGCTCGCGAGCACCCCGAAAAGCACCGCGACCTCGTTGTGAGAGTGGCGGGCTACAGCGCCTATTTTGTCGAGCAATCGCCTCGTGTCCAAGAGCATATAATCGAAAGGACCGAACACTGCTCCTAGGAAACTGGTTCCTTGTTCATGGTTGAAAGAAACGAAAGAAGCAGAGAGATTCTTCGCTTCGCTCAAAATGACGTTACTGAACATACTGTTTCTTCCACAATAAACCACGGCCCCCATGGTCAGGCGCTCCTAAGAAACCAGGTTTGGTAGTTTGACAGTTTGGGGGTTTGGCTCGATTTGTTTTTGCTCCAAACAACCGCGCCGAAGGCGTGGTCACAGGCTCGTAAGGAAAGGGGAAAGACGAAAGGAACAAAACGAAAGGGAAAGTCTGGAAAAAGGGAGAAGACTTACGTTGTCAGATGAGGTTCTTGGGATGCTCGCCTCCCATTTCGAACGCGCCTCCTTCACGACAGTTTGCAACAGACAGACATTCTGCCTGTAGGCATCCTCACCTCGCATCGGGCTCTGACGCCCTGAATGGCCGGCCGCATGATCCATTGCGCGGAGAGACAGGGTGAAGCATAGTATGAAGGCGTCGGGCAAAACATAACCCTGCTAACCCCGCAAATTGATTGACTTTGGCAAGCATAAAGTCTATAATAAAGTGTTAACCGTTCGTTGGGGGTAGGTGCGCCATTTGACGGTAAGAACGCAACACATAAGAGCTGGTTTTTGGGCAGTCGATTTAGCCCTTACCGCCCTAATTGTATTCTTTCTGGTAAAAATTGGCGGTCACCTGTTCGTGCGCGCTCCCGCGATATCTCCGCAGCCATTGCGCTCAGGAACCCCAAAAGCTGTCGAAATTCCCGTCGAACTCAAGCCTCGCGATCAATATGCATCCCTCAGCAAAAGCAACCTTTTTGGCGCGCTTTCCTCGGCCAATGTCGATGCTCAAAAGGTTTCGGAAGAAAAACTGCCTGAGACGGTGGACTTGGAACTATTGGGCAGCGTGGCGGGGGCCGGGTCAGATTCGAGCTTTGCGATCATCCGAGACAAGAGAAGCCGGATGGAGGGTACATACGGAGTTGGTGACTTCATTGCCAACAGCGCCCGGGTGGAGGAGATACGCGAAAACGAGGTCGTGATATCACGAGGGGGCAGGCGCGAGATACTCGCGATGTCGTTTACCGAGGAGAGTGTTTCCAACGATGCCGCATTCGCACGCGAAACGGGTGTGGCCAGGCCGGGGGCTTTTCGGCATCAGTCCCAGGCTCCGGCCGGTTCGGACGCCGCGATTCGAGTGGTAAATGAGAATCTGCGATATATTAACCGGGAAAAATTGAAGCAAGAGGGCAGTGGCAGCTTGGGCCAGCTTCTGGGCCAAATCAGCACGAGTCCAAATACGGTCGACAATAAGCCGGCCGGTGTGCGGATCAACGGACTTGGTTCCGACCCTCTTGCCAGCCAGTCAGGCATTCAGTCCGGTGATATCATAAAGAGCGTCAACGGAATCCGCGTTAATTCCGCGGACGAGGTACTCGGTCTTAGCGAGCGCTTGCAGAATTCTCCTGAGATTCGGGTGGTCGTTGAGCGCGACGGTCGGCACAGAACACTTGTGTATAAGGTAAGGTAACAAGAGCGGCGAGCCATGTCACTAGCGGTCGAGATGATTGGAGAACTTATCGGATGGGCAATTACCGCGTTCTGATAGCAGTAGCGATGGGTGTCATTTTGTGCGTTGGACCCAGCGGCGTTGGGATTGCTGAAGAAAAGGAGCCGTCGCAACCGGCGTCTGCCGAGCAAGAATCTCAACCACCGGAAAACCAGCAGGAGGAGGAAGGCGAGCCGGTGGCCGAGGAGGCGGCGCCCGAAACGCCGCAGCCGCCTTCACCCGCGCAGCCGGGCGCGCAGCCGACGTCTCCGCAGGCGCCGGAAGCTGCCCCGCAACCGGTTCCCTATCGGGCGCCGGGCCGACAGCCGACCCCTTTTCGGCCGACACCACAGCAGGCGGTTCCATATCGGCCGACTCCGGGCCGTCCGATAAGCCTCGAGGCTAATAATGAAATATCCATTAATTTTGACAATGCTCCACTCCTTGAAGTTATCGATGTCATGAGTCGGCTAACCGGTAAGAATTTTGTTATCGACCCTGCCGTAAAAGGAACCGTGACCGTTATAGCCCCGAAGCGCGTTCCCAAAGAAGACGCTTATGACATTTTTCAGTCCATCCTCGAATTGAACGGGTTTTCCCTCGTGCCGATGGGTCCCATAACCAAGGTGGTGCCCAGCCGGACGGCCACGCAAAAGAGCATCCCTGTGAGTGTGGGCCGCGCATCCGCCGAGATTCGAGAAGGGGATCAGATCATAACCCAATTGATACCGATAAAGTACACCGATGCCCAGGCGATTGTCACCGTTCTCACTCCCCTTATCTCGCGCGACGCCAGTATGGCCGCGTACGCGAACACAAATATGATCGTGCTGACCGATACGTCGTCCAATATCAAGCGATTGCTTAAGATAATTGAAGAAATCGACGTTCCGGGCTTCGAACAAATCATCACCATAATCCCGCTCGTCAACGCACAGGCCGATACGCTGGCACAGGAGATACTTCAGGCTCTAGAGCCCGGTGTATCTGCCGCGCCGGGCGTGCCCGCAGCAGCGCGCACTCGCCGCACTACTCCCGCGCAACCCACGCCAACAGGCACTACTTCCGCGCAAGTAAAGATCATCCCGGATGCGCGAACAAACTCGCTGATAGTGGTCGCAAATGAACTCGATACGGAACAAGTGCGCTTCCTCGCGACCGAACTTGATAAAACGACCCCCGTCGAAGCGAACAACATTCATGTCCACAGGCTCGAAAATGCGCTTGCCGAGGACGTCGCAAAGGTGTTGACGAATCTCGCGGCGACTACCACCCCCGCCGGACAGCCCGGCGCTGCGCCTGTGGCGGCAGCGGTCGGCGGAGTGCGGACGTTTTACAAGGAAGTCTCGATCGTGCCCGATAAGACTACTAACTCTCTCATTATCACCGCGACACCGCAGGACTATATGGTTCTAAAGGAAGTTATTGACCAACTCGATGTGATGCGCCCGCAAGTGTTGGTCGAGACTTTGATTGCGGAAGTCAGCCTTGATTACACCCGGAACTTGGGAATAAGATGGCAAGCGGCAAACCCTAATGGGCAAGACCACCTGTTCGGGACCGTCAACGAAACCGGCGACTCGATTGTCGGGGGCATCACTGCCGCGGGGGCAGTTTCCGACACCACTTCAGACATCAGCGATTTCGCAAATCTTATTCCCGGTGTTACGCCTACGGGGCTTTCCGTCGGATATCTGAACATCGAGGACGGCCTTTTACAGGCGTTTATCGAGCTTGATGCCGACGAGAGCAATAACGACGTCAACATTCTCTCAGCTCCGCACGTGCTCACGCTCGACAATCAAAAGGCGACAATCAATATTTCGGATAATGTGCCTTTCATCACCAATAGTCTTCAGGATACTGGCGGGACAACCTCTCTTTCCACAAGCGAAACCTTCGAGTATCGCGACGTAGGCATCATATTGGAGATCACCCCGCACATCAGCCCCGACCGGATGGTGCGGCTGGAACTCGTACAAAAGGTGAATGACGTGGCCCGAGTTGATGCCGGCGGCTCGACCGGAGAAGTGCTCTCCGAAAGGAAACGCGAGGCCCAGACGACCGTGGTCGTCAAGGATCGTCATACGCTTGTCCTTGGCGGTCTCATGAAAGACAGTGACACCGTAAACATCAGCAAGGTCCCGTTCCTCGGCGATATTCCGGTGGTCGGGTGGGCTTTCAAGAGCAAGGCGAACGATCGAACGAAGACAAATCTCCTCATTTTCATTACCCCGAGCATTGTGGCTGACATAGCCGAGGCTGGTGAATTGACTACCCGGAAAAGAGGCGAGGCGGGCGAGGAATTGCGGAAGCGGATAGGCGAATCGCCTACCATCCAGCAAAACGATCTTTCCGAAACAAACGCAGAACCCACGGATGCGCAGCCCTACGAGGCCGGTCCCAAGTAGTTAACAGGAGAAAGAGGCGCGACTCATTGCGCCCGTTAGAGCAAAATTACAGGCAGCGCGGATATATTCGCGATGCAGTATTTGAAGAAGGCATCATGGCAACAACTGCAACCAAAGCAATCGGAAGTTTTCTAATCCAGAATAAATACCTCTCGCGCGAGCAGTTCGAGGGAATTTTGCAAGCGCAACACGAGAAGGGCATAGGATTCATCGAGGCCGCAACCGAGAGCGGTTACCTTTCGGAGACCCAGTATCTTAAGGCTGTCGGCGAGTTCCTCGACATCCCATTCCGCGAGAGAATAGACGTGCAAGCCAGTCCCAATATCCTCTCCAAGGTCCCCCTTTCATTCATCAAGGAGAACCGGATTGTCCCGATA
>CAYVDS010000110.1:0-17536 GCA_964450145.1 uncultured bacterium
CCTTCTCTTCATTCCGAGAGCGCTCACAACGAGAAGCACAAGAACAAACGCCATAAACGGATACACACTCAGATCCCTCAGATTCCCAACCCAGTCGCCGGGAAGCGTGAGTGAAGCGATTTGAGAAACCATTCCGGCGAAAGGCGCACCCAGGTGATGTCCCGACATAACCAGCGGCGATGCCCCATAACGGCGCCACAGGAACCCCTGCCAGAGCGCCCATGGCAGAACGGCCGCCGCGAGCGTGAAAGCGCCACGCCACTTCTTCCTCGCAGCAAGCCACAGACACAGCGCGGCCAGCGCCACCGAGCCGTTCTCCTGGGCCAATAGAGAAAGCGCCAGCATAGCCGAAGCGGCCCACAGGCTGTCGCGCGAGAAGAAATATGCGGCCGCCACAATAAGGCTTATGCAAACAGGCGTTGCGACATCATAGAACACCGCTATCAGATATCCGATATTCAGCATGTAAACAAGGATGTATCCGGTCGGAAGCTCCGCGTCCCGCGCCATCTCCCATAAAAGAATACCACTGAGCGCAATTGTGAGGAGATTCACGGCAAGCATCGAAAGCGGCAGCAATTCCGATTGCATCATAGCGAAAAGAAACACGAGAGCAGGATAGAGAATGCGCTGATAACGGAACGGGTTTGCGACGCCCCCCCGCCCCATGAAAAGCTCCTTGATCGTATAGTAGTAAAACTGCCCATCATAGCCGTCGCCGCCGGATTTGGGATCGTTGAACACTACGAGGCCGTGTTCGAGCGCTGACCGGTTGAAGAACGGATTGGCCGCGCCGATTTTTATGAGGCTGCTAAGGTTGTACTGATAAGGGGCGATATGGTAAATAAGGAGGACGACGTAAATGAGGATGGCGGCCCCAACGACAGCGACGGCTTGTCTCGCGCCACGGCGGGATATTTCACAGGCAGATGATTTCACGTTATCAGGTTTGTCTTGTTCGCCTCGGCGAAACTCAGTCGCCCCACATTTGTTGAAACGATTATATACGAGATGAGTTCACTACACAAATCGAATCGGACGCGCTCAATTCGGGGACACGATGTCGCATCGTGTCGCCGAATAAGGACGCCCGACAGACCTTAAGGAAGATTTTCCCGTGCAATAAAGGTGCGTTTTTCGACAGGGAAATATGTCGCGTATGACGCTTCTGGGCGGGCGATGTTGCCTCACAGTTGAAATCTACATAGGAGCAACCCATGGTTGACAAAACATTTTTTTTGTGTTATGGTTTATGAATAAATGAGGACGTATTGCTTGCCCGTTGCGAGCACAAACAAGAAGAATAGAGGCAAGCAGGGAGGAATACCGGGCGCCGAGCCCGGGAGCGCGGAAGTTGGTTGAGGTGAAGAGACACGCGGGCAACGCGCGTTTACAGTTTAACTTTTAATCAAACATCCGCACGAGGGAAACAAGGAAAGAAAGTTCCTTGCGGGAGAAGGCAACAGGCCGCTCCAGCGGGGAACTTAAACATGTGGGAGATGGTTAAGGATAGTTAACGAAAAGGGAGAAAGAAATGGAAGTAAACATCGGAGAACGCTTGAAGAAGGTTCGGCTTGAAAGAGGGTACACGCTCAAAGATGTGTCGGCGAAGTCGGGCTACTCGAAGGCCCTGATTTCACGTATCGAGAACGGAAACGTATCGCCTTCGATCAATTCTCTTTTGAAGATCGCCACGGCTCTCGACGTGAAACCTCATGATTTATTCCTGCCGGCCAAAGACGCGGAACCGACCGTTGTCCGCAAATCGGAGCGCAAGAAGGCCAAGCTTGGCGGCGGGAAGGTGGAGGTTGACTTCCTGACGGTGCAAACCGACGAGAAAAAAATAGAGCCGCTGTTGATCACGCTTGAAAAGGGAGCGACAACGGGCAGTGAATTCGGGGGCGATCGCGGCGAGATATGGACAATGCAGTTGAAAGGGCGCACAGAGCTTACGCTGGGAGAGAAGAAACACACCTTGGAAGAGGGTGATTGCGCTTATTTCAACGCGGCGATCCCGCACAGCTTCCACAACGTCGGCAAGGGAAACGCCGTCGCCTTTTGCGTGATAACGCCCGTGCGCGTTTGAAGAGATTGCGGCCACGGGGAGCAAATCGTTCCGCAACGAGATGTAAGTGAAATAAGAGCGCCGTCGAAGTGGGGAGCGGCTAAAGCGTTAACCCAAACATATGAACGCCGGATTCAGTATGCTCAACAGAAAGCGCGGGCACAGATGAACCGGGAGGCCAGGCATCACACACGTGGAAGTCGAGGAGGAGGCCGAAGACAATGACCTTAGGTGAAAAGCTAAGGAAAATGCGTCTGGAAAAAGGGATGACGTTGCAGAACGTGGCGGAAAAGACCGGGTATTCGAAGGCGCTTATTTCGCGGATCGAAAACGATTCCGTGTCGCCGTCGATAAGCTCGCTGCTGAAGATCGCTTCGGCGGTGGGTATCAGTCTTCACAATCTTTTCACTGCCGTCGAAGGTGGACACATATCAGTGGTCAAGAAAAGCAGCCGGAAATCTTCGTCGATCGCAGGCGGCAAAATCAAGTTGGAATACTTGAGTCAGGGGCCGGCCGGAAGTAAAATGGGGGCGGTCATCAGGACGTTCGAGACCGGCGCAGCCATCGAGGACAAGAAAGCAGCGCGTGTCGGCGAAGAATGGTGGTTTGTGCTCAAGGGCAAGCTGGAGGCTTCGGTCAGCGACCAGGCTTATGAACTGAGCGAGGGAGACAGCATATACTTGAGCGCCACAATCCCTCACAAATGGCGGAACGCGGCAAAGGGAAGAACCGCCGTCCTGGCGGTCACAACTCCGCCCTCTTCTTGAGGGATGACGCTTATTGAAAGATCAGAGAGTGTATTCTTTAAAGAAAAGGAGGGATGGGAGACAAAAGAAGGGTGATTTGTGAGCAGTAATATTACGCAAGGGATGGTGAAAAAGGGGAAGTTGGGGCGGTTATTCTTTTCGGACTTTCATTCAAGAAAAGCGGCGATGTACTAGCGCCAGCAAAAAGGGGAGATGGTTAAGAGATGGATATTGGAAAGGAACTGAAACGCATTAGAGTATCGCAAGGGATGACGCTCGAAGAATTGTCGAATAAGTGCGGCTATTCCAAGGCTCTCATTTCGCGCGTGGAGACCGGGTCGGTTTCGCCGTCATTGACGTCATTGATGAAGATGGTGTCCTCACTCGGGTTGAAGCTGCATGACCTCTTCACTTCGATCGAGAGAGGTCAGGCATCGGTGGTCCGCAAGGGTGAGGGCCGGAAATTCTTTACCGACGGGGAGTCGAGCACCGAGTTTCTGGCGATGAACATCACGACCAAAAAGATGGAGCCCATCAAGATCACTGCGCCGCCCGGATATTCCTCGGGGAAAGAACCGATCGTCAGCTACAGCGAAGAGTTCTTCTTCGTACTGGGCGGAAAAATAGAAGTGATTTCAGGGGAGCAGACGTACAAGTTGGGTTCCGGCGACAGCATGTATTTGGCGGCACGCACACCTTACCAGTGGCAAAATGCGTCGAAAGAGACCGCCGAAGTCATAATGGTCGTCACCCCGCCCCAGTTATAGCGAACGGCGAAACTTCGCGGTTCCGAGATTCGGGGGGGAAATCCGAGTCAGAAGTGTGGGGAACATTTATGATGCCCCGAGAAATGTGACGTTTCATTTCTCGGGGTATTTCTTTCTGGGCTCAGTCGATCCGCCAGCGGCCTAATTCGTCGTCGGTTGCCGGCGCAATCTCGATAAAGCTCTCGGCGCCGTCCTTGCAATGACGAATCAAGAGTGTCTCGCTATTCCTGCCTTGGCTGTAACGAGCGGTAAGTGAAGCGATGAACTTTTTCGTATCGTCAGATAACCCTCGCGGCGCCAGTGTTACCGGTCCGAGTGAATCGGCCACCTGAAACTTGCCGCAGTCCTTGCCGAATTGTTCGAGCTTGTCGTTTTCATTCTCATCGCGCCCGATGATTATCTTCGACCCGTCCGCGAGCCGGAAATGCCGCCCGTACTTCAACAGGCGAATTTCCGCGACACCCGCATCGGGGACATGCGCGAGCAGGTCTTTCAGGCGCCTTCCGAACGACTTATCGGTCAGTAAACACCCTCCTGCGGGACACGCATAGTCAGTGATGCCTTTTTCGGCGGCAAGCAGTATTTGAGGCTTCCGGCTGCGGCCTTTGATATCAAGCAGTTTCTCACGGTCAACAAGCCCTTCCTTTTCAGGCAGGCTGGGCGGGAGCAAGCGGGCGGACAACGGTCTCAAAACCAGACCCTCAAGACCGCTTTCGCGCTCTATGAGTTGCATTGCGCGCATGTGCTGAGACATGGGTCTCTGCCCGAGCACCTCGCCCGTGACGATGAAGTGGGCGCCCGTCTCGCGCATATACTGCTTCGCTTTGCGGAACATGAAGATGCGGCAGTCGATGCACGGGTTCATGCTGGAACCCCGTCCATGTTTCGGGTTCTTGACGATTCCGATGTATTCGGCCGTGACATTGAGGACGGTGAGTTTGATTCCGAAGAGTCCGCTCAAGCGGCGGGCTTCGCTTCCGCACGCTTGACTGTTCTTCGAGCTGGCGCAGTTGCAGAAAATCGTCGTGAAATTGAGCGCCTCGACGTCGACGCCCATATCCAGCATGACGCTTATTGCAAGCGCGCTGTCAAGACCGCCCGAAAGCAGCGCGATTGCTTTTGGTTTCTTGTTCGTTTCGTTCATGTGATTCCATTTACCGTTAGGCAGTTATCAAGTTTGGGGATACCGTACAGCGTTTATCCGGGGACACCTTGCCGCATGGTGTCCCCGGATAAACGCTATCTCCCGGACACTTCGGCGGATGAAACATCCGCCTCGCATCCGAGGGGGTATTCAATAAGTTCGTGTATCGAACGTTCGGCGCCGCACAACGGGCATTTCGGATTGGGTCTAAAGCTGACTTCCCGGAATGAACCTGACAATGCCTCGTATACTATCATACGTCCTACGAGCGGCTTGCCCATTCCCAAAACGAGCTTCACGGCTTCCGCCGCTTGTATGACTCCAAGCAGTCCGGCGACGGCTCCCAGTATTCCCGCCTCCTGACAAGTAGGGACGGCGCCCGGTGGCGGAGGTTCCGGGAAAACGCATCGGTAGCAAGGGCCCTGCCCGGGCACGATCGTCATGATCTGGCCGAGAAACTGGAGAACGCCCGCCTCGACCAGCGGTTTCTTCCCAAGAAAACAGGCGTCGTTCAGGAGATATCGCGCGGGAAAGTTATCGACACCGTCAATTATAACATCGTAATCGCGAATCGTCTGCTCGACATTGTTTTTGCTGAGCCTGACACAGTGCTTTATGACTTCGACTCTCGGGTTGAGCGCGCGAATGCGGTCCTCGGCTGAGTCGGTTTTTTGTCTGCCGATATCATTCGTCGTGTGAAGTATCTGCCTTTGGAGGTTGCTGACATCGACGACATCGTTGTCCAGCACGCCGAGCGCGCCGATGCCGGCGGCCGCAAGATAGAATGCTGCCGGCGAACCAAGTCCGCCAAGCCCGACAATAAGAACGCGGGCCTCACGCAGCTTCTTCTGCCCTTTGCCGCCGACTTCCTTGAGAACTATGTGGCGGCTGTAACGCTTAATTTCTTCTTCCGTGAAGTCGAACATGCTTGTTCACTATTCTGGGGACAGCATGCAGCATAATGTCCATGAAACAGGTCCCAGCTCACCCATGGATGGCAAACGGCTTCCCCGTGTACACTAACCCTTGCGTACTACGATCTGCCAATCGCAGTCATTGACCTTGCTCACGTCAAGAATGCTGTTGCCCTCGTTCTGCATGCTTCGGGGTACATTCTTGGTCGCGGGCACATAGTCGACTATGACGCGAAGCACCTGGCCGGGAAGCATCTCCTCAATGGCCAGCTTTGCTTTCACAAAAGTGTACGGGCAGACCTCTCCCTTGAGGTCAATTTCCTTGTCAATCCTGATTTCCGTTTCTTGATTTTCCATCCAGTCGATCCTCCGGTACATGTACTTATGGTAGCATGACGAGTATCCAAAAACAACTCTTTTATGAAAGCGACCGGATTCACGGCTGTGCCTCATAATTCGGGGACACGATGCGGCATCGTGTCCCCGAATTATGGGCGGTTCCTTTCGGCTTTCCGCTACCACGTGATGACTTTGTCCGCCTCGAAAACCATTTCGACGATTCGGTCGTAGTCAACGAGCTCGACATCGGTCTCTACCCCGCGAGCGCGAACATCTTCGGCGCTGGCATACGCCTTCGCGCCATTTGGCCTCATATATACCCCGTCCTGAATCATCAGGAGCGCCTGCTCGGCGTTGTCTAACCGGCCGATCTCGTCAATAAACCTGCGGGCGAGCGGGTCATCGTTGCTGCGGATAATGTGCAGGACTTTCACGGTTTCACCCTCGGATCAATATCGGACTACGGAATCGCTCTCGAGCAGCAACCGGGTGACTTCCGCGCGAGAGACGATTTCGGGTTTGAAGGAAATCTTTTCGAGACCTCGTTCTTCGAGTGATTCCCTTTCCGCGTAGATTGCATGACCAAGGTCCTTGAGCGTTATCACGTGTCGAGAGTACTCGGGCATCCCGATGCGGGTTGGGTCGGTGTGGAGCAATGTGTACACCCCATCGCCGACGAAAATTACGCGAACGGCGTCACCACAGAGTGTAAGGCCGACGCTCATCCTGAGCGCCTCCGCAACGCGGAGTGTCTTTAAAGGCGATTGAGAAATAATTACGGTCGTTGTTTTCATGCTTTAGCAAAATGCGAGCATTCTGTCCATGTCGCGGACGTTGCATGCCAAGTCGTACTGGCTGCCGAGTGTAACACCGTTCGCTTCGTCCTGAAACCTCTCGTTCAAATTCTGCTGGCATAGGCAGATTTGCGCCCCCTGGTCGATCAGCTTGAGGAGCGGAACCTGATTGCAGTTGAGGACACCGTCGCAGCTCAGAAACACGCGCACCTCGATTCCTTTTCTGAGCGCGGCCTCGGCAATCTTGATGACGGTCTGCGTGTTTGCATGCTCAGGGCTCGTCGTGAGCAGCATTCCAAGCTTTCTTTTCTCACTCATATCAAACCAGCCTCTTCGTCTCGATAGGTTCTTCCGTGAACGTATTGGCGCCGTCGGGCATGACCCATGATTGTACAGAAACCACTTTGTCTCTCGCTATCGAAACAATCAGATATGAATATCCCGGCCATGCAGCAGTTTCTGTATCGTACCCTGAAGGATGGCTCGGGTAATCGGGATGCGAATGGTAGAATCCCACGACATCCACGGACTGTCCGCGCACCAATTTGATTACCTCGATGAGTTTCTTCTCATCAACGAGGTATCGGTCGTGTCGCCGTCCCTCGCTCGCGTTTCTCGCGCGATGCGCCTCGGTGATGATGCGTTTCCCGTCCTCATCGCGGCCCACAAGGATACCACAGCACTCCTCGGGGTAGGTCTCCCTCGAGTGGGCGAATATGTCGTCCAGAATTTTGTTCGGTATGCTCAGCATAAGGCGATTCAGAACCGGACGCTCAGATACCGCGCCCCGGTATCGGGCAAGATGGTGACCACTACGCCAGAGCTCAGCGTTTTTGCCACTTCCAACGCTCCGTAAATGGCCGCGCCGCCGGAAAGCCCTATGAACAGCCCGAACTCTTTGGCCATTTTGTGAACCCATGTGTGGGCTTCGTCAGTCGGCACGCTCACCTTGGCATCCGGGAACCGTTCATCGTAGATCGCCGGCTTTATCGAGGTTGCCATGTGCTTCAGGCCCTCGATCCCGTGGAGTGATTCGGCGGGCTCGACCGCGATCACTTTAATGTTCGGATTGTATTCCCTGAGCCGGCGTCCCGTTCCCATGATCGTGCCGCCGGTCCCAACGCCGGCCACGAAATGCGTTATGCGCCCCTGCGTCTGCGAGTAAATCTCGATGCCGGTCCCTTCGTAGTGGGCGCGCCAGTTAGAATCGTTTCCATACTGATTCGCATAGAAATATCTTCTCGTGTTTTCGGCGTACATGCCTTGGGCGAGTCTCTGCGCGCCGTCCGTACCCTCGAGCGGACTCGAGTAAATGATCTTCGCGCCGTACGACTCGATAATCTGTTTGCGTTCCTCGCTCGCGTTCGATGGCATCACGATTTCCACCTTGTAGCCTCTGGCAGCCCCGATCATGGCGAGGGCAATGCCCGTATTGCCGGAGGTGGATTCGAGGATCGTCTTCTTCGGGGTAAGCGAGCCCGCTTGTTCCGCATCCATTACTATCGAAAGGGCGGCGCGGTCCTTTACAGAGCCTCCCGGGTTGAACCATTCGGCCTTTGCATAAAGTTCCACGGATGAATTGCCAAGCCCGCGTTCCAGGCCTCTGAGACGAACGAGGGGAGTATTGCCCACGTATTCCAGCACTGATTCGCAGGCCCTGCCGTTATGGAGAGAGAGAACTGGTTCGCCCATCGCCGCCCGCCTCACTCGCTCTCGCGCCTGAGCCCGCAGAACTCCTCGTAGTCGATGAGGCACGTGATCGAGGGATCATCGCCGCACACGGGACAGCGCGGGTCCTTCCGAAGCTTGAATTCGCGGAATTTCATGGTAAGGGCATCGAAGTGGAGCAGACGCCCTACGAGGGGGTTGCCGATACCGAGAATCACCTTCAGAGTTTCGACCGCTTGTGCGGTCCCGATAATGCCTGGCAACACGCCGAGCACGCCGGCCTCCTGGCAACTGGGCACCGTCCCGGGTGGAGGAGGTTGAGGATATTGGCATCTGTAGCACGGCCCCTTCTTGGCGTCGAAGACCGTCACGTGTCCTTCGAACAGAAGCACGCTTCCATGCACGTTCGGCTTACCTAGCATGACGCAGGCGTCGTTGGTGAGGTAACGTGTCACAAAGTTGTCGCACCCGTCGACAATCACATCGTAATCTTTGAAAATCTGAAACGCATTCTTCGACGTCAGTCGCTCATTGTGCAGAACGACGCGGACGTCGGGATTCAACGCATGGAGCGCTTCCTTTGCGGATTCGACTTTTGGGCGGTTAACGTTGTTTGTTGTATGCAATATCTGCCGCTGCAGGTTGCTAAGATCGACCGTGTCAAAATCGAGTATGCCGATTGTCCCCACACCGGCAGCCGCAAGGTAGAACGCCGAAGGCGAGCCGAGGCCGCCTGCGCCGATGACGAGCACCTTGGCCTGCATCAGCTTCTTCTGCCCTTTTCCGCCGACCTCTTTGAGGATGATGTGCCGGCTGTACCGTTTTACTTGTTCTTCGGTGAATTCCATATGTTATGATTCCATTCCGGTTATCGTAAACCTCCGACGCGCTGTCTGTAAGGGCGGCTCACGAGCCGCCCCTACTTCCCTATCGGATATGTGTCTCTGCGCCGCCGGCGATTGCGGGGATTATCGCAAGTTCATCGCTCTCTTTCACGGGCGTCGAGAGTTCCTGAAGGAAGCGGATGTCCTCGTCGTTTACATAGATGTTGACGAACCGCCGAATCTTGCCGTCGCCATCACAGAGGCGTGCCTTCATGCCAGAATAGTTGCGGTCGAGGTCCTCGATGACCTCAGCCACCGTCTGACCTTTTGCGGGCACGTCTTCGGCCCCGTTTGTAAATCTGCGTAGTGGAGTTGGAATGCGAACCGTCGCCATCTTAGTTGTTGCCTCCTCTTTAGTTGGTTTACAGTTTACGGTTTACGGTTTGCGGTACGCGGTGCATAGTCTATGGTTCGTAGTTCATGGTTCGTGGCGTACGGTGTATGGTCCGCCAGTTCACCGTCTACAGTTTCAAAAGCTGACGAATGAGGCCCTGAGCTTCGCACGTTTTATCTTCTCACTTTAGTCATTCTAGGCACCTAAATATCACTTTAGACACTTCACTTTAGACACTCTAGACACTCTAAGCGCTTTAGGCACTCAAATATAGTACATCTGCGCTATTTCGTGAGTTCTTTTGCATATTTCTTCATACGTGAGATTGTCGATAATGTCAGAAATGGAGCCTCTCACCGTTTCCCATATAGGATGAAACCCGCATATAGGCTTCCGTTCGCATGTTGCGGATTCGTCCTCGACGGTGCATTTCAGAGGAAGGATCGGGCCGTCAACCAGTCTCACAACCTCGCCCAAGGTTATTTCAGAGGGCGGCTTGGAAAGCAGATAACCGCCATCGACTCCGCGCCTGCTTTTGACCAGTCCGGCGCCTTTGAGCATTATAAGAATCTGCACAAGATATTTTCTCGGGATTCCCTGTCGTTCGGCAATTTCCGTTATGTGCACTGGGGCCTGGCTGTCATATTTGAGCGCGAGTTCGAGAAGCGCTCTGCAAGCGTAGTCGCCTTTAGCGGATACTTTCACTGTTTTACCGTCAGCGCTCCAAATGAGTTCACCATGTTGACCAACTTAGTAATCATTCTAACACCCAACCTGTCGTTTGTCAACTTGAAAACTGGAAAAGCCGAAGATTTTGCCCTTCCTCACGTGTGGGGAAGGTGTCGCAAAGCGAAAATCGGTCGGCCTACTCGGGAACGCAAATATAATATACTCGACCGTCTTTGTCAGGATGGGGCGGATGGGATAGAGGAACAACGCGATTCAGACGATTGAATCTGGCGATATCGGGACGCCTTCCTCGGCAGACTTGTACACAGCCCGCCCGAATTGCACGACTCGCAGTCCCTCCTCTGCGCTAAGGGAAGGCTGTTTGTCTTCGAGAATGCAATCGACGAAATGTTGTCCGCACCGTATGAATCCGTCTTCCCACTCTGCGGGAATATCATCGTAGAAATGTGTTTTGCCGTCTCGTACGTCTTCTCGACTCCCCATTCAGCCGCCCGCTGCCCGGTTCTCTCGGTGTTCGGATCGGCGACGGCATGGATGCTCGTCCGTTGGTCTGTCCGAAAGCCCCATGTCGTGAGACCCGATATTTCACCGCAGCCGATTACTCCCGCTCTTAGTTTGTCTGTCATTGGCCAGCCTCCTTGTGAGTTCGGAACTAGTCGCTATTGCATCACATTCCGCGACGATATGCAAATAGGGGAGATTACTGGAAACCGTAAACATGGTTTGCTCCCTTGACTTTGGCCAAGCGAAAGTAGTAGTTTATGGCCGTGAGAATTGGCGGTATTCTGGAAGGACATCAAGAAGGAGGTTCATAATGAGTCAGGATGTTTACTTGAGACTTCGCGAGTTTTTGGACAGATTGCCTGGCGGTTTTCCCGCCACAGACAGCGGCGTTGAGATAAGGATTCTAAAGAAATTGTTCACGCTGGCTGACGCCGAGTTTGTGATGAAATTAGAGCCCCGGCCCGCAACGGCGGGCGAGATTGCGAAGCGCCTCGGAACGGCTGAGGCAAAGGCAACGGAAAAGCTTGAAAGTCTGGCTAAACGCGGCCTCATCTTCAGACTGCGCGAGAAAGAGAAAACACAGTATCAGCCTTTCCAATTCATTGTCGGCATATATGAGTTCCAATTAAAAAGCATGGATCGTGAGTTTGCCGAAATGATGGAAGAGTATTTCCCATATCTTGGTATGGCGTTCGCCCCTCTTAAAACCAAACAGTTGCGTGTCGCGCCGGTGGAATCAGCGGTGGACGCCGCTCCCAAGGTCGCGCCGTACAATCGAATCCGTGACCTCGTGAAGAAGCAGAGTCTCATCGTGATGGCGCAGTGCATTTGCCGTAAGGAACAAGGCCTTTTGGGTCATAAATGTGACCGGCCGAGCGAACTGTGTTTCTCGTTCGGGCAATTCGGCCAGTATGTGCTCGATAACGGAATGGGCAAACGCGTCAGCAGCGACGAGGCGATGAAATTGCTCGACCTGGCCGAAGAGTCCGCGCTTGTGCTTTCTCCGAGCAATACGCAGGAACTGGCCTTCATCTGTTGCTGTTGCGGATGCTGTTGCGGCGCGCTCAGGCGCCTCAAGCTGCTCGATAATCCCGCCGACTATTTCCAGTCGTATTACCGCGCCGTAATAGATCCGGAGGCGTGTACGGCGTGCGGCACGTGCATGGAGCGGTGCCAGATTGACGCAATCGAGGAAAGAGACGACGTGATGGAGGTAAACCCTGCGCGCTGCATCGGGTGCGGTCTGTGCGTCTCGACATGCCCTGCGGAAGCGATCAAGTTGGAGGAGAAACCGGGCTCTGAGGCTCCGCCTGCGGACATGAATGAGGTGCTCGAGAGGCTTGCAGCGGAACGCGGATTGAAATAACGAAGGTCAAACCACGGAGCCTTTTGGGATGCGCTTATGAGTAAGACAAGCGCGGGTTTGCTTGTTTACAGGGTTCGCAAGGGAAATCCGGAAGTTTTTCTTGTTCATCCGGGTGGTCCTTTTTGGAGCAAGAAGGACACCGGCGCATGGTCTATCCCTAAGGGTGAATTCACAACCGAAGACCCGTTAGAAGCCGCAAGGCGAGAGTTTCGTGAAGAGACGGGATTCACTGCCGAAGGCGATTTTCGTCCACTCACGCCGGTGAGACAGTCGAGCAAGCACACAGTCTATGTCTGGGTAGTTGAGGACGATTTTGGCCCGGCGGCCATAAAAAGCAATACGTTCTCGATTGAGTGGCCGCCCCGTTCCGGAAACCAGGAAGAGTTCCCGGAGATTGACAGGGCTGAATGGTTTGGTTTGAACGACGCCCGACAGAAAATCTTGAAGGGTCAAGTTCCTTTTTTGGAGGAACTCGAACAGATGCTGCGCAAAGATTCGGAACCATGAATCAAGGGATGATTCACGATATCAAGCTACTGAAGGCTTTCTGATTCGTGGGCGCCACCCGTTGTGTGCTTACAGTCCGAGAATGCGGGAAATATTGCCGCCCATTACGAGGCTTTTTTCTTCCTCGGTCACCTCGCCGTTGAGGACCGCATCGTACATTGCTCGGACTACGTGCGGCCACTGGAAGGGGGCGTCAGTCCCAAAGCAAACACGACCGGTGCCCAATTCCTTGATCGCTTGCAGGATGGCCTTGTAGGTAGTCGCACTGCCGATAAGGGTCATATTGGGACATTGCTGCGCCATCTCGATTACGGCGTTGTTCGTGTCGACATTCGTCATCTGCGTTTATCTGCGGCTAATAATGTTTCTCTTTTTCTTTTTCCAAATCCGTGTAATCAGCGAAATCCTTAGTTGACAAAGATTGCCCTCTGGTTTCTTGTTGAAGAAAAACCATGAAAAAGCAGGGGCGGTTCGCGAACCGCCCTTACAGTTCACTTGATCGGGAAAATCCCCCTCATTCCCCCTTTGTCAAAGGGGGAAGTAGTGGACGTCGCCTGATCCACCATTCATGTCGCACGCCCAGTAGTGGAGTTATTTCTTTGACCGGGCGAGGGAGCGGGCCATGCGTTCGAGTTTGAAGACGGTCATAAACTCGACGTTTTTGCTGATCCAGAGTTCGGCCTTCATGATGGCCTCGGTCAAAGAGCCTTCATAGGCCAGCCCTTTCAGAACGGTTTCCGGATTCTGCGCGACCATGGTGAAATCCTGCTTGGTCGTGCCGCCCTTTTTGACGGAAAGCGTGCCGTTGTCGATATCCATGACGAACTTGCCGCCGGAGGCCTTTACAAGGATAGTACGTTTCCAGCCGGCGATGTCCTTCTTCGCGCGTTCGCACTTGTCGAGTGCGGTGACAACGGCCTTCGTTTTATTGAAGACTTTCTCGAATTGCGCTTCCGCTTTCTTGGTGGCAGCGGGAATTTTCGGCTCGACAGCGGCCTCCCAGTTGATCTCTTTCTCTAATAGAACCTTCTTTGCGAGTTGTTCCTTGCTCAATTCTGCGGCCGGCAGACCGAAGATATCGGTGATTTTGCCGAGCCGATTATTGCGGAACACGATTTTCACTTCTGTGTCTTTCTTGTAAATGCCCGGAACCAGGATGCCAGTCGTCGTGTACAGATTGATTGACAGCGCAGTGTCGGCGCCGTCGAGAACCACTCTGCCGCGGCCGAACGGAACCTGTTCCTGAAACAGGCTGTTTGCAAAATACGTGATCGGCGGCGTGGAAAGCATCTTGCCCTTGGTTCCGACCTCGACTTGCGTCATCGGCGCGAAATCGCAGTCGGGGCAGAACCATGCCATCGGCGGAACGCGGACGATGCCGCATTTCGCGCATTTTGCGCCGACGATTCTTGTGTCATCGCGCAGCGCGAGGAAGAACGGTGACAGTTCGCCCATCGAGCGCCTATAGAATGTGAACATAGCGTCGTTGAGTTCAAGGTATTTCTCGCCGTCGATATTCAGTATACGGCCTTCGACCGGCGGATTCGCAATGTCCGGAATCAGCTTCTGTATCTTTTTAGCCATTGTGCATTACCCCCTTTCAAACGGCCTCGTTCTCGAACACCAGAACCACGCCATACTGCGCGACGGTGCTTCCGGTGCCGTGAACGGCTGCGCGCTTCAGTCCGCGCTTGATTAGTTCATTGCGGGCCGACCAGGCCGACATGATGTTGCTTGCGCCCACGGCATGGCCGCAGTAAATGAGGCCGCCGGACGGGTTGACGAGGAGTTTTCCGCCGGGCATGATCGTGCCTTCTTCTACGAGAGAATCGGCGCGCCCGAGCGGAGCGAATCCCATTTCGGCGAGCGTTATCTCGAGCTGGTGCACAAACGCATCGTGGACCTCGAGCACCTGAATCTGTTCCAGAGGATTTGTAATTCCCGCCATCTTATATGCCATTTGAGCGGCAAGGTAGTCGGACATGATCCGGTTCATTACCTTCTGGTTCTTGCCCGCGAAGGAGTGTTCGTTGCTCTCGCCCACGCCCGTTATCCACACGACGGGGACGCCCATGTTCCTGGCAATCGCTTTTGCTTTCTCTTCCTCTGCGATGATGACGGCGGCCGCGCCTTCTGAATAAACGCAAATTTCGAGCTGCTTGAACGGATGGACCACTATGCGCGAGTTGAGCACTTCCTCGGGCGTAACCTGGTCGTGCTGCCTCTGGGCGACCGGGTTGCCCTTCACCTGCTGACTCAAAAGAGCGGAAATCTGTGCAGTGATCTCAGGCTTAAGGTCGTTCGGATGCGCATCCATATAAGCGAGCACTACCTCGGCATACGAGTCTGAAGCCGTCCAGCCGATGGCTTGCTCGAAAAAGCTGTCGCCCGACCAGCCGATCGTCTTGATGACCTCGGGCGTCGCGGACATCGACTGGAAATCAAAACAGTCGGTCGCCTTTTCCACGCCGAGCACCATCATTGTGTCGTATCGGCCCGCCGCCACGTACGCATGCGCCGCCGAAAGAGCATACGCGCCGGTCGCGCCTCCGTTGCTTACGCGGAGACCGAACTTGTTCTGCATGCCGATGATCCCTTGCAGAGGGTGCTCGGGTATGCATGTCCGCTGGAAAATATCATTGTATATCCCGTAAGTGACTGCTTCGACTTCCTTCACGGACACGCCCGCGTCTTTGCAGGCGTCTCGGGCAGCATCTTGCGCGAGGGCATAGTACGTCTTCTCGGCCCAATGGGCCTTAAAAGGCGTAACCGCCGCCCCGACAATACCTACCTTTCTTCCCATTTCGAATTTCTCCTTTCGAATTAGTTTATGATCGGAACACGAATCGCATGGAACGAATTACACGAACAATCAGGAGTTGGTTTACGCTTTACGGTCTAAGGTCTACGGTTTACAGTTTACAGTCTACGGTTCGTTCATCATTCATCATTCCGCATTCATATTGCGCGCGTCTTTTTCCTTTTTTCGCAAATCCCCTTCGTCCCCCTTTAAGAGAGACTGTCCCGTAATGGCATTTAGGCTCGCGAAATGCCATTATAGGGCGCAGCATGCTGCGCCCCTACAAAAAAAAGGCAATTACGGGAGAACCTCAAGATGGGGATTTCCCTTTCACCTTTTCCCTTTCGCCTCCTATGCCGTTTCTGCGCGCGCGGCCTTTGCCTCCTCGATCGCTGCTTCCATTTCCTTCACGACGCCGTCAGGAAGCGGCGGAACCTCATGCGTGGCGAGTATCTCCTTTACGCGCGCGGCGGCGCTGGCCGCGTAACTGTTCTTGCCCTCGGCTTCCCATGCGTCCCAGTAACCCCTGTGCGCAAGCGCAGGCTCATAGAGCGCGCCCGCCCGCAACTGTTCGACGGTATGCATGAGCGTGTAGAATTCCTGTTTTTGCGCCACCGCCTCCGAAATGGCATCGAGCGCCAAGGTGGCAAGATTCACCTTAATACCGCGTCGCAGGTGGAGTATTTCGCCGTAAATCTCATTGTCCATAATCACGTGGTCATAGGCGCCCGACATGCCGTCCTCGGCGATGCCGACTCCGGAAATCTGGTCGGCGTTCATGAGAGCAGGCAAGATTCCGTTTATTGCCTTCTCGAAGCCGGCCTGGGAATCGAGCGTTTTCGAACTCGTGCAGACCCCGTAAACGTCGCACGGGATATGGTGATATTTCGCCAACTGGGCGGCGGCCCCGCCGGCCATTCCCATCTCCGGGCTGCCGCCGGCGCCGACTGCTTTCTTCGGATCGGGTATGCTCAACCGCGAGTGGTAGAGACATGGGACGCCGGGCCTGACCAACTGGGCGATGAGTATGCCGGCAAGGTTCTCGGCGTGCTGGAGGGCGAGCCCGCCCGCGATCGTTATCGGCGCGGAGACGCCGGGTATCGGGCATGGGAGTATGCCGACAGGAAGCCCGAGGTCGGCCGCCCGCGAGATTGTGGCAGCGACGGCGGCCGGGAACTTCAGAGGGCTTATGGGCGAAACACAAATGGTCAGCCGGGGCTTTTCGACGAGCGCGGCGATCCCGCCCATTGGGGCAGCCATGATTCGGCTGACGGCGTCGACCTCGTAAGGATAATTCAAGCCGGAGCCATAGATAGGTTTGGTCGTGTTCTGCTGGACGGTCGCGGCAAGTCGCGCGCTTATCTCGGATTGCGGTATGCCGGGCGGAACGAACACCGAAGTAACGCTGTGGACGTTGGGCATGGCGTCGAGGAGACGGGTCATATCGGCCACATCCTGCATTGTGGCCGGTCTGCGTTCTTTTCTCGAGCTGTCGATTACGTTCGGGGCGCCGCCGAAGTTGTGGATGTAGACCTCTCAGCCACCGAGCTCAATTGAGTAGCTGAGGTCGCGCGACCAGATTTTGTATTTCGGCGGGACTCTCAACAGCGTCTTCTGCATCAACTCGCGCGGGATGAGCGTTCGTCCGTCGCGGTCGGAACAGCCGTGGTCGCGCAGCATGTCTCGAACGCGACCCTCTCCCAACTTGATTCCGATCTCTTCGAGAATCCGATAGGAAGTCTCGACGATCTGCATGACTCCGGTCTTGTCGAGCAACTCGAATGCCACGGCTTGTTGTCCTCCGAGAGGCGCGAGAGTTAGGGTGATGCCGCCGAGGCGGAGCGGCACGGGCATTATTCTAGCAAAGGCGACCCCCACAGTCAAAGGAAAAAGGATTGGGGCAAACGGGGAAAAGGATACACGGGGACAGGGGAGCAACAGGAAATGATGAATGATGAGCGATGAATGCGGAAGGAACCCGCAGAAGAAGAAACCATTGGGGACCGCCGAACGC
>CAYVDS010000111.1:0-885 GCA_964450145.1 uncultured bacterium
CTCAAGAACGTGCAGGAAGCCAAGTTTCAGGTGCGTGTGCCCGGCGAATTTGTCGATCCGCGCGAAGCGCGGAACCTCATCCTGATGGTGCGCAACGGCAATCCAGTGTACTTGACAGATGTTGCGCGCATTCGTGACACGTTCAAAGACGCTGAGAGCTACTCGCGCATCGACGGCCGCGAATCCGTCGCGATCAGCATCCAGAAGCGAGCGGGCGAGAACGCGCTCGAGATAACTGAGCGGATCAAGCAGATTCTGGATAAAACGCGGCAGACGCTTCCGAAAGGGGTCGACATCACCGTTTCGATGGACACGTCGAAATGGATAAGGGTCATGCTTTCCGACCTCGAGAACAACGTCCTTTCGGGGTTGGTCCTCGTGTTGGCGGTCATATTTGCTTTCATGGGGTTTCTCAACGCGGTATTCGTTTCGCTTGCGATTCCTTTCTCCATGCTCATTTCTTTCATTTGTTTGAAGATTCTCGGGATAACACTCAGCAATGTAGTGATGTTTGCTCTGATTCTGGCGCTCGGAATGTTGGTGGACAATGCCATCGTCATCGTCGAGAATAACTATCGACACGTGCAGGAGGGCATGGACCGCGTGGCCGCCGCTCATAAGGCGACGGCGGAGGTGGCTTGGCCGGTCATAACTTCGACAATAACGACTCTTATGGCGTTTATCCCTATGTTGTTCTGGCCCGACATCATGGGAGAGTTCATGGGGTACCTGCCCAAGACGCTCATCATAACGCTTACGGCTTCCCTGTTCGTGGCGATGGTCATTAATCCCGTATTGTGCTCTCGGTTCATGAAAGTCAAGGCAACCCGCGATCTGAGCAAGGCCAGGAAGACCAACCCGTTTCTCCGCTGGTACGAGCAAACG
>CAYVDS010000111.1:895-5910 GCA_964450145.1 uncultured bacterium
AACGCTCAACCTGTCGCTCGATTACCCGCGTACAACTCTCTTCCTCTTCGGGCTGCTGCTTGTGGTGACGGCTCTCCTCTATGGCAGGTTCGGTCACGGCATTGAATTCTTCCCGAAGTCCGACCCCGACAGCGCAATGATCTATGTTCGGATGCCTGAGGGCACAAGTCTCGACAAAACCGACGAAGTCGCCAGAGTCATCGAGAAAAGACTGGAGAAGTACGACGACATCGAGCACCGTGTCGCGAATGTCGGCTCACGGCCGGGAGGCTTCTTCGGAGGCACCGCCACGGGTTCGCATCTCGGGCGAATCTCGATAGATTTTCTGGAAATGGAAGACCGAAAACAGCCTTCACGTTTGACGCTCCAACAAATCCGGGATGAAATCACGGACATGAGTGGCGTCGAAATTGAAGTGCAGGAAGAGCAACATGGCCCGCCTCAGGAAAAACCCATCAGCATCGAGTTATCAGGCGAAGACTTCGACGTCCTGGCAAAACTGACGAGAGAAGTGAAGAAACGCATCGAGAACGTGAAAGGCATTGTCGATCTCAGGGACAACTACGAGCAGGCAAGGCCGGAATTGAGGTTCCGCGTGGACCGCAGCCGGGCGGCTTTGCTCGACCTCAGCACCATAACGGTCGGGAACTTCATTAAGACGGCAGTGTTGGGCTGGAAAGTCGGAACATTCCGGCAGGGAGAGGACGAATACGATATCACGGTCAGGCTCGCCGAGG
Organism: uncultured bacterium; assembly: GCA_964450145.1. Classification (GTDB taxonomy): domain Bacteria; phylum Abyssobacteria; class SURF-5; order SURF-5; family SURF-5; genus JACRIR01. The sequence goes on from CAYVDS010000111.1 coordinate 1,633, forward strand.
AAGACCGCGACGACTTGCGCGAAGTGCTCCGCCTCTCCGTGCCTGGCCCGGACGGGCAGCCGATTCCTCTTTCCACAGTCGCAACGGTGGAATACGAGAGCGGACTCGGCTCGATAAACCGGGAAGACCAGAAGAGGGTCGTCACAGTGGAATCGGAGGTCGAGGGCAGGCTGCCCAACGACGCTTTGGCAGAAGTACAGGAAAAGTTGAAGGACTTACGGTTGCCGGCCGGATACACGATGGACTTCACTGGACAGCAGGAAGAGCAAAAGGAGGCGAGCGACTTTCTCACTAAAGCGTTTATCGTCGCGTTGTTCCTCATAGCGCTCGTGCTTGTGACCCAGTTCAATTCGGTCGCCCTTTCGGGAATCATCATGGTCTCGGTGATCCTTTCGCTCATCGGCGTATTCATCGGCCTGCTGGTAACGGGGACCCCTTTCGGCATCATCATGACGGGAATCGGAGTCATTAGCCTGGCCGGAGTTGTAGTCAATAATGCCATTGTCCTCATCGACTACATACAGATACTGCGCAAACAAGGGATGCCATGTCGTGAGGCCCTGGCGCGCGCGGGCATGGTGAGATTGAGGCCGGTGTTGCTCACGGCGGTCACCACCGTCCTCGGGCTTGTGCCGATGGCGGTAGGTATCAGCTTCGACTTCCGGGAGCTTAAGTTAGTTGTGGGAAGCTCCAGCAGCCAGTGGTGGGGACCAATGGCCATCGCAGTCATCTTCGGACTCGGCTTTGCGACCGTGCTCACGCTTGTCGTCGTTCCAACGATGTACCTTCTGATAGATTCGGCTACGCAGAAGATACGCGGTGATAACTGATGTCTTTAATCGGGGACACGATGCCGCATCGTGTTCCCGATTAAAGGCAGATTTCGGTCATAATTGACGCCTGCGCCTTTTTATGGTATTCTTTTGATAAATTCCCTATGCGAGACATCCCGTACAGAGTTCTTCTAATAAAACTCCGGCAGCCGCTGGCAGCTCTGGCGGTCGTCGCCTCAATCGTATTCTCTTCAACCGCCGCTTTCCCTCGCGTCATCGACGGCATCGCAATCATCGTCAATAAAGACGCAATACTTGTCAGCGAGATCAATGAGGCCATGGCGCCTTTGATGCAGGAATACCGGGTGAGGTACCAGGGCGACGAACTCAAAAAGAAGATGAAAGAATTGCGCGAGACGATCATCGAACAGGCCATAGACACAAAATTGATATTGCAAGTGGCGAAGCGAAAAGGGCTCGTCGCCGATCAGAAAGACGTGGACAACCGAGTGGAGATAGTGAAGAGCAGGTTCCCGTCAGAAGATATTTTCTTGCAGGCGCTCGCAGCCAAGGGCATCACCTATCTGGAATACCGCGAACAAGTGGCGGAGCAGGTTCTTGTTCAGGAGACAATCAGGAGTGAGGTGGGGGCAGGCATCCGCGTTTCAGAGAATGAGATGCAAGAATACTACGACAGTCACCCCGATGAATTCGTGATGAAGCAGAAGGCTAGACTGGCCCAGATATTCCTCAAGATTCCGAGCGGAAGCGCGCAGGAGGAAATCGAACGGCTTCGCCAAAAAGCTGAGCAATTGCGAATCCTCATCGAAGAGGGGGCCGCTTTCGAGGAAATCGCGATGAAATATTCTGAAGGCCCATATCGCGAGAAGGGCGGCGTACTCGGCGAGGTAAGCCCGGGCGAAATGCTGCCGGAACTCGAGCAGGTGGTCTTCAGCATGAAGGCGGGCGAAGTCAGTCCTGTCGTGCAGACGACCTACGGACTCTACCTGCTGAAAACGCTCGATGTCAAGCCGGCCAGAAAAGTGCCATTTGAAGAGGCCAGGCCCATGATTGAGGAGCGCGTCGGCGAGAACAAACGGAGTCAGCGGTACAAGGACTGGATAAAGGAACTCCGGCAAGATGCTTTCATCGACATCAAGATCTGAGACGGAACGAAGGGGCGATATGACGACAATCATCGATGTGAAAGCGCGAGAGATTCTGGATTCCAGAGGGAATCCGACAATCGAGTCTGAAGTATCGTTGGCGTGCGGCGCGATGGGTCGCGCGGCCGCGCCCTCGGGCGCTTCGACAGGCGAGCACGAGGCGATTGAACTGCGCGACGGCGACAAGAAACGTTACGGCGGCAAGGGCGTGACGAAGGCCGTCCAGAATGTCAACGAGCTTATCGGTCCAAATATCATCGGCCTGGACGCCACTCAGCAGTCCGTGGTGGACCAGGCGATGATAGAGCTTGACGGCACGTCTAACAAGGGCAAAATGGGCGCGAACGCGATCCTCTCGGTTTCTATCGCCACGGCAAAGGCGGCGGCTTCCGCCCTTGGCCTGCCTCTCTATCAGTATCTGGGCGGCGTTAATGCGCATTTGCTGCCCGTCCCTCTTATGAACATATTGAACGGCGGCAAGCACGCTGACAATAATCTGGATATACAGGAATTCATGATTGTGCCGGCAGGCGCGAAAAGCTTCCGCGAGGCGTTGCGCAAAGGCGTGGAAGTGTTCCACAGCCTCAAGAACATTCTGGGCAAGAAAGGTCTCACAACGGCCGTGGGCGACGAAGGCGGCTTTGCCCCGCGCCTCCGCTCTAACGCCGAAGCGCTCGATGTCATTATGGAAGCGATCAAGGCGGCCGGCTATAAACCCGGCAAGGATGTTCTTCTCGCCCTGGACGCGGCCGCCAGCGAGTTTTACGATAAGGGATCGGGCAAATACCTCTTGAAAGCGGAAAAGAAGCCGGAGAGGACCGTAGGCGCTTTAATAGACTACTATAAAGAGCTCATCGAGCGGTACCCGATTATCTCGATCGAGGACGGGTTGGCCGAGGATGACTGGGACGGATGGCGGGCGCTTACAAGAGCATTGGGCGGCAAAGTGCAACTCGTCGGCGATGACATTTTTGTGACCAATACCGACCGGCTGCGTACGGGTATAGAGAAAAAGGTCGCAAATTCGATCCTCATCAAGCTCAACCAGATAGGAACTGTCACCGAAACGCTTCGGGCCATCGAGCTTGCCAGAAGCGCGGGCTACACGTCGGTCATCTCGCACAGGAGCGGTGAGACGGAAGACGCTACAATCGCCGACGTCGCTGTGGCCACTAACGCGGGACAAATAAAGACGGGCTCGGCTTCGCGGTCCGACAGAATCGCCAAATACAATCAATTACGTCGAATAGAAGAAGAACTGGTGGATGTTGCCGCATTCGGCGGCAAGGACATCTTCTCTTTCGCGCGATGAAAACTTTTCTTAAGAAAGCGCCTAAGTATCTGCTTGAAGCCCTGATTTTGGCCGGCTGCGCATATATTTTGAAGCCGGGCTTTGAGCAATATATCGAACACCGCAACGAGATAAAAAGGCTGGAGACTGAAATAAAAGAGCTCGAATCCGAGCGCGTAAGACTCGAAACGCAGATGCACGCGCTCGAAGAGGAAAACCCGGAATATATTGAAAGACTGGCCCGCGAGAAACTCCACTTAAGCAAGCCCGACGAGACTATTTTTCGGTTCAAGAAAAAGCAGTAACGCCCGAGGTCCCTTCCCTTCGCTCCTGAGAAACTGAGGATTGTTTTCCTTAATTCGGGGACACCTTGCCGCAAGGTGTCCCCGAATTAAGGAACGTTTCTTCCTTTAGTTCCCTTTCGTCTTGTCCCTTTCGTCTTTCGTCTCTATTTTAGCTTCAAGTCGGGCATCTCTTTTTCTCTATCCCATGTCCTTGCCGTCACGCCGCGTTTCTTCATCTCCCCCTTTTGAATCCTTAACGTTCCTGTTCGCGGGATTTCGTCTACGACGTCAACATAGCGGGGAACCATGAAGTACGCCATGCTGTTGGCGCAGTGACTCACGAGGTCTTTCAGGTCAAGTTTGAAGCCAGGCCGCGGCTTAATCCAGACCATAACCTCGTCTTCCCCAAGCTCAGAGCGAACCCCAAAGGCAGCGCATTCCGCAACAGCAGGGTGCTTCTCGATTGCGTTTTCAACCTCGAAGGACGAGATGTTCTCTCCGCGGCGCCGCATCGAGTCGGTCTTTCGGTCAACAAAGTACAGATTACCCTCGGCATCGCAATAGAAGAAGTCGCCCGAATGAATCCAATCGCCTCTCACCTTTTGGGCCGAAGCCTCCGGATCTTTATAGTATTCCACCGTACGGCTCTTCTTATCGGCCACCTTCGTCACCAGCTCTCCGATTTCTCCCTGCGCGACTTCATTGCCGTCATCGTCCACGAGCTTCCACTCGATGGTCGGATTAGGTCTGCCGACCGAACCGAC
>CAYVDS010000111.1:5920-17499 GCA_964450145.1 uncultured bacterium
AGTTGGATATGAGCCGTCCGCCGCCGTCGGCCGCTCCTGATGCTTCCCATATTTTGACTCCAAACCGCTTCTCGAAGGCTTCCCAGAGGTTCGCGGGGCACGCGGCCGAATTGACCAACCGGACGGGATTGTCAGCGTCGTCGGGCTTCTCGGGTTGCTTCATCAGAATTGGTATCATTGCGCCGAGAGCATTGAACTGGGTGACACCATAGCGCCTGATTGAATCCCAGAATCTCGAGGCTGAGAACCGTTTGTCCAATGCGAACGGCACGCCCTGCGACATCGCAAAACCCGAAGTCAGTATCAGGGCATTCGCATGGAAAAGAGGCAGGCACGTATAGAGCACGTCGTCGGGTTTGACCATGATAGAGGCCAACATCATGAACTGCTGAACATTGCTCGAGCGGTTCCGATTCACTACCCCCTTTGGGAAACCGGTTGTCCCGGATGTGTACATTAGATAAGTGATCGCGTCGGGGTCCGGGGTGTGGTCAGGTTTGTTGTCCGATGCTTCGAAGAGCAACCTCAGATCAAGGGCGCCGGCGGGCAATGGCGCGTCCGTCGTGCGCCGGACAAACACCTTTTCAATCGCGCCCACAGGGCTGCCGAGTTCGGAAAATCGGGCAAAGAGAACATCGTCCACCACCAGATACTTGACCTCCGAGTTGGTGAGTATGTAGCGGAGCCCCTCCCCCTTCAACGACACATTTACGGGCACGCTGTAGAATCCGCCGCGCGGCATTCCATGGAATATAGATAGGTATTCGGGGCAGTTACCCATGAGAATGGCAATGCCGTCGCCTGGGCGTGCGCCTCGCACTTTGAGTCCGTTGGCGGCGCGGCGCGTGGCCGCGGCGAAATCGGCGAAACTGATGCGTTTATCCTCATACAGGATATACGGGTGATCACCCAATGTCTCTGCTTGGCGTTCAATAAGATCAGTGTAGGAATTGAGCTCGGACTCTTGAGCCATTTTCGTGCCTCCACCTCAGTTCTTTCGCTCATGAATAAATTGACAAAAAGGTTGCCCTTTTTCGATTGTCTTGCCTACCCCTCCCCGATGGAAAATAATCTCATTGGGCGCATACGCATTGTACAGCGCGTTGTCCAGGCTGCAGAAAGGCTCAGTCAGTTCGGGGACCCCCAACTTTGATAGAAAATCATGGATCATGCAAAAGACGCAGCGATATTTGTAGAGCGTATCGCCTCGCTCTTCCATTTCCACCTTGCTCCACCGAATTGCGCCTTGCTTGTTGCTGAGTTCGACGAAATCCCTGAAATTTTCCCACGTGCGAGGAGCTTCCACCAGGCAAAACTCGGCGCCATATACGGCCATTCCCAAGGGAATAATAATCGCGCGCGCCAACGCAAAGGCTTCTTCCTGTCCCAGTTTTCCCTTCAAGCGAATATATATCCACGTTGGAAAAGCAAAAAGCTCCACAAAATCTCTCGGAATATCTTTTGGAATGCGCTTCTTGAAGCCGCCCAATGTGAGAACTGTTCCTATCAGGAATGTGAGAGGATGATGAACATACTCTCTGAGCACGGAGTAGACTATTAAAGCCGTGGAAAGCTTGCCGAATCGCGCCGGATTGTTGACCGTGGTTTTCAGCATAACTCCGTAACCTGTCATTTCAATTTCATGCCTTCAGTATCGTCACGGACAGCGCCGCCTCGGTTCCGCCGACGCTTCCGCCAGCGTTTTGAGCGAGACCTGCTTTCGCGCCTTCGACCTGCCGCTTCCCTGCGCGACCCGTGAGATGCCAGAACAACTCGACCACTTGACGGCATCCCGTCGCTCCGACTGGATGCCCCTGCGACTCCAATCCTCCGGAGATGTTAACTGGGACCTTTCCTCCCAGCGTGGTATGTCCTGCGTCCGCGAAAGACCCGCCTTCGCCGACCGGGCAAATCATGAGTTGCTCGACCGAGGAAAGTTCTCCAAACGCAGTAGCGTCGTGCACCTCCGCCAGGTTTATATCCTGCGGACCAATGCCAGCTTTCTCATACGCCTTGCGGGCGAGCTTCATCAGAGTGCTCTCTGCCGACGCTTCCCGGTCTTCACCACTGGCCAGCATGCAGGCGGCAATCTCGGCCGAATAACGGCTCCCAAGCCGTCTCGAGAAATCCTCTGAACAGATAATCGCTGCTGCCGCTCCGTCACCGACGGGGGCGCACATCGGGCGGGTGAGCGGCCACGCTACCTCGGGAGCAGCCAGCACTTCTTCAACCGTCATGGCCTTTTGATACTGCGCCAGTGGATTCATCGAAGAATGAAAATGGTTTTTCGATGAGATCACGGCTAATTGCCGTTGAGTCGTGCCATACGTCTTCATATGGTATCTGGCCCCTGCCGCGTACGCATCCATGAAGATCGACCGCTGCCCGGACTTTTCCGGCTGTTTCTCGCCTCGCGCCTCCCGCGCTTTTCTGATTTCTTCCTCTTGCTGCTTGAACGCCTCCATGAGCTGGCTGACCACCTCGACATCCATGCCCGCCATGAAGCCTTTCATGACTTTGCTTCGATCTTCGTAATACATCTTTTCCATGCCGACCACGAGCGCGACATCCATTTCCCCGAGCGCCACCATTGCCCACGCCCCGTTCAATGCCGTGGCCGAAGAAGCGCAGGCATTCTCGACGTTGACAACCGGGATTCCTCCGATTCCCATGGCGCGGAGCACCACCTGACCGCGGATGCATTCCTGCCCTTCGTTCAACCCTTGGGCCGCGTTGCCGACCCATGCCCCCTGAATCTGCTCCTTGGTGACTCCGGCATCCTTCAACGCGCCGGTGACCGCCTCGGCAACGAGCGATTTCATATTGCGGTCCATGTGCTTGCCGAACTTGGTGACCGCTCCGCCGATAATTTTCACTTTCCGCATAACCCGAGTCTCCGTTCTCTCTTATCCGCAAGTTTCACAGATTCCCGCTCCCTCGCCGTCATTCTGAGCGAAACGAAGAAATCTCCGCATTCATCATTCATCACTCATCATTCCGCTTTCATTGTTCCACTTCCGGCGCGTCCGATCCTGCGCGGAACCACGTGACGGGCTTGGCTTCACGCGCCACCATTCCTTGCTGTTTGAACGCCGGATAGCCAATGGCGAGTGACGAGACAACCTTGTACGGTGGTTCGATTCCAAGGCGTTGCATCACGTCGGGCATCATGTTGACGAGGCTGACAAACCCGACCCAACAAGCGCCGAGCCCCAGTGAGTTTGCGACAAGCGTCATGTTTTGTCCGCAAATTCCGATGTTGATCTCAGGGCCGCTGATTGCTCGCTCGTCTCCGAGCAAAATGATGAGAGCAGGACAGTTCAAAAACACGGGCAGAATACCCTCGCCGATGGCCTGGGCGCCGCTCTGAACACGCGGATCGAACAACCCCGGGTTTGGCTCCATCTCGTATTGGGCGGCGAGCGCTTCGAGCATCTCATCGGCCCGATACATCATGCTGGCCATCTGCGCCATCGGTTGAATCCTTGCAGCAAGCTCGTCCAGCAGAGTTTTGTCGGTGACGACTATGAAACGCCACGGCTGGCAGTTGCCTGTGCTGGGCGAGAGTCTTCCCGCCTCGAGTATGCGTCGTATCAGACTTTCCGGAACCGGCTGGTCTTTGAAATTCCTGACACTGCGGCGTTCGAGCACGGCTTTTTCCGTCGGCGTGTATTCGGTCGGTTTGCCTTCGGCGTCAAGAGGTCGGGCGGGCGGTTTATAAGGAATATCGGCAGGAGTTGTCTTGTGAAAGCCCTCCTCGACATAGAAAGTTTCCCGTATCGTTATTGCATCCGTCGGGCAGGCGACAGAGCAATTCGAGCAGGAAAAACATTCTGGCCGGGACACATACGCTTTGCCGGCGTCATTGAGCGTGGGCACTTTGCCGGGGCAGTTCTGCACGCATAGACCGCAGCCGATGCATTTGTCGGCATCGATCTCGATCTTGCCCCAGTGAACTTTGGGACGAAATAGGTCCATGTATTTCTGGTCGAGAGTCATTGTGAAATTCCCCCTTATAATGCGCCTATTGAAGTTCTGCGGCAAAAATCGGGGACATGATGCGGCATCGGGTCCCCGATTTTCCTAGCTGTATCTCTCCAGCAAATATCGAGCGCCGCCCAGGGTGAGCGTATCGTTATCGCCGTCCTCGATCAAGGCCGCGCGTGCGTCGCGGAAGATTCGTTCGACCGGATATTCCCTGCTAAGGCCATTGCCCCCGAGCAGTTGAACGGCGTCACTCGCCACTTCAAACGCGACCTGCGTGTTGTGCACCTTCGCCGCCACAGCGTAATGCGGCTCCGGAGGCATCGTCTGCGCATTGTAGCCGTTAACCGCCCTGGCAAGCGCTCGCGCACACTCAATCTTCGTGAACATATCGAAGAGCCTTTTCTGCACCAATTGATGCTGAGAAAGCGGCTTCGCGCTCGCCACCCGCGCCTTGCAGTATTTGAGCGCCTCCTCGAATGCAGCCCTCGCGACCCCTGTAAATGTGGTGGCCATGCCTCCATTTGCGCCCGCGAGAATCATGTCGAGCACGTGCTCGTGCATCTCGGGACTCACAATCATGTAGTGCTTCGGCAGTACAACCTCGTCAAAGTATATTTCCCCCTGATTGAGGTCGCGCTGTCCGATTTTGTCGAGCGGCTTTCCTTTCGATATACCCTTTAAGTTCAGCGGCAGAAAGAAGAGGGCGGCATCGCGTTCATCGCCCGTCCCGTCGACGCTTGTGTGCAGCAGAGCATGTGTGGCAATGGTTCCATTCGAGACCCACGCGGATTTCTGGCCCGTGATCACCCACTCGTCTCCGTCGAGCTTCGCGCGTGTGTTGTGGCGAATGAGCGGTATCCCTTCCCGTCTCGAGCCTATAACCAATTGGTCGCCGCCGCCGTGTTCGGGCTCAGTGATCGCCCAACAGCCGACGTACTGCGCCTTCATGTCATCGCGAAATGGAATCACGAACTCCTCGATCAATTCCGGGTTGCCGAACATCGCCGCCATTGCGAACGGCATTGTGCCCGCTCCCATGCAGACGGAAAGCCCGGCGCTGCCCCAACCCAGTTCTTCTCCAATCATGTTCTGCTCGATCGGCGACAGCCCCAACCCGCCAAGATTCTCCGGAAGAACACGCGTATGGTACCCAAGGTCGCGGCTCTGGCGCAACACGTCCCAGAGTACGGAGTCCCTCGCGATCACATCCGCCGGACTGGCGCACTTGTCCAATTTCGCGGCAGCGGGCCGCATCACCTCCGCCGCGAAACGGCGCACCTCTTCCTTGAGCCTGAGTTGGTCGCTCGTGAGGCTGAGATTCAGGTCGAGATAGCTCATATGGTTCCCCCTATGTTTGAGACTACACAGTGCGGCATAACCGCAACCAACCAAAAGTGTCTAAAGTGAGCTGAGGCGCCTAAAGCGCCTAATCCCCCTTTTCGCCTTTTCCCCGTTTCCCTTCGGGCCTGCGGCCCTTTTCCCCCTCGTTCCTTAGAAGAGTCTCAGCGTAGTTTCTGAGTGTCTCCCGGGCCCATTCAGTCTTGTGTCGTTCGCGATCGAGATACCATCTCGACGCGATTCCCTGACAGAAAGCCGAAAGGCCTCTGGCAGTGGCTTCAGGGTCCACTCTTCTCAATTTTCCGCGCCGAATCCCGTCCTCGATTGCCCCCTTGATCAGGTCAATCCAGTTGTTGACCCATTCGCAAAAGAGACGATGAGTCATATCTTCGTGAACGGCGCGCGCCATGCATTCGAGGTACAGCGGATAACCGGGGTTGAGATCGGGATCGTTCTCGTCAAATAGCCAATCGCCAAAAGACCGGAGTTTCTCCAATGGGTCGTCGTGCATAGCCATGGTCTTCTTGCTTCTCTCAAAAATCCGGCTGAAGAACTCGCGGAACACGGCGGCGAATAGATCTTCTTTCGTGGGATAATAGTGAAGGACGGCGCCTTTGGACAGTCGAGCCTCGGTCGCCACGCTCTGTATGCTTACGTTATGGCTCCCGTGCCTCGCGATGAGACGGAGCGTCGCTTCGATGATCTGTGCCTGTCTTACGGGTTCAACCCCGACTTTGGGACTCATAGCGAGCTCGATTGTCCTGGGATAAGCGGTGGACTTATGATTGCGGATTTAAACCGTCTGGACGGATTATAAAAAACCCGCCCCAAAATGTCAAGAAAAAAATGATATAATGGCAACAATTGGCGGCGTGTGTCTCTGCGACTCTGCGATAGAGAGGTTGCGGCTCTCGTTGGCGCGGGCTGCAAGAGGCGGGAAAAGGTCAAAAGGGGAAACGGGAAAACGGGATAACAAAGTTTCGAGTCACAAGTTGCGGGTCGCTAGTGTGGTGTCTCCGAAATAACTTAAAGTGCTGCAAAGGGGACTGTCCCAGATTTACGGGCGCTTTGCGTCGTAGAATCGGGATTGCAATCTCTCTGTTTTTTTCTTTTCTTCCCTTCTCAACTCGAGACTCGAAACTCTCCGGCGCGCTTCGCGCGGTTTCCTTTCGCCTTGCTCCTTTCGCCTTTCGCCTCCTTCTTGGGAGGATGCGACTATGGACGAGAAATTAGAATTCTTGCGGGCAGATATTCGCAAGTTCGTAGAAACCGAAATCGAACCGCTCTCGAACGAAATCGAGGAAACCGATTCGATACCGGCCTCGCTCGCGAGGAAAATCGCGGAGAAAGGCCTCCACGGGCTGGCAGTGCCGAGGGAATACGGTGGAAGTGGTTTTGGCGCACTTGAGATGTGTGTGGCGTTCGAGGAGTTGGCGGGCGCGAACCAGTCGGTCATCCGTTTTATCGGCGGCTCGGTGTCCGGGCTGGCTCAATTCGGCTCGGAGGCAATCAAGACGAAGTATTTTCCCCGCATTGCGCGCGGCGAATCGCGCGCCGATTTTGCACTGAGCGAACCGGATGCGGGAACCGACGCCGCAAGTATCAGGACGCACGCGGAACGGCGTGGGGATTATTATTACCTGAACGGCACGAAACATATGATTTCAAATGGCAGCGTCAATGACTTGCACCTTGTCTTTGCCGTCACCGATACTGTGAAAAGGGCTCACGGCGGCGTGAGCGCGTTTGTCGTCGAGAAAGACTTCCCCGGCTTTTCGGTCGATGCGGTTCAGCCGAAGATGGGACTTCGCGGAATGCCGACGGCTCGCTTGCGCTTCGACAACTGCCGAGTGCCCGTCGAAAATCTCGTAGGGGACGAAGGAGAGGGATTCGTTATCGCGATGGCGGGCCTCGATTCGGGGCGGCTCCAGTTCATCGGCGCTGTCGCCGTGGGCGCATCACAAAAGCTTCTGGAGCTTTCAGTCGAGTATGCGCGCACCCGAAAGCAATTCGGGCAGACGATAGGTCGGTTTCAAGCGATCCAGTGGATGCTGGCGGACATGGCGACCGACATCCATGCGGCCCGCCTGATGGTACACGAGGCCGCGCGCAAACTCGACCGGGGAGAGATCATCACGCTCGAGTCGTCAATGGTCAAACTGTTCACATCCGAGATGGCGTGCCGCGTCGCCGACCGCGCCCTCCAGATACATGGCGCGAGCGGACTGCTGAAAGGGTCGCAGACCGAGCGCTTCTACCGCGACGCGCGACTCGGCCGAATCTGGGACGGAACTTCCGAGATTCAACGGTACATCATCGCGCGAATGCTTCTGAGCTAGCAAGAAAAAGAGGCCATCAATCCGCAGATTTCGCAGATTCTCGCTGATTAGGAAGGGGATTCTGTGGATTCCCCGATGTTTCTTCTATTTCTCGACGATAACGTGCTCTTTCGCCAGGAATATGACGGAGCGACCAAAGTCGATAAAGTTCATCTCGTCCTGCAACGCCGCGAGACCACCGGGTTTGCCCGGTAATTCCCGCAGATCGTCCTCTTCGAACCAAAGCTCTGCGACCCCATCGAACGGTTCATTCTTACCCGCCGGGTGTCCCTCCGCGAGCATTTCCTGCAATTCGCCGCCGAGCGCGTGAGCCTGCACGTAGCGCTTGACACCCTCAATGTTCTTGCCAAAACCGGCGTGTGTTTCCAGCCAGTATCTTTGAAATTGTTCGCGAGACATGCCTTCTTTGCGGCGAAGACAATAGATAACTTTAATCATTGATGATCTCCTTTTGGACTCTCTTCGCTTTGTTCCTAGGAAACCAGGTTCATGCTTTGGAGTCCTTTCCATTCATCATTCATCACTCATCATTCATCATTTCTGCCTCATATTCCCTTATTCCTGAACTCGGTAGGCGTCAAACCAACTGAAGCCTTAAAGACTTTGGTGAAATAGCTCTGGTCGCTGAAGCCTGTCCTTTCGGCAATTTGCCCAAGAGTGAGGTCCGGGGATTGAAGCAAGCGCCGGGCCTCGGTTACACGCAGGGATGTGACATAATCGTTGAAACTCATCCCGTAGTGTTTGCGAACGAGCGCGTTGAGCGCCTTGTCTTTCAGCCCCAATTTCGCTCCGACCATTCCCAAGGTAAGCTTTCGCGATAGGTTCGACTCGACAAATCTCTGAATCATCTTGACCTTTTTCGGACGGGGAGCGCCCGCAGCCGATTCGGCGATCGTTATGAAGTTCCGACATGCGCGTTCCACACATGTTTGCGGGTCGGTACATCCTTTCCGAAGGAGCACGTTTTCAATCAGATTCGCCTGCTTGTGCCGGAGATTTGTCGGAACTTCACCGGACCTGGCAAGAATCCCAAACAAGCGAGCAAATGTCTCGGCAAGATTGAGATTTGCGACGAAGCTGCGCGCAGCGGATGAGTCATTTTCGGAACTAACTTGTGCTATCAACCTTCGCAGAGCTTCATCAGACCTGCGGTCACGAAGCAGGCGAATAATCTCCGCCTCGGCGGTTCGCTGCTCGCACTCCTCGGCGCGCGCAGATTTCGCCTTTTTCGTTTCTTTTCGTCGCACAGGCGGAAAGACCAAGGGCGGTGGCAAGACGCTTATGTTCGGTTCCGGCGCTGTGTGCTCGGGGGTCTCGGCTGAGCGTTCATCCGACATGAAGGCCGCGATCATTCGGAACAGAAAATCAGCGGCGGCGCGACCCCGTTCGCGCGGAACTACGCGGACCGAATCGAGCGAGCCCGCGAGAGTGGCCGCGTCCACGCCGTATGTTGTGGCGACACGCTCCGCGTATCGGGCAAGTGCGGCATCCGGCTCGAGGAACAGCATCCCTCCACAAAGAATGGCAGCGGGCAGAAAGTTATCGTTCTGAAGAATCGGGATGGCCCATCCGGCAAGCCGCATGTGGCAATTGAAAACATAGGGCCGCCGAAGCTCAGTCGCAACAACGATGGCTTCCGCATGGCTCTTCGCGCACTTATCATCAAGAGCGCCCCCCTTCCTCAGGACTTCGCACGGGCCCGCCAGCGCCGGGGTCGGGGCGCCGGCGAATAGCTGGCCGTCGGGTCCGCAAAACCTTATGGGGACGCCCGCGATTTCCGCAAAAGAGATGCAAAGTGAAAATGGAAGTGCGTGCCTCAAATCTCGATTCGGTCTCCGATCATATCCTGGTCGCCCGCGAACACGTCTATGTCTGCCCGGCCAAGTTCCCTCAAGCGCTCCTCTACGATCGAGCGCGCGTGGTGTTGGGAATTTGCCTCGCGGCTGATGTGAGCGAGAACGATGGCGTGCAGTTGATCATGCATGAGCTCGCACACAAGCGCGAGCGCAGCCTCGTTGGACATGTGGCCGGTCTTGCTGAGTATCCGCTGCTTAAGCTCCCATGGACGCTGGCATTGCCGGAGCATCTCAGGATCGTGATTGAATTCCAGCACGAGCGCGTTTGAATCGCGCAACCGATGTTTCACGAGCTTCGTCGGATAACCCATGTCGAGAGCAATGCCGATGCGGCTTACGGAATTTTGCACGCTCAGGCCGATGGGGTCGGCCGCGTCATGCGGCACCGGATAGGTCTGCACGGTCAAATCCCCCAGCGCGAGCGCATCGCCTGTGGCAAACGTCTGCGCGGTCGGTATCTCGCCCACATACGAACGGGCGCGCTTCAGGGTCGAAGCGTTCATGTAAATCGGGATTTCGTGCTGCCGCGAAAGCACGCCCACGCCGCGGATATGATCCTGGTGCTCGTGCGTGACAATGACCGCGGATATATCGTTCGGCCCAAGCCCGACTTGCTCCAGCCGTCTCAAAAGTTCGCGACAACTGAGCCCCGCGTCAATGAGGAAGTGAAACCTTTCTGAAGATAGGAGAATAGAATTGCCACTGCTTCCACTGGCCAGCATTCGGAGTCCGATACCGTGACTGGAAAGAGATTTCGACATTTGACACACTCGTTGGAAGAGCCCGTCGACACTGCGATTTTGGCCGCAGTATAGCAATGAATCGCGGCGATTGTCAATTGACAAAAGCCGCAACATGAGGTAAAATTAAAACGAAGAATCAAGGGAAACTAAAAACCTAGAGGTGGAGGAAAATGGCGCTTCAACAAACGCTTGTGCAAGGGACAGTACAACAGATGATACTGACCCCCAAGATGCAGCAAGCGATTGAAATACTGCAACTATCTACCCTCGAACTCGAAAAATATATCGAGCAGCAACTCACCGAGAATTTTGTCCTCGAGGAAGAGCCCACCCAGAGCCAGGAATTGGAGATTCCATCCGCGCCCAGCCCGGTGCCCAACGTCGAGGTTCCGCCGGAACGCGATGAGCGACCCGCGGGCGACACCGAGCGTGACATCGAGGGCGAGCTCGAGCATCTCATGGCTTCGTATAACGATTACTATTACGAAGGGCGCGACCTCAGCGTGCCGGATGAGGACGGCAAGAGAGGCTTCATCGAGAACACGGCCGCCGAAGGCGAGTCAATGAATCAGAATCTCCTGAAGCAACTTTCCCTGAGCACCGACAATCCGACCGACTTTAAGATCGGCGAGTGGATAATCAGCGAGATAGACGAACGCGGTTACTTCTCTTCGACCGTCGAGGCGGGCGCCGAAAAACTGGGAGTCGCGGGCGGGGAAATCGAGCGGATTCTCAAGATTATCCATACGTTTGCGCCAGCGGGCATCGGAGCGCGAGACCTGCGCGAGTGCCTCCTCATCCAGATCGAGGCGTCGCATCCTGATAACGCCAATTTGAAAAGCATCGTTCAGGACCACCTCGAACAACTGGCCAAGAAACAGTACCCCAAGATTGCACAGTCTCTCAAGATTACTGTGCAGGAAGTGCAGGATCTGGCGGCGATCATCGCCTCGCTGGAGCCGATACCGGGCCGGTATTTCGGTAATCGGGAAGTCATTTATATCGTGCCCGACGTCATCGTAAAAAAAGTCGATAACGATTACGTGGTCTACATGAACGATGACGGTTTCCCGAAACTTCGCATCAGCCCCTTCTACCGTAAGCTGCTCAAAGACCATAACGACAACCCGCAAACGAAAGAGTACATCCGGGACAAGCTCCGGGCCGCTCAGTGGCTCGTCAAGAACATCCAGCAGCGCAAGGAAACGAGTCAGAAAGTGGCGCAGAACATCGTTGATGTGCAGCGCGAGTTCTTCGACAAGGGAATCGCTTATCTTAAGCCGCTGACCTTGAAAGAGATCGCGGAACGGATCGGG
>CAYVDS010000112.1:0-12744 GCA_964450145.1 uncultured bacterium
ACACCATCCGGTACCCTTCGGAGGCGCCTTTATATGATTATCAAATCTTTACGGCATGTTGCGTGACTGCTTTCTATCTTTGACAGGCTTTTTCTTATACTGTTATACTTGATTTGAGCGCATGATTGACACTGGTATCGGGCCACAAAGGATTAGGAACATTATGAAACTTGCGATTGTCGGAAAAGGCGGTGTGGGAAAGACCACCGTCGCGGGAACGCTTGCGCGTATGCTCGCGGACGAAGGATATAAGGTTATGGCGATTGATGCGGACCCTGACGCGAATCTCGCATCGGCCATTGGCTGCAAGCCCGAAATCGCTCGGGCTATCACGCCGATAGCCGATATGAAGGATTTCATTCGCGAACGGACAGGCAGCGGCGAGGGTTATGGGGTAATGTTCAAATTGAACCCGAAGGTGGACGACATTCCAGATAAATTCAGCCGCGATGTGGAAGGGGTCAAGTTCCTTGTGATGGGTTCGCTCGATGCGGGAGGCGCGGGATGCCTCTGTCCCGAGAACGTCGTATTGCGCCGGTTCCTCGAAGAAGTTCTTGAATATCGCGAGGAAACCGTCATACTTGATATGGAGGCGGGCCTTGAACATCTGGGCAGGGGAACCGCTCGGGCGGTGGACTTGCTGATAATAGTCGTGGAGCCCGGCCAACGGAGCATCGAAACCGCGCGGGCAATCATGAAGCTAGCGGGAGACCTCGGAATCCAATCGATGCGGCTCGTGATGAATAAGGTCATCGACAAGGGTGATGCGAACCTTCTGGCGACGAGTTTTCCTGCTGAGCAGATTCTCGGCTACATATCGTATGACCGTCAGCTCATGAAGCTGGACCGCGAAGGACAAGCCCCCTATGATTTTTATAGAAACACAGACGAGCGCTTTTTCAACGAAATGAAGGCGATAAAGGAGAAAGTGATCAAGATTATAGGAGCGGAAAGCGCGCGAAAAGTATAATTCACCACAAAGGCACGAAGTCACCAAATATTCTTTCATCTTTCTCTGTGGCCTCGGTGATCTCTGTGGCTAAGTGAAGTCTTTTGATCCGTGAAAATCTGCGAAATCTACGGATTCAAATGTCTTTATGAAGGAGATATAAATGGGAAAACTGATAGCCGTAACGGGCAAAGGCGGTGTCGGAAAAACCACCATTTCCGCTTTGCTCGTTCAATATATGCTGAGGAAAGGAACCTCTCCGATCCTGGTAGTGGACGCTGACCCCAATTCGAACCTGAACGAAGTGTTCGGGCTCGAAGTGAACGAAACGATCGGTTCGATTCGCGAAGAAATGTCTTCCGTGTCGGGCACGCTGCCAGCCGGTATGGCGAAGCACGAATACCTGCAAATGAAGGTTCAGGAGTGCATGGTCGAAGCGAAGGGGTTCGATCTTGTGGTCATGGGGCGTCCGGAGGGGCCCGGTTGTTATTGCTTCACAAACAACGTGCTTCGCGACGTGCTCAAGATACTCGCAAAACAGTACCCCAGAATTGTTGTGGACAACGAAGCGGGCATGGAACACATGAGCCGCCGGATAACGACCACGATGGACCATCTTCTCATCGTTTCCGACCCTTCACTGCGCGCGATGTTGGCGGCGGAGCGGATTGTTGAACTTGTGAAGGAGCTTAAGCTCACGGTGGGCTCGATGCATCTCGTGCTGAACCGCGTGCGGAATGGGCTGCCGGGAGAAGTCAAAAAGCGGATCGATTCGATAGGCGTCCCTCTCATTGGAACGATTCCAGAAGAGGAGATGGTGTACGAATTTGACGGGAACGGCAGGCCGTTGGTTGAATTGCCGGACGATTCCAGCACCGTGCGCGCGCTCAACGAGATAGCCGGCCGCCTGAATATCTGAGCGGGGTCGATACAAAAAAACGGGGACACGATGCCGCATCGTGTCCCCGAACCCCCCCCGAGAATTTGGCAAGACCTTGCGCGGTACAATGCTAACAATGCGATACAGCGCTAGATGATGCCAAGTTCCTTGAGCGTGGCGATGCCGAGAATGATGACATAAATGTAGAGCGCCGCCAGCACAATTTCAGCTTTGTACTGCTTGATTTTTTCGATAAGCTCCATTAAAGCTCTGCTTCCCTCCCTTATCTCTTTCCTTTCATCAAATCAACTATAGCCCGAAAGAATGTAAAAATCAACTTGAGCCACTGAGCGCGAAGAGTTCAGAGAGCCACAACCAAAACCGTTGGAGCGGATTTCACTGATTGCACGGCGCAGCCTGGCCGCAACCAAAGCAAATCCTTATCATTCCCGCGAAGGCGGGAATCCATTTCAAAACACGACTTATGCAAACTTGCGCTGAGAGATCAATGGGAAATCGCTTCTGTTCAAAAAAGAACCTGAACCGCGGAGGTTGCAGAGGGTCGCGGAGGAAAAACTGATGGCGCAATACATGGCAGGTTCCCAGAGGATAGCCGAACTAAAGTTTCCTCACAAACAACCACGTTTGGATAATGGGAATGAAAATGATGAGGGGTGCGTGAATTATGGCGAGTCGAAGACCAACATTGTCGCCCACGGGAACGAATAAGGTGAGAATGCCGATAACAACAATGAGCACAGACCACGGAATCATTCTTCGTGCGCCATATCGGTTGATCTTGTACCAGTTCTCTGTTGATTCAAATGATTTCTTGAACCGTATTCCGTACCAATGATTCATTTTTACCTTGTACTTTAGCAGCGGTATGCATACCGCGATGATCAAGACACCGACAAAAATATTGGAAAGACCAAGTAGTACATTTGTATTAGCCATTTGGATGGTCTCCGTTTATGCTTCCCGGACAATGACTGGATTGGTCCGCATAAAGCGCGGAACTTAAGATAGCAGACAGCGGCGCTCAGCGGTCTATCACTCCCAGTGCTTTTGCTGAAAAATAGTATATCATGAAGAACGTGAGTAGTATAGATCACGCTGATTTGGGGAAAGAAAAGGCAAGAAGGGGCATTCTTAATCGCAGATGTCTCCTTGCAAAGTGGAATTTTCGGCGGGAGGATTACGTAATCCTATTCATCCGAGATAACTCCTATGAGTTCGGTCACGAGGCGGCGGATTTCGTCGCGGACTTTGTTGAATTCCGGCTGGGGCAGGTTGCGCGGTTCGAGAATGTCCCAGTCGAAACGCCGCTTGGCGGGCAGGAACGGACAGGCATCGCCACAACCCATTGTGACGATTGCATCCCATTCGCCTTCCGGAAGCGCGTCGAAGCCTTTCGATTTGCGGGATGAGATGTCTATGCCGATCTCTTTCATGGATGCGATGGCCTTTGGATTGACGATGCCCGACGGCTCGGAGCCTGAGCTATAAGCTTCAATGACTCCCCTGCCAAGTTGCTTGGCAAACCCCTCGGCCATCTGCGAGCGACAGGAATTTTCAACGCAAACGAAAAGCACTCGTTTCATTTTTCCTCCTTAACATAAAGCGGGCGGAGTTGCAACCAAGGGGGCCACATTGAGCCACGGAGGCCTCTGAGTTCACCGAGGAATCCTGGTCTGCCTCACTATTATTTCCCTTCAATCATCCCGCTGGGCATGAAAATCAGGGCCAATGCGAGGGCTTGGCCACTCAGGGCTTGCACGCCACATGACAGATACCGGCGGGCGTCTCCACCGCATATGGGAAGTACTTTCGTTTAAGCCACAGGGCCACGTTGACCAGACCGATGAGCGCCGGAACCTCCACCAGCGGTCCAATCACAGCGGCAAAGGCCTCCCCCGAGTTTATCCCGAAGACTGCGACCGCGACTGCGATTGCGAGCTCGAAGTTGTTGCTCGCAGCCGTGAACGAGAGCGTTGTGCTCTGCTCATAATTCGCGCCAGCCTTCTTGCTCATGTAGAATGAAACAAAGAACATCAATACGAAGTAGATTAGCAATGGAATGGCTATTCGAACCACGTCCGTGGGCAACTGGACGATGTACTCACCTTTGAGCGAGAACATGACGATGATGGTGAAGAGCAAAGCAATCAGCGTGATGGGGCTGATTTTCGGAATGAATTTCTGCTCGTACCATGTCTTATCTTTGATAGAAATCAGACTGAACCGGGTAATGATGCCTGCAATGAAGGGAATGCCGAGATAGATGAACACGCTTTCAGCTATCTCACCCATCGAGACATGCACAGCCAGGCCTTTCATCCCAATCAAACCCGGAAAAACGGTGATGAAGATGTACGCATACACGGAATATAGGAGAATCTGGAAAATCGCATTGAAGGCTACGAGCGCTGCGGCATACTCGGTGTCACCCTTGGCGAGGTCGTTCCACACGATCACCATCGCGATGCATCGAGCGAGACCGATCATGATAAGGCCGACCATGTATTCCTGATGACCGCGCAGGAACAACACCGCCAGCACGAACATCAGGATGGGGCCGACCACCCAGTTCTGAACGAGTGAAAGACCCAGGATTTTCGTATCTTTGAATACCCGCCCGAGTTCCTCGTACTTCACCTTCGCCAGTGGTGGATACATCATCAGGATGAGCCCGATGGCAATGGGAATGGATGTCGTTCCGACCTGGAACTTCGTGATGAACTTAACGATGCCGGGCGTGAAATAGCCTGAGCCCACTCCCGCGATCATTGCAAGAAAAATCCATAGAGTTAAGTAACGATCCAATACGGACAATTGCTTCGCAACTCCCCGATCAGTCATCCTTTCCCATCCTTTCAAACGGTTCGAACTGTCGATCCTCTGGTCTTATTAAATCACTATATGAGAATATATCTAACTTTGCGTCCGGCACAGTTTGCGAGGATCAATCTTCAATACCTGTGCCAGCGCAGAGCGGTCCTTCTTCACTGCGGGATCATCGTTCAGCCAGTTCCGCATGAGGCCCAATTGAGACTGGTCGAAGTCACTGCGCCTACGGCGCGAAATACTGTAGAACATCCACGTGCCGTTGCGCCTTGCCTCCACGAGCCCGGCCTTCTTCAGCGCCAAGAGATGTTTCGATACGGTTGGCTGCTTAAGACCCAGAACCGTCATAATCTGGCAGACACAAAGCTCTTGTTCCTCGAGCAGCTTGAGGATGCGAGCGCGATTGCGGTCGGCCAACGCCTTGAAAACTTCTGTGTATTGCTGTAATTGTTCCATGTTATATTCCTAAATAGTAATATAGCATTTTATCCTTCATTTGTCAAACGAATTCTTCTTAGCGCTGTGTAGTCACGCATGGCTATCCATTGTGGCGATATTATCATGGCTCATCATAGCCCGACAACAACGATTCTGCCACATTTCTGTGGCGTGACTTTGTTCGCGCGCAGTGAAAAGAAGGCGAAAATATTGAACGAATTGGCGCCTACAAGGGTAGACGCCAACTTGTCAATTGTGGAATGCTTTCAGAATCGTCTATTGGCTGCTCTCGCGTCTCCAGCCAGCCCAGAGTGGGAAGCCGTCTTTATCGCGAAGTACGAGCAGTTGGTCACCCTTTTCGATTTCGGCGGCAATGAGGGCAGGCTTTTCATTAAGCGTTATTCGGGAGCCTTTCACGCTTATCTGGTCGCCCTTCTCAATCTGAATGTCTTGATTCTCGAGGAACCACTTGGGACCGAGATGGACGGAGATTGTTTCTTTGTCGGTTTTCAACTGCAAATGGACTCCTTGCCCTATGCCGCGCATTGGAGAGAAATAGCCGATTTCGACGACTTCTCCGCTGAGCGTTTCAACTGTTTTTGGGGTCGTACATTCGCTGATACTGAGCGTTGCGTCCCCATCCGCCGCCCCCGCCGCCGATTCCTCGCGCGAAGACATCCGTGAGGAGTACCATAGTCGCCGCAAGGATCATCAGAACGAATAAGGTTTTCTTCATGATTCGAGTCTCCTTCCTAAGATACAAATATCTGCAAATCCCGCATTTGTAGGGGTGAACCTTGTGTTCGCCCAGTTCACAGATACTACGAGCCGAGCGAACACAAAGTTCGCCCCTACAAACCTGTTCGTTCCTGCGAAATGCGCTTCTTTCACAATCAACCTCCCCGCAGGCGGGGTCAGCTGCTCAGAATATCTGAAAGATATACGCAAGAGAGAAGTACACCCCTAGACCGATAAACACCACGCCCGTAATTCGGCGCGCCCACACCTCACAGGAGGCAACCTTGTTGAATACTGTCCCCACCGAATGAACGCCGAATGCGATGAGGATAGCGAACAGCACGACAGGCAGCGCGGTGCCGACCCCGTACACGGACGGCAAGAGGGCGTCCGATCCGGATTTCACGGCCAACGGGATGAGGCTCCCGAAAAAAAGTGCGGCGGAAACGGGGCAAAAGGAAAGGGCGAACAGCGCGCCGAGAAGAAGCGCCCCCATTACACCCATGCTTTCGACCCGGTTCTTCATCTGATCGCTGATGCCCAAACTCATCAGATTGAACTTTATCATGTCCAGAAGAAACATACCGACGAGGATGAGGACCGGCCCGAGGAGTTGATTCATGTATTTTTGGAGCAGATGGGACAAGCGAGGCGCCGACAGCAGGCTGGTCACCAGGAAGACGCCGAGGAGCACATACGTGAACGTTCTGCCGGCGGTGTACAAAAGGCCGGCGAACAAGACATATCGGGGACTTCCGACGCGCCTGCCAATGAACGAAATGGCTGCGATGTTGGTCGCGAGCGGGCACGGGCTGATTGATGTCAGGATGCCAAGCCAAAGCGCGGACGTGGCGCAGAGAAGCAGTTCGATCATGTTAGTCCTTCAGGTAACTCTTCGTTTCTTCCTGAATATACGCGACGAAAGCCGGTTTATTCCGGACAAGTTCCCACACTCTCGTCAGGTTGTTCCATTTTGTTTGTCGGCCGTCAATGACTTCCGCAAGGACGACTGAACGCGTCATAAGTTTGTAGTCGGAGACGAAATGTTCATTTTCCGGAAGCATCATATTGAGCGGACGCCATTCCAGTTTTCCTGTTTTCAATTCCTCGGGAAAAGTTGTCTTGAGGGTCTCCTCCGTGTATGCTTCAATCGTCTTGCATGTAACACAGCGAACATTCCCGAAGAAGTAGTATGCAATCACCTTGCGGTCGGCAGCAACAGGTTTGCCGGATACGCCGGCGTCTGCACCGTCCGCAGGCGTCTGTTGTGCCTGTGCCTGCTGTGTGTCTACCTGCTCCTGGCCCGAAACCTCTGCCGTAGTTTGTTCTTGCCGGAGTTCGCCAACCACGAGATAGATCACGCTCGCGGCGACAAAGAGAAGAAGAATTGCCGTAGTTATGGTTTTTGGTTTCATGTCACAATCTCCTGCGAAAACAGTTTCACTTTTCGAGGTTCTGGTTTCCGGTCTTCCGCCTCTCATTTTGAAGCGCTGCCAACAATCTCTTTGAATTTTGCGGCGATGGTTCCTTCTTTTGAGAAATCCATGCATCGCCACACCAGGCGTTTCTCCTTATCCCGAACCAGAAGCGAGGGTATCATATATGCCTCGTATCTTTCGATGATAGGTTTGGCTTTCTCTAACTGCGGCTCATAGTCAATCGTTTCGAATGATATAACATCGCCATAGTCCGCCCTGAGCCTTTTGACGATTTTTTCCGCCACCGCGCACTGTTCGCGAGTGCACTGACAACTCACTGAATTCACCAGCAAGATTGCCGATAGTTTGGTTATTCTGTTGACGGATTTATTCGTTGCAGGAGTTTCCTTAACGGTGGTCTCAGCTTTGTCCCCTTTGGCGGTTTTCCCGGCGTCTTCCTCTCGCGCGGTCGCAGTGACGCCTATCAGCGCCAATCCCACGAGAATGAAGACAAGCATTCGGTATTTGCTCTTCATAGGTTCGTCCTTGACATTCCGATGTATTCTTCTCAGTTAATTTTTCCCAATATTCGGAGAAGCTGATTCCGTTTCTCTTTCATTGCCTCGTCTTGCAGTTCGGAGCATTTCCCGGGTTCTGCCTCTCCATGCGCGAGCGTCGCCGCAAAAGCCATGCACGTCGCCACGCCGCACTTGCCGCAGTTGGTTCTGGGGAGCAACTTGAAGACATCAAGCGGCTTCACTTCTCCAACACTCCGATAGGAAGGTTTTATCGCTGCTTTCCTCTCGGCCACAGAGTTGATAATGCTTCGAATCCATTCAAGGACTTCTTTCGCTTCCTCCTCGTCGCGAAGCCGGGCGATGCCGATCTGGTTCGGGTATATTGCGATCAGCTTGCCGTCTCGGCGAAAACGGAGAAATGGGGGCTCCTTTTCATGCACGCACGGCCCGAGTTCCGCATTCAAGTAGGGCAAGAGTTCAGTCAGGTCGTCATCAAAAGTTATCCATGCAGCGACTTTCACATCAGACGGCAGGCATTCGGGCGGCGCCACATCCATTCTGTAATTCTTGAGCAGCATGATAAGTCTCCTACTTCTTGAACCACTTTTCGATATCCGATGCTTTCGGGACTTTGCCCTCGATTTTCTTTTCGCCGTCAACAAACACGGCGGGCGTGAACATGACGCCTCGATTCACTATCGTAGTGATATCGGTCACATGGTCGATGTCGGCGTCGATACCGAGCTGTTTTATAACCTTCTCAACCTCTTGCGAGGTCTTTTGGCATTTTGCGCATCCCGGACCAAAGATTTCGATTTTCATGTTGTTCCTCCTCAGATTACAAGGCGACTAAAAGACTAGAATCCGCAGATTCTCGCAGACAAGAACCGGATCACGAATGGAGAAACGAATCACACGAATGCACCCTTCCAATGTCATTCCCGCGAAAGCGGGAATCCATTTTCATCATTCATCATTCCGCATTCATCATTCGCTATTATCCCGCAATCAACCCGTATGTCATTCCACTGATGGTGGCCATGATTATGACAAGTGAGCAATAGACGACGGTCTTTTGCGTTCCGATGACGCTGCGAATGACAATCATGCTTGGAAGGCTGAGCGCGGGACCAGCCAACAGCAATGCCAACGCGGGGCCTTGTCCCATCCCATTGCCGATGAGTCCCTGAATGATGGGCACTTCGGTCAGTGTGGCAAAGTACATGAATGCGCCGGCCACAGCGGCCAACAAATTGGCCCAGACGGAATTCCCACCAACCGCCGCTGCGATGTATCTTGCAGGAATCAGACCGTTATCGAATTCCGGACGGCCCGTCAATAAGCCTGCCGCAAGCACACCCCCCAGCAAGAGCGGCAGAATTTGTTTCGCGAAACCCCACGTCTGATCCACCCATTCTTGAATCTCATCTTTCACGAACCAGCGCCAGATAACGAAGGCGAGCACGAGCAGACAAGCGATTGTCAGCGGCCAGTGAATCCGATAAACGGCATCCCAGAAGCCGACAGGTTGTGCCGGTTTACCCCATGCTGCGAAAACCAGGATGAGAACCATGGTCAGGAAGTAGAGAACCGTCTGGCCAAGCGATCGGCCTCCATGAACAGCACCGGCAAAATCAGCGCTCACCTTCCTCTCACTTTCTTCCCTATGATATATCGCCGCCATAATCAGGCCGATCACAACTGAGAAGGCGACCGCGCCCACTGCTCGCGCGAGGCCTAATTGCCAGCCCAGCACCCGTGCAGTCAGTATTATCGCCAACATGTTGATCGCCGGCCCGGAATAAAGAAAAGCAATGGCTGGGCCGAGTCCTGCGCCCCGCCTATGTATGCCCGCGAACAGCGGGAGCACCGTGCACGAGCAGACGGCGAGAATTGTTCCGGAGACAGATGCGACGCCGTAGGCCAGGACCTTGTTAGCCACAGGACCGAAATATTTCATCACCGAGGCTTGTGAAACGAAACACGCGATTGCCCCGGCGATGAAGAACGCCGGAACGAGACAGAACAGAACGTGTTTCTGCGCGTATTCTTTCGTCATATAGAATGATTCGATTACCGCACTCTGAAAGCGGGGGTTGGTGACCGGCAAGAAGTAGGCGATCAGAAATGCCCCGACAATCAAAGCAAGTTTAGTGCGTTCCTTCATTTTTTCTCACCCTTTGTTTCCCTTCAATGCAAATATGGCCAAAAGACCATAGAATCCGACGAAAAAATCATCGTTCCGCAAGAACCTCTTGCTGTTCCTTGAGGTTCTCTTGCATGACGCGCTCGACGCATTCAAAGAAGTTCATTACGCACGGGCGGGTCAAACGGTAGAACGATTTTTGGCCTTCTTTTCTGTCGTCCACCAACCCGGCCTGTTTGAGCAGGCCCAGATGTTTCGAGACCGTGGACTGGTCGCTGCCGACGAGATCAACCAGATCGCACACGCACAGCTCGCCGCCCTTATTCATTGCGTCAATCATCATAAGGCGGCTCGGGTGCGCCATTGCCTTGAGGATGTTGGCTCGCATTTCGTATATTTTCATCTTCTTATTCATGGCTATATCGCGCTCCTTTATGGTTGTATGGTCATTTTACCATATGACCATAGACTTGTCAAGAGCTTTTTTTGGAAAAGCAAAACATGGACGGGAACCTTGGGTGCTTGACGCTGCGTGTACGCGCGAACGCGCAAAGTACTTGGTGGGCCTTTGTCGAGCCATTCGCAGGCCCGGCACAGAAAATAGGGGACACGATGTCGCGTCGTGTCCTCGATTCTCCTTAGCAAACTTATACCTTTACCAGTCTCACTTTCGTGTCATAGAAAGACACGCTTCCGCCTACGGGATCGAGCATGCACGTGTTTTTCAGATAAGGGTCAACCCACATTGCGGCGTTGGCATGAACGCCTGCGGCTCTTCTGGGATCGCCTTTTACGGTTTCGCCGTCAACGACCATGTCCGCCGCGCCGGTTGCCCAATGCCCATGTCCGAGAGTAAATGTGACTGCGCCGGGCATGATTGTTTCAGTCACTTTGACCTTACCGAGCATCGGCTTCTTGACGCCATTTTTCAAGTCCCAGACGCCTTCCGGGTTGGTTGCGGATGTTACCTTGACGGTATCGCCGGACTTCAGCCCCATTTTTTTCGCATCCGACCCATTGATAAGCAGAGCATTTTCGGGAAGGAGGGCCAGCAGCCAGTAATTGGTAATCGTCCTCGATTTCGTCATAAGTATGTCTCTTTGAGTTATGAGATGAAGCGGGTAGCCGTCTTCGAAGCCGCTCTCTTTCGGCGATTTCCCCATGGTGGTTGAAACGGGAATATACATTGCGCAGCCCGGATTGCTTTTGCCGGTGAAGGCGCTCTTTGTTCCCGCCGTCTTTTCCTGATACATATTTATCAGGCTCTTGTACTGATTCGATATGAGGTCGCCTTTGTATATGTCGCCATATTCCTGGAATCTGCCCCCGCGGTTGAGTATATAAACCGCCTTTCGCCATGCGGGTCCGGCAATGGCCTCCCATCTTTCTGGATCGAAGACGCTCTTCGGTAGATGCTTTCGTGAGTCGAGGAAGAGTCTCATCTCCGCGTCGTCGGCATCCGGCGCAGTGGCGCCGTCGGCGGCCAGGTTCGCAACCATTCTAATATAGAAGTCTTCCGGCCTTGTGAAATCCTGGGCCGGCCCGAAACCGTCTTTTCCGTAACCTTTCACCCCGAGTTTCTCGGCGAGAGCCAGTATCACCGATTCAAAGCAACACGGCATTTCTTCGCCGAATACGTTCACCGGTTCAGGGATCGGCGCAATGACCGGCTGGCGGACCGGCTGGACTTTTGCGGGCATGTTCGGATGAGACCCTTGCATCTCCCAGCGTTCGAGATAGCTGAGGTCCGGGAAGATGTAATCGGCATACATCGTGCTTGTGCCCACCACGATATCGGTGGCGAAATACAGGGGTATCTTGTTGACATCCGCGAGTATTCCGATATTCGTGTGACCGGCGGGGAGCGCGTATGCAGGCGTGCCCATGTAGCTGAACACCGCCTTCACGGGATACGGATAGGCGTCGCCGATTGAGGGAATTATCTCTTCGTAAATGTCGCTTGCAAGCGGCCACCAGTTCCTTTTTGCGGGATACCCATCGAATATGGTCGAGTCTTCGTATTTGATGTCATGACGAATAATGCTGATCCCGAATTTCGAGGTCTTGCCCGGCGCCATCTTGCCTAAATTGAATGGCTGACCTTCCTTATCGCCGACAACGTTGTACGTCGAGGCTGCTATCATGCCGCCCTTATGATCAAAATTTCCCAGGAGAAGATTGATTGTCATCGCCGAGGCTACATTGTAGAAGCCATTGGTATGCTGCGCAACTCCCCGATGTATATCGACAACCGCCCGCTTGCCGTAACTTGTCAGTTCATTCG
Source organism: uncultured bacterium (assembly GCA_964450145.1). Lineage (GTDB taxonomy): Bacteria > Abyssobacteria > SURF-5 > SURF-5 > SURF-5 > JACRIR01. Next base: position 12,219 of record CAYVDS010000112.1, read on the forward strand.
CAGTCTGCTCGATGTCTTTCACGCTGATCCCGCAAATCTTCGACCACTCAGCAACACTCTTGGAGTCGGCGGAATCAGCCACAACCTGGAGCGCGCTCTTAACCTTGATTCCCCTGATCTCGGTGTCCACCAACAGGTCGCCGATGACGGAGACCGTTTCGTCATTTGGATCAACGGCGACAGACGCGCCGTCCTTCATCGCCACAAGATATTCGAAATCATGCTCTTTCCCGTCTTTGTCCGTGCGTTTCTCCGGCTGCGCAAGGCCGATCTCATGGGCGCGCAGAAATTTGCCGGGGTTGCCTTCCTTATCCAGCTTTACGAGCAGAACGGCGTTCGTCCAGGTGGGTTCGCCGGCCGCCATTGCGGCTGCCTTGTTCGCATTTGCCAGATATGTCGCGTCGTATCTCTTGTTCTTGACTATCCATTGAATGAGCGCTGCAAAGAAGGCAGCATCAGTCCCGGGAATAATCGGGAGATACTTGTTCGCCTTCGTGGCGGACTTGTTGAACCTCGGGTCTACTAC
>CAYVDS010000112.1:12754-17484 GCA_964450145.1 uncultured bacterium
CTTTGTCTTTCCTTCGACAAGTCTCGGAACTAACCTGAGGTTTCTGCTCGGCGGCCCATAATTTGCATCAAACAGGTTCGAGCCGACCGACAGCACATATTCCGCATTCTCGAAATCACCTTGCCAGTAGAACTTCTTCCCGCCGCCGAATTTATTGAATTCATATTGTTCGCTCATTGCCTTGCAGGTGAAATACAAAGAGCCCTGGCAGACAGTCGTATGCCCGTGAGTATTCACCGTGCCGAAGCAGTCGCCAAAGAACCTCAAACCGAATTCATTACGTCCGCCCTTTAATCTGCCCCAGAAATATACAAGCTGATTGTTCTTCGGGCCGAGGTCCGGGTGATCCGGATCGATGAGATAATGGAGGTTGGCGGCGTGCTTGACTTTGAACTCCTCGACGGCTTTCTTCTTGTCTTTTGCCTTGGCGAGCGCTTTCGCGTCCTCCGCCATCTCCTTGGCGATCTTGCTGTCGCGGAGGACATAGATATCCTTCAGTCCTTGCACTTCTCTGTTTTCCTCACCGGTAACATGACTGAAGAGTTTGCCTCCATTCACGATCTCGTCAATGGCGTTGTCGAAAGAAATCGTTTTCCATTTTCCTTCGCCCCGTTTGCCGGCTCTCTTGAGGACTTTTGTAAGCCTGTAGGGATCGTAAGCCGTCTGTAACCCCGCCTGTCCCTTCGGACAAATCGCCCTGTCAATCGTATTCGTCTTAAAAGGGGAAGTTGTGTACGGGAGGTGCGGGAGGGAAACAAAGGGATTGAACGGGTTCCCGTCAATCTTGAGGGCGACGGCGTCGCCGTTCCGTCTGAAGAGTTTCACCTTGATGCCGCAGCCGGTGTTGCACTGCAAGCACGCTGTGTACAGAATGTTTTCGGCTCTCATCAGTTCATATTCTTCTTGGGGCGAGAGAAGCCCCGCTTCCGCCCTCTTGCTGAGGTTGGCGGCCCATTCCATTTGTGAGGCGAGCATGACGCCGCCCAATACGGCGGAACATTTGAGAAAATCTTTCCTGGTCAGAAAACTTCCGTTTGTTTTGTCATCCATGATCATCCTACCCCCACCTAGGACAGAATGTAGAAAACCCGTGGTTTTGTCGTTGCTGATTCCGCAAACACAGGGATTGCGCCCGGATAGCCTATTTTCTTTGCGATATCCATCGGCGCCATCCCCTTCAAGTCACTAAACCCCAGTTGCGCCTCATCTTTTCCTTGTACGCGGGTCAGAACCTTGACTTCGTTTTGCTTCATCATTTTATGGATGAGGCTCTCTTTGTCATCGGGGTCGCCAAAGAAATTTGCGCGGCACGGACAGGTGCTCACGCACATGGGGACCATTCCGTTCGAGAGCCTGTGGTAGCAGAAGTGACACTTGCGAGCATTGCCGATGGGCAAGTGGTTTTTGTCCCTCGGCCACTGCCGTTTATACTCCCATGTCGGAGACTTCTCATAATCCTCGACTTGAGGAGTGCCTTCAGTGTAGAACGTGCCCGCGTCGAGCGCCCTCGCCTTGTATGGGCATGCAATCACACAGCGTCCGCAACCGATGCACTGTTCATAATTAATCATAACTATGCCTGCGGACACACCCTTTGTGCTCTTCCATGTTGCTTTACCCTCGCCTTTATTCGGACAGGCCTCGACACAGGGTGGGTTGTCACACTGGTTGCAAAGCCTGGGTGTGAACCGCATTTTCACATTGGGGAACGTCCCTGATTCCTCCTCATAGATGGGGCGATACATAATGCCCGGCGGACTTTTCTGCTCCGCGATGCATCCGACCGTACATGCTTTGCAGGCGGTACATTTTCTGAGGTCAATCAGCATCGCCCATCTTACTGCCGGCGACGCCAGCGCGCGTCGAATATCTTCTTGAATAATCTCTAACTCATCTTTGCCTTGATACATGGCGCGCCACCTCTATTGTTGTGTGTGACATCTTTCGCAGTCTTCTTCCACGTTGAATGCCTTTTCTCCATTATGACAAGCGCCGCAAGAAAGCCCTTCTTTCATTTCCTCCATTGTCACCTTCACGTGTTTCTCCTTCGTAACATAAAGCTCGGCGTGACATTCCGTGCAATTCGAGCCGAGTTTGCCGACATGGATGTCATGACTGAAAGTCACAGGGCCGGCGTCTTTCACACTAAATGTAATCTCTCCGCCGCCGACTTTGGCTGCGGCAACGGATGATGCAAACGCCAGCACCAAGACAACTGCGCCGATAAACTTCATTATGCTTCGGTCCCTCCTTTGAATGATAGGCTTCCGCGATCTTGTCCCCCTCCTCTTCTCCTACTTGCAGCGCCTTGAAGAAATGGGCTAACCAGCATCAGTGATATAAAAATGTCACACGCGGACTCAAAATGCTAGCGTTTGATATGGTGGCCATCCTCGCGGAAGTTGTATTTAAACATGCTTTTCCGCCGATACTCGCAGGACTGCGCGCATCGCGCTTTCTGACGCTTGACAAACATATCCGCGCCGCTTAAGATGACCTGAGTGTCTTGCCGAAACAAATTCCGGATGGGCGCGATAAATCGCGCCCATCCGTGTTCATCTGCATTTATCTGTGGCTCTTGCTGCCTTGCGCCAAGCGGCTGATGGCGGCATACGGAGGGGTTTGCGTGACGCAATCGGTCACTAGTAATCAACAGGTAGAACCATCGGTATGGAGCCCGCTTCGTCAGCCGGTATTCCGCGCGCTTTGGACCGCGAACTTCGTTTCCAACATCGGAACGCTTATGCAGGGTATTGGCGCAGCATGGTTGATGACCTCTCTCGCGCCTTCACCCGTTATGGTCTCGCTGGTGCAGGTGGCAACGGTCTTTCCGATGTTCCTGCTTGCGCTGCCCGCGGGAGCGCTGGCCGACATCATTGACAGACGCCGGCTGCTGCTTGGCGCGCAGATATGGATGCTCATAGTCGCTGCGTTGCTTGGAGCGCTGACGCTGACAAACATAACCACGGCGTGGACCCTGATATCGCTTACGTTTCTTCTCGGAATCGGCGCTGCCCTCAACGGTCCTGCATGGCAGGCAATCGTTCTCGATGTCGTTCCACGCTCCGACCTTTCAGCGGCGGTGTCTCTCAATAGCGCGGGATTCAATGCGGCGCGCGCAATAGGTCCGACGATTGGCGGCATTGTTATAGCGGCTGCCGGACCTGGCGCCGTGTTCCTGTTGAACGCCGTTTCCTTTGTCGGAGTGATTGTCGTTCTGTTTCGATGGCGCCGAACAGGCGCTGCCGGAACGCTGCCCGCCGAGCGGGTCGTCGAAGCGATGCGAACCGGCGTGCGTTACGTGCGTCATGCGCCGGTCTTGCGGGCCGTCCTCATTCGGTCGGTCGCCTTCGTGGTCTTTGCGAGCGGCTTTTGGCCGCTGCTTCCGTTGATAGCGCGCTTCGAGTTGGGTGGCGGCCCGACAACCTACGGAATTCTCCTCAGCTTCTTTGGGGCAGGTTCGGTAGCCGGGGCGGCCATTTTGCCGCGTCTTCGCCAAAGAATCTCAGTTAACGCATTGGTGGCGGTGGATACGTTACTCTTCTCGGCGTTCAACTTCGCGCTCGCGTTCTCGCGCAATTTAGTCGTGCTTTGCGCGACGATGGGAGTGGGTGGCGCGGCATGGCTCACCTTGCTCTCAAATTTCAACGCAAGCACGCAAGGGGCGGTCCCGCTCTGGGTACGCGGCCGCGCGATGTCGCTTTATCTGCTTGTGTTTTTTGGAAGCTTGGCGGGCGGCAACGCTTTGTGGGGAACGGTGGCCAAACACACAAGCATCCGGACCGCGCTTGTGGCCGCCGGCGTCGGGCTGATTATCGGGCTTGTGGTCACGAGACGCTGTCGTTTGCCGGTGGTCGAGGAGTTGGACACCGCACCTGCTGAGGACTGGCCAACTCCAACCGTCGTGGGCGATTTCGATCCCGAAAACGGTCCGGTTGTCGTGATGGTCGAGTATAAGATCGCTCCGGCAAACGCGAAAGAGTTCCGTCAGTCGATGCGAGAAGTGCGTATGATAAGAAGGCGCGACGGCGCCATTCGCTGGGGATTGACTCGCGACACGACCGACCCGAGCCGCTACGTTGAGTTCTATGTCACCGAGTCATGGATTGAACACCTGAGGCTGCATCAGCGGCTGACCGTTGCCGACCGGGCAATCTTCGAACGCGCGCGCGCTTACCACATAGGCGCAGAGCGGCCGAAGGTGTCGCATTTTGTGTATGCGTACGACTTAGATAAGGAAGGGGGAAAAGGGGCAGGAATGATGAAGGATGAACGATGAATGCGGAAAGCAAGTCAAGGGGAAAAAGGGGAAGAGGTTAAAAGGGGAACGGGGAATTGGAAGAGAGGCAAAAAAGAACTGAACAGGCATTCTGATCCTCCCCTTCGTCATTCTGAGCGAAGCGAAGAATCCCTTTCTTATGATCGGAAATCTTGCTCTGATTCTACCGCAAACATCGGTAACAGAGATTCTTCGCTTCGCTCAGAATGACGTTCGCATGGCTGTATGAGTTCTCTGGAAAGGAGTATTCATGCTCATCAAGAAAGAACAGATTCCCATTCTGATTGTCAATGTTTGCGCGGTGATTTTCTACACGTTGCTGTTCGCATCGCGGAAGAACTACGAATTCCTGCTCTACATCGGCGTCATCATTTTTTTCTTTTTTGTCATTCTTGCTACGGACAGGAAAGTGACCTATCCGAATGACGTGCTGGGGTGATTCATCCTCTGG
>CAYVDS010000113.1:0-17150 GCA_964450145.1 uncultured bacterium
GCAACACGTCTTCGAGTCGCGGAAATTTCAGAGCGTCGTAAATGACGCCTTCGATTTTTTCGTCAAGACCCCAATCAGCGAATTGCCTCCAAAGGAACAATTCCAGGGCATTGGTGTCTATGCTCTGTATTACAGCGGCGGTTTCGAGCCGTACGCGAACCTTGCCAGGTCAAACCGTAATGATTGCACTCATCCTATCTATGTCGGCAAAGCAGTCCCGTTGGGATGGCGAACAGCACGGTCCAAAGAGTCTCAAAGCAACAAGCTTTATCAAAGACTCCGCGAGCATGCAAGGAGCATTCAACGGGTGAATAATCTGAATGTTGAAGACTTCCGGTGTCGCTTCATGTTGTTGAATGGGCCGGAGATTGATCTGGTTGTCCCAGTGGAAGCGGAGATGATTAGACGATATAGGCCACTGTGGAATACTGTTGTGGATGGTTTCGGCAATCATGATCCCGGGTCGGGTCGATACAATCAAGCGCGCTCGGAGTGGGACATGTTGCATCCGGGAAGGGCCTGGGCGAACCGGCTCACGGGGAAATCACCGAAGCTTGATGATGTACTTATGAGGGTGAGAACTGCTCTTGAGGCTATGGCGACGTAGTCGCGGCATGTTGCCCAAATAAACCGGCCGCAAAAAGAATGGATTCCCGCCTTCGCGGGAATGATAAAGAAGTCGGGAATTTGTCGTTCTTAACTCCGCAGCTTGGCCAGTGGGTTTGCAGGCTGTTTTGGACAACAGCCCGGTTGCTTTTTTCTTAGCTCGACTACGGCTTCGTAAAGCTGGTGAGAATCCTTGGCCTTTCCCACTCGAATGCTTGATTGTATGACACTATTGCCGACGCGGGTCGCTCGTGGGATATCGATCTTGGCCAATTGAAGTCCCACGGCCTCCGCAATCGCACCGAGATATTGGTCGGTCGGGATTTCCACTCCCTGCAGTATGCTGTTTCCAATGACAATCAGCGCCGTTCCTCCCGGTTTGACGCAATACTTGATCATCTCCGCAAATCTATAACAATCATTGAAATATGTGGCCGCATAGTTTGCCCAACCATTGCCGCCGTATATCCCCTTTTCAGGATTGAGTCTTCTGAGATGCTCCAGGCGTTCTTCCATATCTGTGTTTGCGAGTTTGAATTCCAGATCAATCCTTTCTGCTTCACGGGCTGTCTGCCAAAACTTGCCGAAACTTAAGTCTTCAAGACGATTCAGAGCTTTGGGCCAATCAGCGTAGCCCAGCCAATACAAGTGTGGCCGTGTGTTTCGATTATAGTGGTAGTTATTGAGATAGGGCGGAGACGTGATAAGCAAATCGACGGAATCCGGGTTCAGGTAGTTACTGCATTGAAAAAACGACTCGTTAATCACGCTGACCTTGGGTTTGCGTCGCTTGAGACGAGTTCTGAACCATGTGCTGTCTTTTTCCATATCTCGCAGCTTTTGGGTTATCGTCTCAGCCACGGGAAAATCGAGTATCTCTTTTTTCCCTGCGCTTACTCGTCGCCCCAAACTTGGCTCATAGGAATAGTTCGAGTAAACGATCATGGTTGACGCAAAAGCCAGCCTGAATAGGTCTCGCAGACCGTCGTCCTTGATTGTATTGATGAAATCGTGAAGTATCAGGACCTTTCGCAATACCTTGGGGCTGTAGAATTCGGCTCTTGTCTTGAATGCCTTGGGAGGCTCGCTGGTTGGAGTGTAACCGGACAATATTCTTTCGGCAAAGAAGTCTTGGAAGCTGGAAATCTCATGCTGTAACTTCTCGATTGATGTGCTATGGGAAGTCAGTTTTGTCCTGCAAGCGAAGGCAGCGTATGGGTTAATTTCGAAACCGACTGCATCGTGACCTTGCAGGACGGCCTCGACAAGAGTGGTGCCAACCCCCGCGAACGGGTCCAAGACGGTACCTTTTGCGGACAGATATTGTTCTAGTGCTTTCCCGACAAACTCACTCGAGAACCCGGCGATCCATGGGACCCATCTATGGATGGGCAATATCTTGTTTCCATTGAAGGCGGGGTCAGAAAAGGCAAATTCGCTCTCCGAGGTCGATGCGCTTTGGTCTGCATCGCTCTCAAATAGGCTTAGCTGGCGTACGGCGCTTCTTCCTGGTCCTTCCATAAGCATTAAACACTCCTCAAACAATACCACCCCAAGAGTATCTATTCCCACAGTATATGTCAAGCTAATCATTTTTGGCAAAGCGAGCAACGACATGAGCGGAGAGGCGAAAGGGGAACCGCCCGAAACGTGAGTCCAAAGTCGAAGGTTAACCGATTTTGGATTTTGGATTGGAGGAGGAAGAAACTGCTTGTTAACCGCCGATGAAGGCCGATAGATGCGGATACCAGATCACGGGGGAAAACGGGGAAACAAGCAACGTGGAAGTGTGAAAGGTGAGGGGTGAAGAGTGAAAGGGAATTCTCTCCGGATACTATATTTGACAACTGTGTCGTCAGTTGCTATGCCAAATGACGACAGAGTTGTCAAATATCCTATGGTTTGAAGGGGAACGAAACGGGGTTGAGAGAGATGGTATCCCGTGATTCTGCTATCCTTTTGACTTTTGCAGCGCGGGGTCAGCCCGAAGGTGCGAGGCTTGCGCTCAAGAAACATCCCACAATCATCTCCGCCATTCTTCTGTGTCCGAGCGGGGAGGGGCGAAAGGAAGCCGCGCAAGGCCGGGGTTTCTGGTTTCTCGCTCCAATCATTTCCGTTTCCCTCTTTGCCTTTTAAGCCGGGAGAACCAGATATGTCGACCGAAATCGCGACACGCCTCGATTCGTTTCGACATGATGGATTACTTCGCCGCCTCCTGCAAATGCTCAGATGAACGCGCTGGTCAGCTTCAGATTAACATGCGTTGTCGCTGCGGGTCAAACGAAGCGCTTTTGCTGGTCTGATGGAACTAATTCTGGTAGAATTGAGTATCGATAGTCTGTAAGCCCAGAAGGGAAATAGATTGCGACTGTGACCAGCGACCCTCTTGTTTTTCATGTCATGGCGAAGCCGACCGGCGCCGTGTGCAACCTGGCATGCCAGTACTGTTTTTTCCTGAAGAAGGAGAAACTGTATCCCGGCAGCGATTTCCGGATGAGCGACTCGGTGCTCGAGAGTTACATTCGCCAGGTCATTGAAGCCAGTCGGGGGGAGCCGGTCACGATTGCGTGGCAGGGTGGCGAGCCGACCCTCATGGGGCTCGATTTCTTTCGCAAGTCAATCGAATACGAAAGAAAATATCTAAAACCCGGCTGTGCGATTCAAAACACGATTCAGACAAACGGGACGCTAATCGATGAAGAATGGCGCCGGTTCCTGCACGAAAACCAGTTCCTCGTCGGGCTGAGTCTCGATGGGCCGAAGGAATTGCACGACGCCTATAGAATGGATAAGGCTGGCAGGTCAGTCTTCGATAGGGTGATGCGGGCTGTTCGCCTCATGCAGAAACACAAGGTGGAATTCAATATCCTGGCGACTGTCAACGCCGCCAATGCCGACCACCCCTCGGAAGTGTACCGATTTTTTCGCGACGAGGTCGGCGCGCAGTTTATCCAATTCATCCCGATCGTGGAGCGCGATAATGAGTCTGGCTTCGTAGAGGGAACTACGATTACCGAGCGCTCTGTCAGGCCGGAACAGTATGGCCGTTTTCTCTGTTGCGTGTTCGACGAGTGGGTCCGGCGCGACGTCGGCCGCGTCTTCGTGAACCATTTCGACGCTGCGCTCGCATCGTGGGCGGGTGCGCCGCCTGCCATCTGCACAACGGCGCCAACATGCGGGTTCGCAATGGTCCTCGAGCACAACGGCGACCTCTACTCGTGCGACCATTTCGTCGAGCCGAATTATCTTCTCGGCAATATCATGGAACGATCACTGGTTGAACTCGCGGCATCTTCAAGACAGCATGCGTTCGGACAGAACAAACGGGATGCGCTCCCCCGCTGTTGCAGCGAATGCGAGGTTCTTTTCGCCTGCCATGGCGAATGCCCAAAGAACCGGTTTCTCGAAACGCCAGACGGCGAGTCGGGGCTCAACTACCTGTGTGCGGGCCTGAAAGCGTTTTTCGCGCACATTGACCACCCCATGAAACTCATGGCAGATTTGCTGCGCCAGAGACGCGCACCCTCGGAGATCATGCAATTGCTCGCAGTGGAAGAGGCGCGGCTGAAAGCAAAACTTGCCAAGGCTGGCCGAAACGACCCGTGCCCCTGCGGCAGCGGGCTCAAGTTCAAACGCTGCCACGGGAAGAATTGACAAGGAGAGAGAAAACCTATGGAACACCTCAAGCGCCCCAACATCGTCTATTTCTTGTGTGACAACCTCGGCTTTGGCGAACTAGGGTGCTATGGCGGCGGAATCCTGCGTGGGGTTGATACTCGCCGTCTCGATCAGTTCTCGACGCAAGGGCTGAAGCTCCTTAATTTTGCGCCTGAGGCGCAATGCACCCCCACGCGTTCGGCCCTCATGACGGGACGTTATTCCATCCGTTCCGGCACGCACACGGTGGCACTGGCGGGCGCCGGTGGCGGAATCGTCGCATGGGAACGGACTATGGGCGACATTCTCTCCGACGCAGGTTACGCCACGGCGATCTATGGCAAGTGGCACATTGGAGCGCAGAAAGGACGTTGGCCGACTGACCACGGCTTCGACGAATGGTACGGTATCCCGCGCAGTTACGACGAGGCTCTCTGGACGGATGATCCGTGGTATGACCCGAAACGAGACCCAATTTCGTATATCCTCGAAGGGCGGAAGAAAGAGGACATCCAACCCGTAAAGCAATTGACTCTCGAGGCCCGGCGCAATATCGATCTCGAATATATGGAGCGCGCCAAGAAGTTCCTCAAGCGGAGCGTCGAAGCCGACAGGCCATTCTTCCTCTACTTCTGTCACTCGATGCTGCATTTCCCTTTGGTTCCCCGCGATGAATTCAAAGGAAAAACCGGCAACGACAACTTTGCCGATTGCATGCTCGAACTCGACTCCGACTTCGGCGTCCTGCTCGACTACCTCGACGAACTCGGCGTCGCTGACAACACGATTGTTGTATTTTCCGGCGACAACGGTCCCGAAGAGAAGGAGCCGTGGAGGGGCACTGCGGGGTTCTTCGAGGGCTCATATTTCACGGGAATGGAGGGCTCTCTGAGAACACCGTGTCTAATCCGCTATCCGGGGAAAGTACCAGTGGGCAGGCAGAGCAACGAGATCGTTCACATTACGGACATGTTCACCACGCTTCTCAAATGGGCGGGCTGTGAGATTCCATCCGACCGCGTGATTGACGGCATTGACCAGCGGGCTTTCTTTGAGGGCAAGCAGGACAATTCCAATCGTGAGGGTTTCCTCTTTTGGAACGGGCCGACGCTTTACGGCGCCAAATGGCACAATTTCAAGGTGAAGATGATGGAGCAGCGCTACTATACCGACCCTGCTCTCCCGATCCCCAACCCGAATCTCGTAAACCTTATCGTTGACCCCAAGGAGCGAAAACGGCTCAACTATCCGCATCTCCACTCATGGGTGGGTTTTCACATGATGATCCTTCTCACGGAATTCAATGAGAGCGTGCAGAAGGAGCCTCTCATCCCGCCGGGCGCTCCGTTGGAGCATACGCCCAGGGGGAAGGGGACAGTCTGAGAGAAGGCGAGGCGGTCGACTTATTGGCGAGTTCGCCTTCGGTTAATGATTTGCTGAACCCGTTGTTTGGCAGAGGGGAGAATTGCGGACGCGACTTTTTGGTTCCCCATGTCCGTAAAATGGCAATCATCGAAAAAGTATTCGAGACTCTTTGGAATGCATCGATCCATGTCGACGTAATCGGCGCCGAGAAGTTCCGCTTGGCGCCGCTGCTCATCATTGTAGCGACGCATTTCCTGTTCCAACCAGGAAAGGGACGGTCTTACTGCGCCGTCCGACGAAGCTACCGAAAACCAAAGCGCATCCGCCTCCTGAGGCTTCAGCGAGTCAGTCCAGAGCACAGGCTGACCTAAAACGATCACATCGATGTCTGATTTCTTGAGGAACTCCAAAAGGCCTGCGATAGAGTCCGAGAATTCGCGCATCGGGTCGGTCTCTCTTCTCGGAACATCGACGTGCGGGAGCTGCCTGTAGCGGCGGCGGAAATTCGGGACATTCTTACTGTGCCACTGAAGGGTTCGCCCGGAGAATATTTTCCACCAAATTTCCAAGTTCCTCTCCGCCATGTCGAGCCTGCGGCAGACCTGAGATATTGCCCTGCATCTATGCCACAGATCCGATTCGTCTTCGGACTCTTTCTGTGCTATTTCTTCCAAACGTTCTCCAAGACTTGAATATGAATAGCCGGGGTAGCCATTCAGACATAGGTCGTTGATTCCCACCAACGTTATCACGAGGTCAGGCTCGAATTCGAGAAGTTTAGGCTCGGCCCAATAGAGAAGCTCTGCGGTTCTTGTGCCTCCGTGTCCGTATGCCGCTGTCTCTATGCGAAAACCCGTGCTCTTGAAGGCTTCGTTAAGGCTTTTCTCCAGAATGCTGGACCAGATGTCTTCTGTGTTCTGCATGGATTGGTCTGTGGTGGAGGCTCCCATGCATATGATCCGGATTGTGCCCGGGGCTTTTTCTTTCCTTTTCATCGAAACGGAGCGGAACCCAAAAGCATTTCTTGTGTATTCAATCTCTTTCTTCAAGCCCGGAAGGTTCTGCTTTAGTTTTCTGGTCACAGCGTGGGGTCGCTCCAGCGGCACCGGCAAAAATACCCACAGCATGAGATCAGCAATAGCCATCCCGACCAGGAAAACGATGGACTGCACGAGGACTCTTTTGGCAAGTTTGACGCGTGAGGATACCGTTCCGCTCATAACACAAACCTGTCGGTCGACAAAACCGCGAATCCTATTGTACGATGCCATCGACGGAAACAGGTTGGGCCTTTTTCAGTGTTTCCGGAATACCTCGAATCAGCAGCATCCCGATTGACAGAATAACCACGATTATGATGAACAAGAGCCTGTATCCCTGCCCGGAAGCGGCTCCAAAGCCATCCACAATAGGCCCGAGCGTCGTTGGCACCACTGCCCATGGGAAGATACTCGTGAATTGAATCAATCCGATGTACTTGCTGGCCTCTCCTTCCGGTACCAGGTCGGACAAAAGCGTCCAATAGATGCTCCAGTAAGCCGCGTTGCCGAGGCCGAAAAGAAATCCGCTAAAATAGAGAGTCGGATGAGTCCATGGCAAAACCAGGAAGTTGGTCATACACCCTATTTGCAGGAGGCAGGCGATGACCAGCACTCTTTTGCGGCCATAGCGGTCAGCAATCCAGCCCGCCGCAAAAGCTGAGAAGACCCCTGCGCCCGCCCCGATCAAGTTGGCGTTGCGAAACGTCTCGTTGAAGTGGGCCTTGTCAATCTGGTCCTTGATGAAATACAGAAGGAAGCAAAGCATAGCGACCGCTCCCATCTGAGTCAATAAGTTGACTGCCGCAAGCCAGGCCAGACTGCGCGAGTTCTGCAGTTTCGGAAAATACGTTTCTCTCCATTTGAAACCGGGCTTTGGCGGGTCATCAACAGCAACCGCGGCCGTTTCACGTATTCTTAGCGCAACCCAAAGGTTGGAAAAAACATTTGCCGCTCCTGCGATAATTGCTAAAGAGAGCATCCGCCCGTGCGCAATAAACGGCGCCGGGAGAAAGTGTCCGAACATGACCCCAAGAGTGGCCAAAATATTGGTCAGGCCGGACACGCGGCCGCGACGCTCCAGCGGAACGATATCCCGCAGCAACGCATAGTTCGGAAACCAACAGGCGTACGCTCCGTGCATCATAACCAACAGCGCGAACAGCATGGAATAACTGTGGCAGCGAACAATGAGCAAAATGAAGAACGTCACGGAGAGAGCGGCCGTAAAGTAAAAAGGCCTGCGCCGCCCGAGTGCCCACTGCAGACGGTCGCTCATCGCGCCAATGAGCGGAACCAGGACAAGCAAAAATATGTTGGCGACACCTGCCATCAATCCGAGCCGCGTATTCTTTACCGAATCATCCACCATTTTCAATAGGGCATTCGGCATCATGTAGGAGGTGGCAATTGTCCAACAGAAGAACCAGCCGAAATAGTTGTAGCTCAACTGCCCGAGATAGCCCCAGCTTTCGGCCTTATGTTCCCTGTTCATCGAACGACTCTCAACGCCCCTTAGTTCTGGTAGATGATGCGGCGCCCCCCTAATCCGGGGACACGATGTCCCGCCTGAGGCGGGATTCCCGAATTAGGGATTGTACATCTTCAGATGCCCGATTCGCAAACTGGGTAGAGTGGCGCAAGCTAATTCAGTGACACGATGCCACATCATTTCCCTGAATTAGCACCATCATCTTCGCACAGTGACAATCATTTGCGGGTTGTCGGCGGGGCCGCGGATGGTTAGTTCCACGTCGGATCTGCTCGGCAGATTTCCGGCCTGCGGCAGCAAAGACTTGAACATAGAGGTGTCGGCATTCGTGCCCAGCAAGCGTACGTCCGCGTTTCTGCTCCCCAGAAATTCCATTCTTCCGGACGCCGAGAAGACCCCTCCCATGAGCGTGTCAACAAAGGCCAGGCCCTGGAACTCGACGCCGCCGCGTGAGAGCCGGACACTGCCGGGCCGTGCAAGCGCAAGAGTGTGACCGCCTACGACAGCTTCGAGTTTTCTCAGTTCGATTATGCCCGTGAGAGCCTCGGGAACGCGAGTGTCGCCTGACAGAGAGATTGTTCCGTCGATTCTCGAGTCAAGTTTTGTGATAAACTGCGCCGCCAGCAGTCTGCTCAAATCCGAGCCTTTGAGGTTCTGGACGTCAGCGTTCAGGTCGAGTAAATGACCACGGAAAGAAAACGAGCCCGACGCCATCCCCTCTCCCAACCGCAGTTTCACGGGTTTCCCGTTTATCTCCCTGGCGCGGAATTCAATGATCGCATCTTCGACGGTCACCGGCGATTCCAAGAAAGGCAGGATCACCGTCGAATCGGCAGTCGAAAGCCTGCCAGACATCATCGGCTTATCGGCTTCGCCGCCCAAGTCTATTTCGGCATTTGCGCGTCCCTGCGCGGATTTCAGAGGCTCATAGTATTTGCCTGTGTAAGAAAGGGGGAACCCGCGCGCTTGCACGTGAAGATTCAGGCGAGGCTGGCCTTTGGGGAGTAATTGCACTGCGCCGGCAACACTGACTTCCCCTCCGCGATCGACTTTCAAGTTCATCTTCTCGATCTCAATCACGGAATCGCTATACCGCGCGGCGACCGGGCCTTCACTGACGAATTTCATTCCGTCGCGCTCGAACCTGAGTTTGGCCAGAGCCACGTTAAGCCGGGCTTTGTCCGGCTCAGTGATGTCCGCCGAGAACTTGCTGCTGCCGGCGCAGGCGAAGGACGTGCCATACGCCACGTCTTTGCCCAGAATCCGGGCAAGGGATTTGGAATCAACTTGGCTAAAGGAGATTTTGCCGCTGAGGCGCTTCACGTTCCCAGGAGATGTTTGCGCCGTGAAGCTCACCAGTTTGTCGAGGGCGCTCCCCGAAATGTCCATGCCGCTCTCGTTAGGGCGGACACGGACTTCCACCGGCGCAACCGAAACTCCGTTGATAGTCATGTCAGCGGAGCTTATTCCACCCGTGATAAACGGCTGTTGCAAGATGCCATCAATCTCGAAACTTCCGTTGGCAGTTCCTTTGAGCGGTACGCTGACTTTGAATCGTTTGCACAACTCATCGAGCGAAATCCCGCTAACTGCCAGCTTGCCCTCGACCGGCCTGTTCTCTGTCAACTCCATCCTCCCCTCGCCTTTGAGATTGGCCAAAGGAGTCCGGATATCAATATTTCTGAAAGTAACCTGCTGGTTCTGGTAGTCTACGCTCCCCTTTGCGCTCTCGCACATCGACCCGGTCGGGCCGGGCTGAGTGACAAAGTTCCCGTGAAACGACGGCTGATTGAGACTGCCTGATAAATGCCCGTCAAGAAACCATTTGCTCTGCGCCACTTCGGTGTGTGCGGCCGGATAGAGCGCCGCAAGTTCACCCGTTTTGAGCCGGATGAACGCGTTCAAATTTCGTTTATCGAGCAGATTGCCTTGAAGAGAAGCCTCAATGAAGCCGCACTTGACGGTCACGTTCCGCGTGGCGATGCTGTCGGCGACATGGCCGTCGGCAGCAACCTCAATATCGCGCAAGAACTCGTATTTTGGATTTTCTGCGGAAGCCTTCGCGACGAGGCGCCATTCGCCTTTGTTGAAATCCAACTTTGCGGCTGTTGTGAGGCCGGAGGAAAATAGGACCTCTCTTCCCGCAAACGCCTTCACAATTTCAGCGCCTACTTTCGATTCGAGAGAGAGGTCGCCGGTGAGGCTCTTGGCGTCGGATAGTTTTCCCGCGAGCCGAAGCATTGACCGGCCTGAAGATAGGCTAAACCCCTCGAGCACGATGCTATTCTCAGACAGTTTCGCGCTCGCGCGCAAATTCTCGAGTGGTGGGCGTATTAATTTCTGGCCGAAGATGACGCGGTCCACCGTCAACTCGGTTACTGCCAATCCCCTGCTATTCTTATCGGCAGTGAGACTGATCGGCAAAATCAGCATCGATTCGGCTTCGGGAACCCCCGCTGTCAGGCGACCACGGCTTATTTCGATTCTACGCCAGGGGAAAGCCATGGCTTCCGCGTAAATTCTTGCGAATGCATCGTAGTCGTGCCTGAACCCTCCGCTGACGGGCGATCCTGGATCGACTGCCTTGGTGGGCCCGCCGACTGATGGACTCTTCGACCTGCGCCGGGTTAACAGAAACTGTTTGAGGAGTGAGAGACGGCCAACTTGCACGCGCACTTCCTCCGCGCGGAAGTTCAAGGGCTCTGCATTGACAGTGCGCTGCACCCTTAATCCTTTTGCGATAATTGTCCCGGAAAGTCTTGCATCCAGTGATTCGACAGCGACTCCGTCCGGAAGCGCGGACATAATTTGCTTGTTTATCAAGCGTTTGATCGAGCCTGCGACTAAAGCAAGGGCGATGGCGGGGATTAAGATGGCCAGAACGGCAACAGCTTTCTTCACTCTCATTGGCCGCCATTCAGTAAGACCGGAGGGCTTCGACGATTTGCATGCGAGAGCCTTTCAGAGCGGGAAGAATCCCCGAAAGTATTCCCACCACAGTTATCGCAAGAAACGAAATAGTCATTACGAAAGGGTCGATTTCCGGGGCGGCGACGAAGCGGGGCAGTTGGATCATCCCGAGGATGATGCAGGTGGAACATCCCACGATAACGCCAATAAGCCCCGCGAAGAAGGTGACAAAGATGGACTCGACCATAAACTGGAGGAAAACTTGCCTTTGCTTAGCGCCAACAGCCTTGATGATCCCAATCTCGTGAATACGCTCGTTGATGGATACAAACATGATGTTCATCACGCCTATACCGCCAATTAAAAGCGTGACGATACTGGCGGCGCCAAGGAAAATCTGCATTCCGATTGTCACTCCTGTAACTCTGCCGACCATCTCAGCGATTCCAAACATGTGAAGCGCGTCCGAGTCATCCGGCTCGAAACCATGCCTGAGGGCGAGGACCTGCCGCACTTCTTCTCGAGCCGTCTTGTCCTTGTCTATATTGAAGGGCTGGAAATAGATCGCGTAAAAATACTTTGAGCCGGTGAAATGATCCTGCGCAGTGGTGTAGGGAATTGATACCTGGTCGTCGTCCATGCTTCTGCTCTCGCGGCTTAATTGATCTCCCTTTTCTGTCAAAACGCCCACGATCTCGAATTGCATGCCGGCTACCCGCACAAAATCTCCGGTTGCCCGCCGGTCTCCAAAGAGCTTCTGCTTAACTTTTTTCCCGAGCACGCAGACTCGACGCCCAAGTCTCACGTCGTCTGAAAGAATGAACCTCCCCTCATCGAGCGTCATATTCCGCATCGTTTGCGAGTTTTCGTCCAGTCCAAAGACTTCGGCGGCGACAACCTCGCTGCCATGCTTTATTTCTTCATATCCGATCGATATTTGCGGACTCGCCAGTTCGACGGCTGGACAGTGGTTCATGATTGCCTGAATGTCCGCAAGCGTGAAGCGAATCTGCCGCCCTCCTTTGATTCCGCTCAAACCACTACTCGATTGCCCCGCCCACACAATTACCCATTTCTGGCCGATCTTCTGAAACTCATTTGTGAATAGGCGCTGAGAGGACCTCCCCATACCTACCAGGATGATCATAGAGGCTATCCCCCAAATGATCCCGAACATCGTCAGGGCGGTGCGAAGCTTATGCCCACGCAATGACTGCCATGCCTGGTTTATGGATTCGAGAAGGAACATAGGTAAGAAACCCCGTTCATGGTTTATGGCTCATGGTTAGAAGAAGCAAAAGAGAGATTCTTCGCTTCGCTCAAATGACAAACGCATTCTACTCGTATCGCAGTGACTCCACCGGTTCCATTTTTGCGGCCCGAATCGCGGGCGCAGTTCCGGCAAACAATCCCATAAGGACCATAACAAGAAGACTTCCGCCCAAAGTGAAAACTGAAATTTCGGGCGCTGCAAGGATTTTCGGCCTCGGGATAGCGGCAAACACGATGCAGATCGCGCATCCCACCGCTATTCCAATGATTCCACTTAATGCGGTGATTGTGAGGGCTTCGGCAAGGAACTGTGTCAGGATATGTTTTCGTTTGGCCCCGATTGCTTTTCGTATCCCGATCTCACGTGTTCTTTCCGTGACGCTGATAAGCATGATATTCATGACGCCGACGGCGCCCACAAACAATGTGATTATCCCGACCAGGGTGACAAACGCGGCGAGAATGAGAGCCATGATGTCAAGTGAGTTAATCAGTCCGGCAAGGTCGAATATCTCCACCGCTTCCGGGTCATCCGGCGAGAAACGAAGCTCTTTGGCAAGAGCCTGTTTGACCTCGCGAGCGCAGGCTTTGCTCGCAGAAGGGTCGTGGGGTTGGATATCAATCTGATTTATGGTCCTTGAGCCGGAAACGTATTGCAGCATGGACGTGATAGGCACATAAGCCTTTTCATCGTCCGGCCCATGCATCATAATCAACATCTCGCCTTTTTTCTTCAGTACGCCGATTACCTCGAGGGAAAGGCCGCGGACATTGACTTGATGCCCGACTGCGGAGAAACCCGGCGGAAACAGCGCTTCTTTCAGGTCAGCGCCGAGGACGATGACCCTTCTCTGATACTTGATGTCGTCCGGCTGAAGGAAACGACCCTCCTCGATGGGCAGGTTGAGGATATGGGCTGCATCGGCATTTACTCCGAAAATCTGCCCGCTCTTTAGTTTGTTTTGATACTTTATGAGAGCGAACACATTCATGGAAGGAGTGACATACCTCACCGACGGGCAATGATCAACGATGACGTCGACATCCTTCAACTCGAAAGAAAGTTGGCGCGCCCCTTTTCTTCCGGCGGTCTCCGAAAGAGCTCGTTTCGCCCAGAACACGACAAATCCATCGCCCGAGCCGCGCGCCTCAGCCTCCATTACTTTAACAAACCCTCGGCCCCACCCGAGAAGAAAAACGACGGAAGCAGTTCCCCAAATGACTCCCAACATGGTCAAAGCAGAACGTAATCGATTTGATGCAAGACTCTGGAAGGCCTGAGAAATGATGTTGCGGAAGTTCATTTTGCGCTTGGAGAATCCGAGATAATCTGGCCGTCCTTGACTGAGATAATCCTTTCAGCCTGTTCGGCCACCGTCGGGTTATGAGTCACAATGACAATAGTGTTCCCTTTCCCATGAAGTTCTCTCAATATCGCTGTCACTTCCGCCTCGGATTTGCTGTCGAGGTTGCCCGTAGGCTCATCAGCCAAAATGAGAGAAGGACGATTCACCAGTGCGCGGGCTATTGCGACCCGTTGAACCTGGCCGCCCGAAAGCGCGTTTGGTCTGTGGTGCATTCGTTCCGCAAGCCCGACAGAGGCGAGCACTTCTTTTGCACGCTGAAGACGTTCTCTTACGGAAATGCCGCCGTAAATGAGAGGAAGTTCCACGTTCTGAAGCGCCGTTAACCGGGGAAGCAGGTTGAAGGTCTGGAAAACGAACCCGATTCTCTTATTTCGAACCTCAGCAAGGGTGTCATCTTCCAGATTGCCGACATCCTCGCCTTCGAGATAGTACTCTCCAGAGGATGGGCGTGACAGGCAGCCCAGGATATCCATCAAGGTGGTCTTGCCGGAACCGGAGGGCCCGATAATGGAAACCAACTCACCCTTGCGAATGTCGAAGGACACGCCGCGCAAGGCATGCACTTCGACCTCAGAGGAGTTATAGACCTTTGTGATATTCTTCAGAGAGATGAGAGGAGCATTCATTGTTATAACCCTCGGGAAACTGGCAATTACTTCGCTTAATTCGGGGACACGATGAGGCATCATGTCCCCGAATTAAGCGCAATTCGCGCGCAAACGTGCGAAGGAATTCGCACCCACGGAGATTATCTCGATACGTTATGTCCCTCATTTGCCGGCGAGAATCACCTCGTCGCCCTCTTTCAGTCCCGAAAGCGCTTCGCTGAAATTTGTCCCAGTTATGCCCAAAGTGATATTCACCGTACGCTTCCCAGTTTTCTCTTTCCGGTCGGGCGCCTCGACAAAAGCCTGCTCCCTGTCGTAGCGAATTGCGTTCTGAGGAACCAGCAGCGCATTCTGGTGCTTTTCGACGATGATTTCGGCGTCCGCAGTCATGTTCGCCCTCAGCGGGACATCGTTGTCCGTGATGGTCACCTCGACCTCGAAGTTCATAATCTTGTCTTTCTCGACGCCAAGCGGAGATATTCGCTTCACCGTTCCGTGGAACTTTTTGTCGGAATATGATTCAACCGAAATCCTGGCAGGCATGCCCTCGCGGACTAGGCCGACGTCACTTTCATCAACATCGCCGACAATGTGCATCTCTCGAACGTCGCCTAAGGTCATGATCAGGGTGCCCATGGTCGAGACAACAGAGGCGACGGCCGAGCCAACGTCCACGTCGCGGCTCAGCACAATGCCGTCGACAGGCGAAACGATTGTGGCGTAGCCAAGCTCGTTTTCCGAGCGCTCGAGCGCGGCGGTGACCGCGGTCAATTCCGCCTTGGCCATCGTGATGGCCGCTTGCCTCGCTTTATAAGCGTCTTTTGAAACGGTGAGAGCAGTTTCGGCGTCTTCCAATTGCTGCTCAGGCACAAGTCCCTGCTCGAAGAGTTTCTTCAGGCGGTCATATCTCTTCTGAGCGGAGTCCATCTCACTTGTTGATGCTTCAATCTTGGCCTGCTCGTATCTTGCTCGAGCCCTTTCGAGCGCGCCACGCGCTTCTCTCACTCTTGACGCCAGGATATCTTTGTCGAGCTCGAGGATAACCTGCCCCTTACTAACGCGATCGCCTTCGTCTACGGCGATTGTCTTGATGATGCCGTCGACCTTCGACCTTATCTCGACTTTCGAGAGGGGTTCGACCTTTCCAGTGGCAATAACCCGATGTTCGATGTCGCCGCGTGTCACCTGAGCCGTTTTAACGTTGATCTCTCCGGCGTCAGAGCCGCCGCATCCGGCAAGAGACAGGGCGTACGCAGCGATGATAGCGGCAAGAAATACCAAAGTCGGACGTTTAGATGGCAAGAACATTAGCAGGTCTCCCCTCCACGAGATGAATTCTGCTGTTTTACAGGAAATGGATGCGCGATGGGAATATCCTAATGTGTTCTTTCGCGTTCGAGCCGGATTCTGCGCTTCAGCTCTTTCGCCGCGGCAATAGGGTCATCTGCGAGCGCAACAGCCGAGGCGAGCGCCACGCCATCGGCGCCTGAGCGAATTACCTCCGCGACGTTCTTACTGTTGATTCCACCGATAGCGATCACAGGAACGGAACCTGCCCGAACTTTTGTCTGGCGAATCATTTCCAATCCGACCACGGGTTCGGGCTTTTCCTTTGTGGTTGTCGGGAATACAGGGCCAATTGCTACATAGTCCGCGCCGTCGGCGACGGCTTTGACTGCTTGTTCCACGCTGTGGGTTGAGATGCCCACCATTATTCCCTCCGGAACCAGTCGCCGCGCCTCCCTGCAAGGGAAGTCATCCTGTCCGAGATGCACTCCATCCGCCCCAATCGCCAGCGCGACGTCAAGATGATCGTTCACGAAAAAGGGGACATTCATGCGGCGAGTATGCGGAAGAAGGCTGGCTGCCGTCTCGTAGTATTGACGCTTGGAAAGTCGTTTTGCTCGGAATTGGATTGCGTCGGCGCCCCCCTCGAGCGCTTTTTCAAGCACTTCTTCGACGCGAGCCAGAGAGAGAAGGCCTTCGTCGATGATCACATATAACTCAAGATTTGGGAAAAGCTTCCGCGTATCAGAAACAGCGCACACGTAGAATCCTATCGTAGGACTTGTTGGTTTGAAGCGGGAACCAGCGCGCTATTGCGCAGCCGGTTCTGGGCGGGAATTCTCCACTTTTTCCTTAATCAGTTTGCCCGGCTTGAACGTGGCGACGCGCTTTTCCGGGATGGGCACTTCCTCGCCTGTCCGCGGGTTGCGGCCGATACGAGCGTCACGGGTCTTGACCTCGAACACACCGAAGTTTCTGATTTCGAGGCGCTTACCCTGAGCAAGCGATTCGGTAATAGCGTCGAATGCCGTCTGGACCACCCGTCCCACATCGTTCTGTGTGAAGCCGAGCTGTCTGGCGACTTCAATTACCAACTCCCTTTTCGTCATGAGACCGAACTCCTTTCGTTATCCCAACCGCGGAAGCGCTGTTTGGCCCCTCATGCTATTTTTATCTTGGACATACAATATTGCATATTCGCGCATTTGTGGAGCGAACGGTTCCATTCCCGAATCGACATAAGTATAACATGCGACATTAAATATGTCAAATCCGCTGGGCCGGTCAAGGAACCGGTCGAGAACTCGCCGAAAAGCCGCTTTCGCTCCACGACTTTGCGGATTTACAACCCTTCATCACGGCGAATTAACGCCCGGTCATGGGATGAATCCGGTTTTCGCAGAGAGCCGCGCTGTTATAAAGCCGAGTTGGTTGTGGAATAAACGTCGCTGTCGTCATTGCGAGTGGCACCAGCAGAGGGTTTATGGAAGAAACGAGCTAAAGCCAATTCCCCTTCGGCGAGGAGGGAACCCCCCCTAACCCCCCCTTT
>CAYVDS010000114.1:0-10643 GCA_964450145.1 uncultured bacterium
TCAAAATCTTTGCGCCCCTCAATCAGGCGCTATTTGGCTTTGGAGACGCCGTCTGTGTTCCCGTTATAGAATGGATAGCGAAACACTATCTCAATCCGACCGTCGCAGAATTGATGAGAGGCCATCCACTTATAGCCTATGCTAAGCGAGGTTGATCCGTGACGCAAAAAGAAAGAGACGCCCTGAACATATTCTCTGAATGGTATGCAAACTTACCCACCTATAAGGCTACTGGCGGTCCCGCGCGAGGCGCAATTGGAGCCGCCTTGGTTGTTTTGGAACGTCTTAAAGAAGATTATGATCTTAACCTGGATTACCACAGAGCCGCCGCAGGAAAATCCCAGATCAGCGGCTTGAGCGGCGCAGCAGTCGCCCGAATCTTGAAAGCTCATGGCGAAACGAGGCCGTTTCTCACGGAGGGCGGGAGAACAAACCGAGGAGCCCCGGGCGCAGTCAGCGGTATGTTAGATGCTCTGAGAAAAATGGAGTTGCAGAAACTGGACATCTCCGCAAGAAACAAAATCATGGATACCCTTCAAGTCTATCTGGTTGAAAGAGTCCGTGAATATCACGGTCGGCAGCGATTGAAAATTGTTTATGATCCGACTCAAACGGCGCGTCAATCGATTCATGACTTCTTGGAACTCGCGCGAGCAGAGGGCAAGGAAGGCCCCGTAGCACAATATCTGGTGGGCGCAAAGCTTCAAATCAGATTCCCCAACGTTCAAGTTCAAAACAAATCGTATAGCACCGCCGATAAACAACTGGACCGGCCCGGCGATTTCCTTATCGGGGACACCGTCTTCCACGTCACGGTTTCGCCCATGCCCGGCCTGTACGACAAATGCAAACGCAATCTCCGAGATGGTTTCAGGGTGTACGTCCTTGTTTCGGAAAGAAGCGTCGAGGGTACAAGGCAAAACACTGAAAACACGGCCCCCGGCAAAATTGCAGTCGAATCCATTGAGTCCTTCGTAGGCCCCAACATTGAAGAAATCGCCACCTTTTCAAAAACCGACTTGACTCGCAGCTTCAAAAACCTCTTGGAAACTTACAACGACCGAGTCGCCCCCATTGAGAATGATAGGTCTCTCTTAATCGAAATCCCAAGAAATCTGTTGTAACTCCGCGAGGAGTCCGTTCAAATGCCAAACCGGCGAGGCGCGAGAATCACGCTGTTGTTGGGATTTGCATTGGCGGCATGTCTTTTTGGCTGGATCACAGTGGTGATCTTCGATTCCAAACCTGCGATCTTTGCCCAGTCATTGACCGTGCCATTTCAGGAACTCTTCCCTATATCTTTTCTGATCCTGGCTTTCCTTTCCTGCGCAATCCTTTGGAGAATCAGGTCAAAGCTGGAGCGGAAATCAAAGAAAACATCCGCGATAGGATGCGTTATTGCGGGTCTTATCATTTGGTTTGGGCCGGCGCTTGGCGTTTGGATATGGGAATCTTGGGGCGGGCTGACTCGGCATCTGGAGTCCGGCTATCTCGTCGTATTCTTCGGACAAGGACTCACATTTGGCGTCGCCATGTATTTTCGGCCAAGACTTGAGCGGCTCGGTCTCCTCGTCTTCCCAAGCAGCCGAATCCTGTCCCGGGTCTTCGGAATTCTGCTCGGAATTCTGTTCCTCTATATGACATTCTTACTGTATTGCATTCCAGCGGTCTTCGTGAAACTGAGTGTCAAGCATTTTGAAGAAGAGGGGTTCATTCTTTGGTTGCTCATTCCTGTCGGATTCATCGTAAGCGTAATAGCTGGGATTATAAACAGCGCCACGCATGAGAAATAAGGAAACGTGTCGTTCTATTTTCTTGGGAGGCTCAAATGTCGAAATATCGTTTTCCGAAAAACTTTGTATGGGGATGCGCAACAGCGTCCTATCAGATCGAGGGCTCGCCACTGGCTGATGGGGCGGGGGAGAGCATCTGGCATCGGTTCAGCCACACGCCCGACATGATCTTGAACGGCGACACCGGCGACGTCGCATGCGACCACTATAATCAATATAAAGAAGACGTGGCCCTCATGAAACGGCTCGAGCTTGGCTCGTACCGGTTTTCGGTCGCATGGCCCCGAATTTTTCCGCAAGGCAAAGGCAAAGTGAACCGGAAGGGCGTGGACTTCTATAGCAGGCTGGTCGATGAACTGCTCGCCGCCAAAATCAAGCCGTGTCTCACGCTTTATCATTGGGATCTGCCGCAGGCGCTTCAAGACCTTGGCGGCTGGGCGAATCCGGATTGCGCCCTGTGGTATCGCGACTATGCCGCACTCATGTTTGACAAGCTTGGCGACCGCGTGAAATTCTGGATCACGCTAAACGAACCGTTTGTTATCGCCTTCATCGGACACGCTCTCGGCATTCACGCCCCCGGCATCAACGACATCGACACGATGCTCGCCGTCGGCCAGACGCTGCTTCGAGCGCATGGGCATGCCGTGAAGGCGTTTCGCGAGGGCGGACGCGGCGGAGAGATCGGAATCACGGTCGACGTGGAATCGGTTCAACCAGCGACCGAATCGTCCGCCGATAAAGCGGCGGCAGAGCGCTATTGCGCATTCACGAATCAATGGTTCCTCGACCCGATCTTCTTCGGTGAATACCCCAAAGAGATGCGCTCGGCTTTTCCCGCCATGCCTCGATTTGAGCCGGAGGATGCCAAACTGATACATCAGCCGCTCGATTTCATCGGCGTCAACAACTACACGCGCACCGTGTGGCGGCACGACGACCTCGCTTTTCTGCAAGCCCAGCAGGTTTTCCCCGAAGGGAAATACACGGAGATGCAGTGGGAGGTTTGCCCCGACGGACTGTATCATTTACTCAAGTGGCTTGACACGCGCTACCATCACCCAACTCTCTACATAACCGAGAACGGAGCCTGCTTCACGGATACCGTCGAGCCGGACGGCAGCATCAACGATGACGACCGCCTCGACTACGTACGCGAATACCTCAAGGCGGCTCATCGCGCAATAGCCGAAGGCGTGAAGCTTCGCGGATACTACCTCTGGTCGTTACTTGATAACTTCGAGTGGGGATTCGGCTACGCGAGACGCCTTGGGATCGTGCGCGTCGATTTCGACACGCAAAAGCGCACCATCAAGAAAAGCGGGCACTGGTATTCGCAGACGGTGAAGAATAATGAATTCTCGTCATAAATAGGTTTACAGTTTACGGGGTACAGTCTACAGTTGAAAAGTAAGAGGCTGGGCATAACTGCAAAAATCAACGTTACAGGGGACAGCGGAAGAATCTCCCCTGGAGGCTGTCCCGCAATTATGTGGGGCCGAATTCATTTGGCCAATTGTGTCAAAGATGGTTTGAAAAAGCGTGCGAATAAATTCGCACCCACAGAATTCCGTCCCCATTCGCCAGTTGCGGGACAGTCTCCCTGCCCCCCTTTTCAAGGGGGTGACACAAGCCCCGGGGCGGAAAAGGGAATCCCTTTGCTGAAAAATAAACCGTAAACCGTAGACCGTAAACGAAGGAAACATGTTGCATTTTTGGGATACTTATGGTAATCTTAATCATCGCCTCTGTTTGAATTATGAGACACCCCTTGCAGTCTCATAATCAAGAAAAGATGGACGAATCGGCTCCCGGATGTCGAGTGTGGCTACATCGGGCGTCGTCAGTTCGTCGGGGCGGTCAACACGTCCTGCACCCCCTAACCGACAGGACGTAACTCAGGGTTCAGCGGTATTATGTTTCTTGTTTTTACTGGTCCTGAAGGAAGCCCGGTTCGAGGAGGAGAAAAGCAATCATGTCACTAGCCTATCTGATTACCTATGCCGCCTTCATCACATTTGTGGTTGCTGTGGTGGTGCGAATCTATAAGATAGAGACGATGCCCGTCCATTTACGATGGGAACTCTATCCGGTCGCCCACGAAGGGAAACGGGCGCATTACGGCGGTTCCTATTTTGAAGAGGTTGACTGGTGGACCAAACCGCGTCACTTCTCCCTGATTGGCGAACTGAAGGGAATGATCCCCGAGATGCTCTTCATTAAAGCGCTCTGGGAGAACAACCGGCCGCTTTGGTATCGTTCATTTCCGTTCCATTTTGGGCTGTACCTCCTTATAGGTTGGGCTGGGCTTCTGGTCGTAGGCACAGTGGCCCAAATGGTGAACATATATGTGGGCGTCGGTGTCGTGGGCGCCGCCATCCACTATCTTACAATTTTCTCGGGAGTTGTAGGCCTCATCCTTTCTACTTTTGGCGCGTTCGCGCTTCTGCAGAGGCGGTTGACCGATCCGGAGGTCGACGGATACACGGCGCCTTCGCACATTTTCAACCTCTGCGCTTTTCTTCTCGCGTTGATCGTCGCCGACCTCGCCTTCGTAACGGTTGACCGCGACTTCTCCATTGCGAGGGCTTATGTCCACAATTTGCTGACCTTCGGCAACGGTCCGGCAGTTAGTTCGGCCGTCGCACTCGAAATGGTCTTTTTCTCCCTCCTGATGGCATACGTTCCGCTCACGCATATGTCACATTTCATCGCGAAGTATTATTTCTATTACAAACTCCGGTGTGATGATGAGCCGAACTTCAATGGCTCGAAGCTCGAAAAGGAGATTACACAGGCGTTGGGCTACCCCGTAAGTTGGTCGGCGCCCCATCTGAAAGCGAACGGGAAGAAGAACTGGGCCGATATCGCCACCGAGGAGGTTGAATAATAATGTCGAAGAAGAAGATACGAGTCGAGGACATAAGCAAGCCCAGCGAGAAGCTGACACATACGGACATGAAGGATTTTCCGCCTTTGCCGCCTCCTTACGATAAGCCGGAAAACCTCCCCAAATGGGACCCGCTCAAGTGCTCGAACGAAATCGAATCCTCGCTGGACGACACTATCGCCGTCGCTCTTCCCAAACCCAAGAGCAAGCAGGAAGAACAGGAACTGGTTCGAAAATTCCTCTCGGGGCTGCAGAAGTTGTTCACCCGGGAGAACAACTGGCCGTTCTTGCAATTGCTCAAGCTGACGATGGAGCACTGCGCCAAATGCCAGACCTGTTCTGACGCCTGCCACATTTTCGAATGTAGCGGCCGGAACGACGTTTATCGCCCCGCCTATCGGTCCGACGTAGTGCGCCGTATCTACAACAAATACCTCAAGCCGGGCGGAAAATACTTTGGCAAGTGGAAGCACGGTGACATCGACCTGAACTGGACCACTGTCGCGCGCCTCTGCGAGCTTGCGTACCGTTGTAACATCTGCCGCCGGTGTGCGCAAACATGCCCCATCGGCGTCGATAACGCGCTCATCACGCACGAACTGCGCAAGCTGTTCAGCCAGGAGATGGGCATTGCCGCCAAAGAACTGCATGAAAAGGGGTCGATGCTTCAGTTGAAGGTCGGTTCCTCGACCGGGATGAATCCCCTCGTGGTGAAAGACAACATGGATTTCATCGATGAGGATATGGCTGACAAGACGGGCATGACCATCAAGACGCCGTGGGACAAAGCGGGCGCCGACGTCCTGCTCATTCACAACGCGGGCGAGATTATGGCGTGGCCGGAAAACCCGGGCGCGTTCGCGGTCATCCTCGAGGCCGCCGGCATAAGCTGGACCCTTTCGAGCGAAGTCCCCGCGTATGATGGAATCAACTACGGCCTGTGGTACGACGACTTCCAGTTGGCCCGCGTCGTCATCAAACACGCGCAGGCTGCCAAAAAGCTCGGCGTCAAAAAGATCGTTGTCGGCGAATGCGGGCATTCCACAAAGACGCTGATGGTCATCGCCGACCGCGTATTGACGGGCGACCTCAACATCCCGCGCGAGGCCGCAATGCCGTTCCTCGAGGACATCGTTTTCAGCGGCCGTATCAAGCTGGACCCGTCCAGAAACGATTTCCCCGTTACACTGCACGACCCGTGCAATATGGTCCGGCTGATGGGGATTGTCGAGCCGCAGAGAAGAGTTATCCGGAAAATCTGCCCGCAGTTCAGGGAAATGACGCCGCATGGTGTCCACAACTATTGCTGCGGCGGCGGCAGCGGTTTCGCTATTATGAGCGGCTACAATTTCCAGACGTGGCGAAAGCATATCTCCGGAAGGAAGAAGCTCGAGCAAATCCTGAACGCTTTCAAGGACGACCTCAGACCCGAGACGCACAAGTACGTGTGCGCGCCGTGCAGCAATTGCAAGGGCCAAATCAGGGACGTCCTCTTCGGATACGACGCATGGGAGAAATGCGGTATCCTCTATGGGGGGCTGGTCGAACTGATCGTCAACGCCATGACCGATGTCAAACCCGGCTTCATCGAATGGGAATGGCATTGAGGTTTTACAAAACATCACGTGCGACTGCTGGGGCGTTCGGGGTGCAACTTGATCCGCACACGAAAGGATGATTCTAATGGCGAATGCGCAAATGAAGAAAAAAAAGATTCTGGTGCTCGATGACGAGCCCGATGTTGTGACATATCTCGTCAGCCTGCTTGAGGACAATGATTACATCGTCGTCTCGGCAATGGACGGAAAAGAGGGAATGGAAAAAGCGAAATCGGAAAGACCCGATCTCATAACCCTCGATATTTCCATGCCTGAGAAGTCGGGCGTCCGGTTTTATCGCGAAGCCAAGGCCGACCCTCAACTCAAGAAAATTCCGATTGTGATTGTCACCGGAGTATCGAGCACGCAGGACGGAGGCACCGGCAAAGATTTTGAGCGGTTTCTGGGCATGCGCAAACAAGTGCCTCCACCCGAGGGCTTTATAATGAAACCTATCGATGAGGCCGAACTCTTGGGTACCGTAAGAAAGCTCCTCACAGCCTGACCGCGAGAGCGGTATCCCCGGCTGTTACTGCGCCGCTTCAGCGGGGGCGCCTGCGCCCCGCGGTGAAGCGGCGTTTTGCTTGTTCGCCCCACTGGATAATCCGCGATAGAGAATCGGTTTTCCCGTATTGCTTTTTTCTCGGAGAAATTGTGCTTGACTTTCGATTAACGAGTTATCTAAAATACAATTCTTACAGGAGGGAGAGCCCCTTTTGCTTGGCGGGCAGAGGATGACATCCGCCTCCGCCAACGATTCCATGTTTTGCATGTGAGCCACAGCAATCTGCGGAAAGCAGTCGCGAGTATGCTGAAACCAGCGCGCAGGCTAGTAGAGCGCTTCCAAAATAGCGTTGCAATGCTCGCCCTTTGAAAAAGGGGGACAAAGAGACTATCCCGTAATTCTGTAGGTGCGAATTTATTCGCATGCGCGGTGTGAAAAAAGCTCGAAAACATTATGCGAATAAATTCGCACCTAAGAATCCTGTCATGGTTCGCCAATTACGGGACAGCTTCCAAAAGGGGATTTAAGAAGTCGCAGAAGTCCTTGGGAAACAAAAGTTTCAAATCCCCCCTTACCCCCCTTTGCAAAGGGGGGAACGTCGCCGAATCAATGCATGCTATTTAGGAAACGCGGTACCAGTTTGCTGTCAAGACAGATCATGCGGGTAGTGGCGATCTTTTCTTTGTAGGGGGCGTCCCGCCTCGACGGGACTGCGCCCTTGCGGATACCAACAAAATCAGGTTGACAGGACATTCGCCGAGTCGCTTGGAGCAAGACCCCCGGGGATTTTTTTTGCCGGAGAAACGCAATGTCATATTCCGAGTTCAATCGCAAGCTCGAGGAACTGCGGGTGCGAATGGCCAGGGTTCAGCGACTCGTTGCCGCCAGCGCTGACCCGTCGAACCAGGTGTTGTCGGAATTCTTTAAGTCCCTGCAGACAACGCTTGGAGAGGCGCAGATTCTGGAAGACAAGTTGTTTGCGGCAAGGGAAGAGCAGTCCCTTGCCGCCCGAGAGATCACTCCCTCAGAGAGGCGGCGCTATGAGGAGATGTTCGACTTTTCACCGGACGGATGTGTCGTGACCGACCCCTCCGGCGTGATTCTGCAAGCGAATCATACTGCCGCTGACCTCCTCAATGTTCCGCATGATTCCCTTCCGGGCAATTCCCTTATCCTTTTCCTCCCCGAGTCGGAGCATAAAGCATACTACTCACGGTTGGCGCAATTGAATGAATCGGGCCGGGTGAAGAAGTGGGAGGCGCAACTTCAGCCGCTTCAAGGCGCGCCATTCTATGCCGCCATAAACGCGCTTTCCATGCGCAATTGGCAAGGCGCCATGACCGATATGGTCTGGCTGATTCATGACATCACCGACCATAAGCGGATGGAGGAAGTCTTACGAAAAGAAAGGGATAAAGCGCAAGAATATCTGAATATCGTGCAAACCGTTATTGTGGCCATTGACGCCGACAGAAAGGTTGCTCTCATCAACAGAAAGGGCTGCGAGGTTCTCGGTTATAAGGAAGAAGAGATCGTCGGGAAGAATTGGTTTGACAACTTCTTGCCTGAGAGAATAAGGAAAGACGTGGAAGCCGGGTTCCAACGGCTGATGGCCGGAAAAATGGAAGAAGGAGAATACTACGAGAACCCGGTTCTCACTGCGCGCGGCGAAAGAATCTTGTCATGGCATAATGCGGTCTTATGCGATGAAGCCGGCGGAATCGTTGGCACCCTGAGTTCCGGTGAAGACATCACGGAACGCAAGCTCGCCGAGGCTGCCTTGAGAAAATCCGAGGAACGCTACCGGACTCTGGTCGAAGAAGCCAAGGATATGATCATCACTGTCGACTTGAAGACGGGGATAATCGCCTCGGCCAACAGCTTTGCCGAGCAAATCCTCGGCTACAGCCGAAAGGAAGTTGTTGGTAGGACTCACTTCCTCAGTTTCATCCATCCCGACGAACACGAAAGGGCGATGGCGAATCTGCGGGAACGCGTGGCCGGCGATATTCGTACCCCCAATTTCCCGCTCCGGATAGTAAAGGCGGATGGCGAGTGTCTCGAAGCCGAACTCAACGGCGCGGTTATTTTCGATGACAAAGGCAATCCCGAGATCTTCATGTGCGTCATTCGCGACGTGACCGAACGCAGACACATCGAGCAGTCCCTCAGGGAGTCCGAACAGCGATATCGCTTGCTCGTTGAGAATTCGCTGGCCGGAATATACATCCGCCAGGGTGACAAGATCACATTCGCCAACAAGCGGTTCCTTGATCTCCTTGGCTACACGCAGGAAGATCTCAGGAGGATGTCGTTCATCGACTTTGTGCACCCGGAGGATAGAGAAACGGCCACGCAGCGAGCGTCCCATCGGATGGCGGGACGTTTTCAGGAAGGTCCCTTTCAATACCGGATTCTCAAGAAGAATGGCGATATCGTGTGGGTCGAAGTGTTCGGGACCCTTTTCATCTATGGAGGACAGCGGGCGATACTGGGGAATCTCATCGATATCACCGAACGCAAGAAATTCGAGGACGAGCTCATCGAGACGCGCAACTATCTCCAGAGCCTGTTCGACAACGCCAACGACATCATCTACACCATGGACATGGAAGGAAGGTTCACCTTTATCAACCGGCGGGCGGAAGAGATCACGGGATATGAGAGAGAGGAAACTCTGGGCCAACAGACGCTCGCGCTCCTGAGCTCCGACGACGTTGCCGGCTACCACGAGCGGATGGAAAGACTCCGCAATGGCCAGGAGGTGGACGCCGAGGCGCAGTATTCCCTGAAAAAGGGAAAGAAACTTGTCCTTTCATTCCATGAAGTGCCCATACTCAAGGACGGCAAAGTAGTCGGACTCTTCGGGATCGCGCGTGACGTGACCGAGCAGAAAAAGCTCGAAAGCGACCTCAAGAAATCGAGAGCGGAAGCGAGACTGCTCACCAAAAGGGTCATAAATGTCCAGGAAGAAGAGAGACGCCGGATAGCCAGGGACCTTCACGACGAACTCGGCCAATTCGTGACGTCAGTAAAGATGGACGTAGACGCGCTACTCAAGTTCACTGATGTTGAAAACCCCCGGGTACACGGGATCGCGCGCAGCATTCACGGAACTCTCGCGGCGTCGCTCGCCACCATACGCCGGATATCCGCGGCTCTGCGTCCCAACGCGCTTGACGACCTCGGGTTGATTCCGGCCATCGAGTATTTCATCGAGCAATTCGAGGAGACAACCTCGATTCAGTGCGAGTGGAACTGCCGGCCAAAAAACCTGGGTTGCTCCCGTGAGGTCGCGACCGCCCTTTACCGCATACTGCAGGAGGCGCTTACCAACGTTGCTCGTTACGCCAACGTGGACCGGGCGAAAGTTAAGTTGGTTATGGAAAAACAAAGACTCGTACTGACCGTTGAGGACAAAGGGCGCGGGTTCGATCCCGCGAAAACTCACATTCATGAGCGACTCGGGATAATCGGCATGAGGGAGCGCGCCGAACTCGTCGGCGGAACCTTTCGTATATCCTCGAGTGTCGGAGCAGGCGTGAAGGTGGAGGTGGAAGTTCCAACCGGAAATCGTTAGCGCGGGAGGCAATATGACAAAGGTGCTATTGGTTGATGACCACGCTATTATTCGCGAAGGCCTGCGGAGGATTCTCGAAGAAGACACCGCAATGAAAGTGGTAGGGGAGGCCGAAAACGGCGCAAAGGCGCTCGAAGTCGCCCGAAACACTCATCCCGACGTGATAATTCTGGATATCTCCATGCCCGTAATGGACGGGTTCGACTGTGCCCGTTCTCTCAGGAAATTCCTGCCGGACGCAAAGATACTCGTTCTTACGGTGCACGACAATGTGCAG
>CAYVDS010000114.1:10653-17147 GCA_964450145.1 uncultured bacterium
GAAATGGGAGCTCATGGCTTCCTCAGCAAAGAAGCCGCGTCCGAAGAACTCATCTCCGCCATCCAAACTATCCTTGCCGGGCGCACGTATGTGTGCCCGCAGGTCTCCGAACGATTGGTTTCCCAAATACAACGGAAAGGGAACGGGCCCGACCGTGACGGCTTGCTCTCCACTCGCGAGTTCCAGGCGCTCAGGCATCTCGGCGCCGGTCACAGTCTCAAAGAAACAGCCATGGCCATGGGTATCAGCGAGAAGACAGTTAGCACCTACCGAAGCCGAATCCTGGAAAAGCTCGGATTCCAGTCAAATGTCGAGCTGATCCGCTACGCGCTGGAAAAACACCTCCTCGAATGAACCGCGCGAAGCGCGGAGTTCCGAGTCCTGAGTTTCGAGTCTCGTGTTGAAAAAGGACGAGAAGAGCAAGGCCAACCCTACCGCAAGTATGCCGGATGCTCAAAACGGCATAAATCCCTCAAGAGATTTCCTCCCCTTTCCGCCCGAAGAAATGTAAGACTATTCCTACAGCAAAATCATAATGTCGCTGACGCACATTTCCCGGTTTTCATGGTATAAATAACGTATTGACTCACCTCACTGGCGAACACGTCGGCTGGCAAACGCGGGAGGGACTCCCATGAGTTACGACATCGTAATTCAAAATGGTTGGATCGTTGACGGAATATCAAACTCGGCCCTCAACGGGACAATCGCCATCTCAGGCGGTAAAATCAGTTGCATTGGCCCGAGAAGTCCGGGATTGACCGCCGCAAAAGTCATCGACGCGTCTCACATGATTGTGGCGCCGGGATTCATCGACGTGCACGCCCACTCCGACCAGCATCTCCTGCGCGACCCCGTGATGAAAAACAAGCTTCTGCAGGGAGTGACGACGGAGATCGGGGGCAATTGCGGCAGTTCGGCGTTCCCGTGGACCACGTCGAATTCGTTCTATACCCACGAGGAGGAAAGTCGGCTTGGCTGGCGCTCGTTTGACGAGTTCCTGAATGCGGTTCAGACGCGCGGCCTCGCATTGAACTACGGCAGTATGATGGGACACAACTCGCTGCACTACTCCGTCGGTCTCACGAATTGTGGCGCCGCCACGCGCGAACAACTCGACATCATGCGAAAAGGGGTGGCGCGGGCGATGGAGGAAGGCGCATTCGGACTGTCCAGCGGTCTGAACCTCCTTCCTGCCTCCCTCGACACGACGAAAGAACTGGCTGAACTCAACAAGATTGTGGCCCGCAAGGGTGGCCTCTTCTCGGTACACCTCCGAAGCGAGTCGGACGACATTCTGAACGCCTTATCCGAAGTTATCATGGTGGGTATCCAGAGCAAGGTCCCGATCGAGGTCGCGCACTTCAAAGTTCTCGACCGTATGAATTGGCCCAAACAGGAGAAGGCGATCAGTCTGATGAACAAGATGCGCTCGGCTGGGGTACAGATAGGTTCCAATTTCTTCCCGTACAATTATGTCTGTGCGCCGCTGAAGGTTATCCTCCCGCAGTGGACGACAGCAAGAGGGAGTTCGCATTTCGCCAGGATTTGCTCGAACACGCGGTTGCGCGAACAGCTTGTGGAACATCTGTCGGATATCTTCCCGGCCGACTCCGCCTACCGCGCCGTAATGCTGCCCCGGACCCTGGGCGACGAATGCCGCCAATGGAACGGGACGAACCTCTACCGGCTCGCACGCGCCGCAAAAAAAGAACCGCATGCGGTTCTCACCGATCTTACCCTGAAAGAAGGGTTCGACAGGTTCGTCTACTATGAATGCATCAATGGCCAGAATATAGAGGAAATCGCGAAGACCCCATATTCAATCGTGGCGTCGGACTCCTATCCGACCGGGAACCCGCGATACTTCAAGAATTCCATCATTCACCCTCGCACGTTTGGCACGTTTCCTGAATTCCTGCGAACCTTTGTTTACAGCAAACACCTTCTAGGTCTGCCGGAAGCCATCAGAAAGATCACGTCGACCCCGGCGAGTCGCTTCGGTATCAAGGGCAGGGGTTACCTTGTAAAAGACGCCTGCGCCGACGTGACGATTTTCGATCCGGAAGCACTCGAGTCGAGGGCCGATATCGGCAACCCATGCGAGTACCCTAAAGGCATCCGGCACGTCATCGTCAACGGAGAGGTCGTCGTAGAAAGCGGCGAGTATACGGGAAAGCTGCCGGGAGTTGTGCTCAGGAAAAACTCCTGAGCCCCGCGCAGGACGTACTTAGCCGGCGCACGAAAGGCTCTTCTCACTTCACAACGGAAATTGACACGAGGGAATCGAACAGTATTCATCAATTTACTCTAAACGCAATTTATTGCGCTGGGCGTTGTATCGCGGCCGATTAGCTCGCGCCTGCGGAGAGTGTCTCCCAAAGGCGGCTGAGACGCGGGAAAGATGGGCGAGCTTCCCGCGAGCAAGCGGTAAGCGGCTGTTCTTTTCGTGCGGCAGCCCTTAATGGGGAAGGCAACCTTTGACTGTCAAACCAAGGAGGTCAGCAATGCGTCACAAGCCTATTCTGTTTTTTGCATGTGTTTTCTGTCTATCGGTATCTCTGGCCGTCAGCCAGGCCTTCGCCGCAGAAGAGGCCGAGAAGACGGTGACGCAGGGCAGTTACGCGGTGGCTCTTGCGCAGAATCTCGGACTCGACGAATCGCCGACGGTCTCAGAGGCCGTCAGCAAACTCAAGGAAATGGGCATCGAGCCGGATGACGGTTGGCAACCGGACGAGGAAATGACATCTGATATTGTCCTTCAGATTTACCATCACATGCTCGAGGCAGCCGAGAGCGGAAAACTCGACCTCACATCCGAACAAATGCAGAAAATGCTTCGCGATTTGGGCGTGAACTTTAATCTGCCGCTGCCGTCGGAACTCAGCCGCCCGGCTGCTCACCAGACAGCCCCA
This sequence comes from uncultured bacterium, assembly GCA_964450145.1. Classification (GTDB taxonomy): domain Bacteria; phylum Abyssobacteria; class SURF-5; order SURF-5; family SURF-5; genus JACRIR01. The sequence goes on from CAYVDS010000114.1 coordinate 13,569, forward strand.
GCTCCATCCACGCTCGGCGGAGCCGGCGGTGGCGGAGGAGCGAGCGTTTCCGAGTGAGCGGATAGGGAAGCGGAAGGCATGTGGTTTATCTGTCAGGATTTCTGAATAAAGGGAGGCGGGAATGACCGAAAGAGAATGCTGTTGTTGCCGGCGCAGATCGAAATATCTTGCGGGTGTCTTCGTCATCATCACTATTCTCACCCTCGCAACCGGAAGCGCCCGGGCGCAGGGGCCGATCGTCTATCCGGGATATGTTCCGCCCCTGGAGGTTCGCGAATACCCGGGGAATATACACATGGGTCCGCTCCGCATCTATCCGGGAATGGCGCTGTCGGGTAAATATACCGACAACTTTTTCCTTACTTCAGAGGACGAGAAGGAAAACTTCCTCCGAATCCTGAGTCCCTCACTGGCGCTGCAATTGCCCGCGCAGAGGCACACGCTGCAGATGGAATACCGCGCCGATGTCATCACCCTGGGGCAATTTGAACGCTACAATACGGACGAGCATTATGCGCAGGCGTTGGCGAACATGCGCTTTGGCCGCGGGTTGACCCTTAATGTCGGGGATACCTTCAGGCGCTCGTCCACGCCGCCGGATTTCGATGGCGACACGCGCGAAGAGTTCAACTTCAATTCGACAGCCGTCGAGGCCGCCTACCAGTTCGGCAGGCGATACACTGCTAAGCTGTCCTATGCGCACTCGGTCAAAGACTTCGACAGTTCAAGGGCCGAGATAGACAATTACCAGGAGGATGCGGCCAGCGGTACCCTTTACTACCGTTTCCTGCCGAAGACATGGGCGCTCGTGGAATACTATTTCTCGAGCGTCGACAATACCGACCAGGGCGCCGTATCGACCGATAATGACAACCACCGGCTCTGGGTGGGACTCTCGTGGGAGCCCACCGCCAAACTCCGCGGGACCGCGAAAGGCGGGTACATCAAGCGCGATTATGACGATATTTCTGAAGACCATGACAGCTTCGGCATGCAGGCGAACCTCCAATACTCGGTCACATCGAGAACCATGCTTGACCTCTCGGCCTCGCGCGAGATCATACAGACCGAGGCTACGCGCGGCGAGCAGCCCTTCGGCGTCGACTATTTTCGGACCGGTGGGACGGCTCTTCTCAGACACAAGCTCACGGGCAAGATTGACGGGGTCGTCGAGGGCGCCTTTTTCAATGATGACTACTCCGACGACGACGCCACGGGAACCGAGAGGGAAGATGACCGCGTTTCCTTCGGCCTGGGGGTTGACTATCACATCAAGGAGTGGTTGGCCGTCACGACGCGGTACCGATATCTTGACAATGACTCAAATATATCTAGTGAGGATTATACCGAAAACCAGGTGTTTATTTCGCTATCAATGGTGTTTTGAATCAATGATGTCTTAACGAACGAAGGGTGGGATTTGAAGCTATGTCTTTAAGAGCCCTGTTGGCGTCCGTCCTGGTCGGTGGCTTACTCGGATGCGCCAGTTACCCGACTGACGCGGGGGAGCCTCAGCCTGCGAAAGGGGACGATTCCGGCTCGGGAGGCGCAAGCGCCCATTTCCCAGTGGAACTCATGGCTCGGACTGACGCCGCCAACAAAACGGATTCGGATTATGTCATTGGCCCGGGCGACGGCCTCAAGATAACGGTTTGGGGACAAGACGACCTGACCCGCACGGCGCAGGTCTCGGAAGAAGGCAATTTCTCCTATCCATTGATTGGGAAGGTGCACGCCGATGGGTTATCTGTCGCGCAGGTAGAACAAGAGATAACGGGGCGGCTGAGCGGGAAGTACCTCATCAACCCACAAGTCACAATTGTGGTGGAGGAGTTTAAGAGCAAGCGCGTATTTGTGTTGGGAGAGGTTGGGGGGCCGCAGGGGCACGGAAAAGGGCCCGGCGCATATCCGTTGACCGGTCATACCTCTCTTATCGAGGTTCTTTCAGCCGCTGGCGGTCTCACGCCCGATGCGGGCAGCGAGGTCATCGTCGTGCGGCCGCCCGCCGGCAAAAAGAATGCGGGCCCGCTGCTGCCACGGGAAGCCGGAGTGGCGAAAGTCATAAAGCTCGACGCTAAGCGCCTGCTGAGGGGAGACGCAACGCAGAACATTTTGCTTGAAGACGGCGACACCGTCTACCTGCCGCCGGCGCAATACTTCTTCGTATCCGGTCAGGTGAAGAATCCGGGCCGATACGTGCTCGAGCCGGAGACAACCGTGCTGAAGGCCATAACCATGGCTGGAGGATTCACGGAGATCGCGGCGCCCAAGAGGACGCGAATTCTTCATGAAGAGAACGGGGTCCGAACCGAGGGACGCGCCCAGTTGACTGACAGCGTCAATGCCCAGGATATCGTCGTGGTTCCCGAAAGTTTTTTTTGATGAGGACAGCGGCATGAATGACAGGGTTGCGATAACGAGCGTGAACAAATCTGAGGCTTTCTTTACCCCGATAGAATTATCGGTCGTGCTGCGGGCGCTTTGGAAACGTCGCTGGGCTATCGTATCGGTCTTTCTCGTGACCGTAACGACCGCCGCGATAGTATCTTTTGGCGCAGCGCCCGTCTATAGGGCAACTACGCAGGTTTTGATCGACCGGGAGAACCCCAACGTCGTAGACGTTCAGGAAGTCCTCGCGGTCGACGCCGCCGACACCGACTACTATCTTACACAATATGAAATACTCAAGAGCCGTTCGCTTGCGCGGAGAGTTATAGAATCTCTCGGGCTGGCGTCAGATGACGTTTTCAATCCCCCGCCCAAGAAAACCTCTCTTGCAAAGACCATAAAATCGGGCGAAAGCAGCATGTCGTCGCCATCCAAGAAGCAGGTGGACAAGTCCAGTCCTGAAGAACGGGCAATGCAAATCCTGATAGACCGGTATCTCCGGTCATTGAACATCGAGCCGGTGAGGAACAGCAGGCTGGTGAACGTAAGCATCGAATCCACCGACCCTCGCCTCGCAACGCGCATCGCAGACGCGCACGCTCGGGCCTATATCGAGACGACGCTGGACAGGAAGTTCTCGGCCTCGCAGGACGCGGTCGAGTGGCTGCGGGGCCGCATAACTACCGTTCAGGCGAAACTCGAGTCCTCGGAGCAGACCCTCCAACAGTACCGTGAAGAAAAGAATCTTGTGTCTGTTGACCTCGAAGAGCGCCACAACATTATTGTTCAGAAATTGGGCGATCTCAATACGGCGATGACAAACGCCAGGACCGAGACGATCGAGAAGGAAAGTCATTACCGCGAGTTTGGCAGGGCGCGTTCCGAACCGAAATTGCTTGAATCGCTTCCCGCGGTCGTCAACAACTCGCTGATCCAGAGACTGAAATCCGAAAAGGTCGGCCTCGAAACAAAGGAATCGGAGTTGGCGCAGAAATTCGGGCCGCAGCATCCGCAGATGATAAGCCTCAAGTCCGAGCTTGAACAGTTGAACAAGAAGCTCGACGCGGAGATTTACAAGATCGGAGAAAGCATCGAGATGGAGTACCGGATGGCTCTTGCAAAAGAGAGGTCTTTCCTGGCTGCCCTCGAGGCCCAGAAACACGAAGCGCTTGACCTGAATCAGAAGGAGAT
>CAYVDS010000115.1:0-17026 GCA_964450145.1 uncultured bacterium
AAATGGCGGGGTTTGATTCGACCCTAAGTGGCTGGTTTTAAGTGACCGCTGACACAACCATGAACCATGAACCCTAAACCATGAACCGACTTCTATAACTGACCAGCCCAGTCAGTTAATCACATTGTACCGGCATTCCTGCAGCTTGTCAAGAGAAAAAATCCCGACAGAGAAAAAATCCCGATGATTCTTGACCACGAAGAGCATCCCGCGAGGCGCGGGCTTCGGAAGTCTCAGGGGGGAGAGCACGGGTGAACGCGTAAGCTCAATAGGCAGTTTCCAGATTCTTAAGTCCCGCGCGGTAGTCTTCCACATCTAGATTGCTCTTTACGCCGTATTCACCAAGGACATCCATCATATCGCTTATTGAAAGCCCGGCGAGCCGCGAGGCTTTGCCGAGGGAAGCTTTGCCTGTCTTATACTCCTCAATGGCGAGGTGGACTCTTCCCTTGTCTATCAGGCTTCTGACTATGCCTGAGAGGTCTTCCTTTTCCGCCTTGGCCAAACCTTTCACAAAATCATAGTCCTCTTTATCTATTCTTATGCTCCTTGTCTTATAGGGCATTGTTACTCCTCCTATATTCCAAGCCGTCGTTTCGCGTCACTGATTATCCCATCGCTGTATCTGCCATACTTGACAAGTGCATCCAGTGCGGCGCCTATTTTGTCCGTTTCAATGGCCTTTCGCTCAGCCATCCTTATCAATGTGGCGATAGCAGATGCAAAAGGTATTTTCAGCAGCTTGCATGCCCTGACAGCATTCCTACCCGCGCTTCGTCGCACTTCCCCCCTGAGGACAGGACACGGTTTCATGAGAAGGTGTTGAAGGAGATTTTGGAGGAGCGCGTTGCGCCGCGTAAGTACAGACATATTCCCAGAGCCGTGAAACGCAGGGTGTCGCCCTTCCGCGCGCGGCCGAAGAATTATCAGTGCGGCAAAGCGAGTGTCAGGCAACCAAGCGTGGTTTGAACAGTATTAAGATCTGCCTATACTTTTCTGGTCCGGCGAGGTGGAAGCGCCGGCAAGGGTTCTATAGACAAAGACTTACGAATAAGGCGTTCAATGTTTCTGACATTTGGCCGCTCATCGGACGTGGCAAATGTTATGGCCCTTCCTTCTTTGCCGGCCCGGCCCGTGCGACCAATGCGATGTACATAATCCTCAGCGTTATTCGGTAAATCGTAATTGACTACCAAAGAAATATTAGTAACGTCAATACCACGCGCGGCGATATCGGTGGCGATAAGTACTCGATACTTTCCCGATTTGAATCCAGCCATGGCTTCACGGCGTTGCGACAACGAACGATTAGAATGTATTTCCACGGCCGCCTGACCCATCGCGCGCACAGCCCGAGCAATTTTCTTAGCGCCGTGCTTGGTGCGGACAAAGACTAATATGGCGCCTTGGATATCTGACAACAGCTTGTCCAGGGCTTGCATTTTTTCCTCTTTATGTAAGAACCAGACCTCTTGTTTAGTGTGTGCAACCGTAGTGCCTGAAGGCGCCACTTCCAGACACAGGGGCAATTTCATATACTTAGTGGCGATTTGGGCAATGGTTTGCGGCATCGTCGCGGAAAACAGCAGGGTTTGCCGGTTTTTCGGAGCTAGGGCAAGAATTTGTTTAAGCTGGGGAAGAAAGCCGAAATCTAACATACGGTCGGCCTCATCAAGTACTACAATATTAACTTTGCTCAAAGAATAATATTTCTGTTGCATAATATCAATTAACCTACCGGGTGTTGCAACCACGATAAGCGGATTCCGCCGCAGCGCCTGAATCTGGCCGGGCAAGGGAGCGCCGCCGATGACAACAGCGGTTTTAAGCTGAAATGGCCGACCAATATTCTGAAGCATCTCGTCAACTTGTATTGCCAATTCCCGGGTTGGCGCCAACACCAAACCCTGCCCCTGATTAATTGCTAATCGTTGGAGCATTGGTACGCCAAAGGCCAAAGTTTTGCCGGTACCGGTCTGGGCAATACCGACCACGTCTTTACCGGCAATGGCGGCCGGAATAACTAAATGCTGGATTGGTGTCGGTTGCGAAAATTTGCGTTCTAAACTTGCCAACAGGATTGGTGTAATACCCAACTCACTAAAGCAAGGTACTTTTGATGATATGTGTGTCATATTCTATTGCCAATTCCCGGGCTGGTGTGTGATATGAATAAACAAGTGACCCGACTAACTACTGGGCCACATTATTATGACGCAGGAGAGATTCGAGTCATGGGCAAGCTACATAGCTACCACTTAAACAAAGAATAACTATAGCATACACAATTGATTGTGTCAAGACGAAGACAGACAGAAATCTTGACATCGCCAAAATACAGGCGAAGGAAATACAAATTCATTTCTTGCCTGAAAAGTCAATTACTACTGGTCAACAAGCAATTAAAACTGGCCTAATAAAAGAAAAACACGGATAAGAATTCTGGGGGGAAAAGGGGAAACATTCGATTTTGGATTGAGACAGAAACGGAAAGCTGAGCGGGAATCCCGCGAGGCGCGGGACTTCCGAAGCCTCAGCCATGCCGATGAATTCGGATAAAGAATGGCTTCTCTTCAGAATGGCTCGATGTGGACTTGGATGTCGGTGACACCGGGGATTTGCTGTTTGATTCGTTTTTGGAGCTCGTGCGAGAGGGCATGCGCGTCTTGTACGTGCATGTCTTTGTCGACAACGATATGGAGGTCGATATTGATATCGTCCTCGCGGCCGCGCGTGCGTATCTTATGGCACTTTTCGATGCCGTCGATACCGGCGCATATTGTCTCGATGCGCGATTTGTCGAGCACCATCGCGTCGCAGAGCACCTGCGAACTGTGCCTCATGATCGAAAGGCCGACGCGCCCGATGGCAAGCGCGATGCCGATTGCGACTATCATATCAGCGCGGGGGTAACCGAGCAGGGCGAGGACGAGGGTCAGGATGACGGAAAACGAAACGTAGATATCGCTCCGGGTGTGCGCGGAATCAGCAATGAGCACGTCGCTTCCGAGAGCGACGCCCTTTCTGTTCTCGTAGCGCATGATGGCGTAATTGACGCACATGGTGCCTATCATTATGACGAAACTGGACGGCGACACAAAGATAGGTTTTGGCGCAAGCCAGTGACGAACTGCGAGCTCGATGACTTCGAAGCAGGTCACAAACAAGAGAAGCGAAATGCCGACGGCAGTAAAGGTTTCGAACTTCTTGTGGCCGTACGGATGCGTCTCATCCTGTTCTTTTGCCGCAATGGTAAGCCCGACCAGCCCGATGATGTTCGAGGCGCCGTCAAATAAAGAATGGAACCCGTCGGCGATCATGCTGACGGAATTGATGGCGTAACCCACCGTTATCTTGATAGCGGACACAAGCCAGTTGAGCAGGAGAACGGTGAGAAGCACTCTTTTTGCCTGGGCGAAATTATCCTGGGGTGTCACGAAGGGCCGCCTTTCAAATGCGCCATTACCTTCCGATGGATTTTATCATTGACAGACGTTATGCGCAACAGCACGGGGGACGCGCATCATAAATGATGAATGATGAATGATGAATGATGAAAACGGATTCTTTCATTCCGCATTCATCACTCATCATTCATCATTGCCTTTCCGGCTAGTCGATGCGTTTGCGGAAGCGGAGGATGCAGATGAGCACCATGCCGGCGCCGAAGGCGATCAGCGGGTATATTTGGGACGCGAGCAAATCGGCGCCGATGCCTTTGAGGATGATGCCTCGGATGATGACGAGGAAGTAGCGGACAGGCATAAGGTATGTGAGGTATTGTATGGGGACCGGCATGTTCGCGATCGGGAAGATGAAGCCGGAGAGGAGCATCATCGGCATTATCGCAAGAAAAGCCGTTACCATCGCCTGCTGCTGGGAGCGGCAGAACGTGGAGACGAGCAGGCCGAACCCGAGGGTGGAAAAGAGGAACAGGCTGGATAGGGCAAACAGCAGCGGCACGCTCCCTCGCACCGGTATGCCGAACCAGAAAACAGCCGCGAGCAGCACGACGGAGACGTCGATTAGCCCGATGCCGATGAACGGGATGAGCTTCCCGAAAATCAAGGCGGTCGAGTTTAGCGGGGTCACGATCAGTTGTTCCATCGTTCCGATTTCTTTTTCGCGCACGACGCTCATCGCGGTCATGATGGAGGTCATGACGAGGAGGATGAGCGCGATGACGCCGGGCACCATGTAATTCCGGCTCTGGAGGCTGGGATTGTACCATACGCGCAAGCGGTCATCTACCAGCATCACGCCTTTTGCGGAGCGCTCGGCGGCTTCGAGTATCTGCGTGCCACCCGATATCCTGACCCGGGTGAGAAGCGTCTCAATGGCGTATCTCTGCGATATTCGAGCCGCGTAGTTCGCGGCGAGGGTGGCCTCGTTCGAGTTAGTCCCATCTATCATCATCTGCACTTTCGCGCCGCGCGTTCGCTTAAGGTTTTGTGAGAAGTCGCCCGGTATCACAATTGCTGCGGTCGCCCTGCCGCTGTCGAGCGCCGACCTGACCTCGCCGTAGCTTTCGGCATAAAGCGCGAGACGAAAATAACGCGAGTTGAAGAAACGGCGCAGGTACTCGCGCGACTCGGATGACCGGTCGGAGTCGTAGACGGCGGTCGAGATGTTCTCGATGTCGAATGTGGCGGCATAGCCGTAAATAAGCAGTTGGAGAATGGGCGCGATGAGTATCAGCCGGAACATGCGGCGGTCGCGCCGAATCTGGATGATTTCTTTGAGAGTCATGTTGACCAGTTGCTTGAACATCTACGTTAGCCTCCACCCTCTTTCATATTCGGGGACACGATGCCGCATCATGTCCCCGAATATGCCTTACGAGCTGCTTGAACACTTATGAGCCTCCGAAAAGACCGTCGAAGGTCCAAAGTCCAAGGTCCAAAGTTTACAGTTTACAGTTTACAGTTTACAGTCTACGGTTTACGGTCTGCGGCGTACTCTGCGGTTGATGCTTCATTCCCGTTTTCATCATTCATCACTCATCATTCATCATTGTCTATTGCCTCCCTTTCGCCTTTCGCCTCTTTCTCAGGAGAGTCTCCGGGCCACTCGGCGGGAGGAAATCGCGACAATGAAGACTGCGAAGCCGGCCAGAACCACTATCTGCGAGATGAGCGCCTCCGCGCCGACTCCTTTCATGATGATGCCCCTGAGTATGACAATGAAATAGCGCACCGGGACTATATAAGTAAAAAGCCTTATGCCCCAGGGCATGCCCTCGATGGGAAATATGAAACCCGAAAGCAGAAACGAGGGCAGTGTCGTCGTGAGCATGCAGAGGGTCCATGCCGCTTGCTGGCTGGTGACGAGCGTCGAGATGAAAACACCGATGCCGAGCGCCGTCAAGAGGAAGAGAGTCGAGAGCGCAAGCAGAAGGGCAATGCTGCCGCGAAAAGGGACGCCAAAGAGAAGGATCGACACTGCTACCAATGACGCGAAGCTAACGAACGCTATCACAAAATAGGGGAATATCTTGCCTATCACGAGTTCGGCGCGTGAAATGGGCGCGACCATCAGCATTTCGATGGTTCCCCTTTCTTTTTCTCGGACGATGGACATCGCGGTGAGCACAGTTGTGCTGACCATCATGACGAGTCCTATCAGCCCCGGCACAAAGAAGTTTTCGCTCAAGAGCTCCGGATTGTACAAAATGCGCGGTTCGAGGGCGACCGGCAGACCGGTCCTCCCGGCAAAGACGCCTCGCCGCGTGAACCCTTGAAAGAGTTCCTCGGTCGAGTATTCTTGTACGATCAGATTTATGTAGCTGAGGGTTATGGCGGCAGTGTTGTTGTCGGCGCCGTCTACGATGATACCGATGGGTGACGGCTGGGCGGCTTTGAGATCGCGTTCAAAGCCGGGCGGAATCTTTATCGCGACGCGGGCCGAGCCGCTATCGACCAGGCGCCTGATTTCTCGATCATTGCCAGCATAAGACACGATTTGAAAGTAGCCGCTTTCCGTCAGTTTGCGAGAGAATTCGCGGGAGGCGGGCGTGCGGTCAAGGTCCCAGAGGGCGAGTTTTATGTGGTTGACATCGAGCGAAATGGCGACTCCGAATAGAACGAGCATGAATCCCGGCAGCACGAACATGATCGTGAGCGTGATCGGGTCGCGAATTACCTGGATGATCTCTTTTTGTATCAGTGCGAAAAGGCGCGACATGAGTCACCTCAAAGCCAATGACGAATGATGAATGCGGAATGATGAGTGGGCAAAAGGCAAACAAGAGCGCGACGTGTCTAACAAGAGTGCGAAGTGTCTAAAGTGAGCTAAAGCGCCTAAAGTGAGAAGAGAGAAGAGACAAAAGGTGAAAAGTGAATGGAAAAGCAATGATGAATGGCGAGTGATGAATGTGGAATAAAAGCATTCTGAGGCGAATGGGCGCTGAGAAAATGTGCGGGGTTGTAGATTCATTCCGTTTTCATCATTCGTCATTTGCTTGTTCAGTTCTTTCGTGAAAGTGAAACGAACACGTCTTCGATCGAGGCCGGAATGGGTTCGAGCAAGTAGACCTCGACGCGGGCTTCCGCCATCAGGCGGCGCACCGTCTCGGCGCCTTGCGCGGCGCTCGGGACGACAATGTGGAGTTCATCTCCGTAAATGTTGACGTCGATGATTTCGCCCGATTTTAATAGCGTCTCGAAGGCGTGGTGGATGTCCGAGCATTTGAGGTTCAGCAGTTCATCAGTCATGATGCGGCCCTTGACGTTGGCGGGCGAGTCACAGGCGACGAGGCGGCCGCGCCATATGAACCCTATCTTGTTGCACCGCTCGGCCTCTTCCATGTAGTGCGTGGTAACGAAGAGCGTTATGCCTTTGCTCTTGGACAACTCGTACAAGATGTCCCAGAGCACGCGGCGCGAGACCGGGTCGATGCCCGCGGTCGGCTCATCGAGAAACAGGATTTGCGGCTCGTGGACGACGGCGCACGCGAGCGCGAGGCGTTGTTTCCACCCGCCCGAAAGCCGTGCGCTCAATTGGTTCCGGTACTCGCCGAAACCCATCGCCTCAATGACGGCCTCGCGTTTCTGTTTCGCTTGTTTCCAATCGCGGAGATAGATGCGCGAGTAGAAAGCCAGATTCTCTTCAACCGTGAGGTCGTTGTACAGCCCGAAGCTCTGCGACATGTATCCGATGACCCTCTTGATCTGTTCCGGCTGCTTCACGATGTCATAGCCGCCTACCGTGCCGGTTCCCTGCGACGGACGAAGGATTCCGCAGAGCATACGAATGGTTGTGCTCTTACCGGCTCCATTCGGCCCCAGGAACCCGAAGATTTCCCCGCGAGCGATACTGAGATTGAGGTCGTCAACGGCGACCAGCGGGCCGAATTTGCGGGTGAGATGATGCGTCTCTATGGCTATCTGTGTGTTGTTCATGACTGTGGGCCGGGCGACGCGGGTTCGAGTTCGATGTCCGCATACATGCCCGGTTTCAGCAGGCCGCCCGCGTTGTCTATGCCGACTTTGACCGCAAAAACGAGTTTCACACGGTCCTCGCGGGTTTGGATGTTCTTCGGAGTGAACTCGGCCTCGCTCGAAACGAATGTGATTTTACCTGGAAACTCCTTGCCCGGGAAGGCATCGACCCGCACTTTCGCATGCTGTCCGAGCTTGAGAGTGCCGATGTTCACCTCGTCAATATAGATTTTGACCCACATATCGTTGAGGTCGGCGATCGTGACGATAGGCACGCCGGGCGAAATCACCTCGCCCTCTTCGGAGTCTTTCACGAGCACGGTTCCGGATATCGGCGCGTATATGCGGGTCTTCTCAAGCCTGACCCTTGCGAGCTCGAGCGCGGCCTCAGCCTGTTTGACTTGCCAGCGGGCCGCCTCGATCTGGTCGGGCCTTGCGCCTGCCTCGAGAAGTTTCAGTTCCTCGAGGGCGACATTGTATTGGCTTTTTGCGACGTTGAGGTTGGCGCGCGCGTTATCGCGTTGGTTCTCGGAGAATACCCCTTGATCGAAAAGCTCGGACGCGCGCTTCCAGTCGGCCTCGGCAAGGGCGAGCGTTGCGCGCGCAAGATTCACCCGCGCCCGGCCGCGCTCCAACTCTTGAGTCCGCGCGCCTGCAAGCAGGTCTTCGAGTGTTGCGCGCGCCGAGGCAACCGCCGCCTGTGCGCGCGTTGCTTCGGCTTCGATCTGACTGTCATCCAGTTGCGCCACCGGCTGTCCCTGCCGCACGGAGTCGCCTTCGTCAACCAGAAGTTTTTCGATCTGGCCGCCGATTTCGGCTGATATATCAACCTCGGTCGCCTCGATGGTGCCCGTCGCGGAAATCCGTCCGTTCATGTTTGCGCGCCGCGAAGTCGGGCCGAATCGCAGCCAGAGGAAAATAACAGCTACCACCAGGACCGCGACCCCAAGCAATTTGATAATAGGCGGTCTGGCCGAACCGCGTCTGTCAGTGTCCGTATCTATTTCTCCTGTCATAAGACCCCTAGATGTGGAGTAAGCCCCTCCAGAGCAACCGGTCAATCAACCTATTTCAGATTTTGGATTTTAGATTTTGGATTGGAGACGAAACTGCCTTTCGTCTCCCTCCTTAGCCCGTACAGATATATACTGCGAATCTGGTCGATGGCTTCGTCCGGCCCATAGTCAGCGAGGTTGAAGAACCGCTGCAGGATTGTGAGTTGCATTCCACCGAGCAAAACCGACGCCGCTATCCGCGGGTTCACCTTCCTGAATTTCCCCTGCGCGATGCCTTCGCGAATGATGCCCTCGATCAGGCTCACGTAAGGGCCTATGGCGACACGGACGATTCGAGCCATCTGCACTTTCGCGCCGGGCCTCTTGCCGTAAATGACCTGAAAGATGTTGCCCTCCTGCGTGAAGAAGCGGATATGAAACGCGATCAGGCTTTCGAGTTTTCGCAGCGGGTCGCTTGCGGTTGCAATCGCGTCCGACAATCCCGCAAGGACTGATCGAGAATATTCGCTGACCATGTAGATGAGGAGATCGTCTTTTGTGCGGAAATAGTTATAGATAGTGCCTTCCGCCACGGAAGCGCGCCTGGCGATCTCGGCCGTTGTCGCCTGCTCAAACCCCTTCTCGGCGGCTATAGCGAGCGTAGCGTCAACGATACGCTGCTTGGTCTCCGTCGGCGAGGGTCTCGCGGCTTTGCGTCCGCGCGCGCGTCCTTTCATGATTCCTCCGGGATGAAGGATGGCGTCAACTGAGTGAGCACTCACTCAGTAACATTATATCGCTCGCTCGCGGAGTTGTCAAGAGCCGGCAAAATCCATGTCAAGGCCGGCAAAATCCATAGAGACCGTCCCGTAATTATGTTTGGGTCAGGCCCGGCGTAGGTGCGAATTTATTCGCATAATATTTCCGGCCTCGTTTCGCCCTGCGCGTGCGAATAAATTCGCACCTACACAATCACGGTTCAGATTCTTCACCCCCCCTTTGGTAAGCGAGGCGTGCGAATGAATTCAGACCTATGCGCCTTGCGGCGCCTCACAAATAGTTGTAAGATGTAACGATATGGCTCTGTCGATAATCGGGTATATATTGCTCTGTCTGGCGATGTTCGCCGGCCTATTGATTACGCCGCTCGGGCTGCCGGGTAATTGGCTAATAGTCGGTTGCGGAGCAGCTTACGGCTTTGCCACAGATTGGGCGAATTTCGGTTGGCTTTTTCTTGTTTTGCTTGTGGCCGCGGCCCTTGCAGGCGAGGTGATCGAGGCAATATCGGCGGCAGTCGGCGCGAAAAAATATGGCGCGTCAGGCGGAGCGATGGTGGCAGCGATTATCGGTTCCATAGTCGGGCTGGCAATCGGGTCTGCAATCGTCCCTATATTAGGCACGATAGTCGGCGGTTTTGCGGGCGCTTTCCTTGGAGCGTTCCTCTATGAGTATTCGAGGCACAATGACCGTCAGCAGGCGCTGCGCGTGGGGTTGGGCGCTTTCCTGGGGAGAACTGCGGCGGTTGTTGCGAAGGAGAGCATCGGCGTCATTATGGTTGGGGCGATTGTGTATCAGATATTGAGCTGAAAGAATACGGTTTGCGGTTTACAGTCTACGGTTTACGGTCGTCGATTGATAGTCTTGGGGTGTTTCGCTAGAGACTTTTGCTGAAGAAGAATGGATTCCCGCCTTCGCGGGAATGACAAGAAGAGTAGCGGAAATCAACTCATGAATCGGCAAGCAGAATATGAGGCAATACTGTTCGACCTGGACGGCACGTTGACAGACCCCAGAATCGGGATCACGAGGTCAGTCCAACGCGGGCTGTTGAGCGTCGGAATCATAGAAGACGACCTCGATAGTTTCGTCCGCTTTATCGGGGCGCCGCTGTTTGAATGTTTAAGGGAGCATTACACGCTGAGCGAGCCACAAGTACAGCGGGTTGTCGCATCCTACCGGGAGTACTACTCAGATATCGGGATATATGAGAACGATGTGTATCTGGGGATACCTGAACTACTGGGCGATCTGAATGCCAAGGGAAGAAAACTGGTGCTTGCGACAGTCAAGCCGGCCGTGTTCGCCGAGAGGGTCCTGGGCCATTTCGGACTACGCGGGTATTTCAGCGCGATTGCCGGAAGCAATCTTGACACAACAGGGTTTTCCAAAACCGAGATTATCCGGCGGGCGCTATTGCATTTGCCCGATGTGCCCCGGCAACGGGTTATTATGGTCGGCGACCGTCACCACGATATAGTTGGCGCCCGGAGCAACGCAATCGCTTGCATCGCGGTTGCCTACGGATACGGAACGCTCGAGGAGTTGCAGGAGGCGAATCCCACGCACGTGGCGGATTCTGTGGAAGATTTGCGGGCGCTTCTGAATATCCTCTGATGCGTCACGGGCGAATTCGGATGCGAATGAAGCGCGGCCGGTAGATATCCGCGTAGGCGAAATGGTCCCAGAAGTCGAAGGTGTTCACGTTGTAGCTGATCAAGAGTTCGCCCGGTTGTGACAGGTGCGGATGGGCTTTGGCGTTGTACGTGTAAATATCCGAGTCGAGATCGGGTTCCGGGCAACGCCATATTTTCCTGATGGGCCCGAACGGCCCGACGGGCGACGCTCCGATGCGCAGCGCAACGTATTGACCGAGCGTATCGAGCTGAAAGACCAGAACGAAGCGTCCGTCAGGCAACGGACTCACGCTGAACTCCGATGAGAGGCGGTTGGCCAGAGGGGCGATCGTCTCGATGTTGGGCGACCAGATCGCTCCGTCCCAATAGCGCCACATGCTAAAGTCCTCGAAATGTTCCGGCAGCACCCGCGCTGCGACCAGCCTTTTGTTCGACGGGTCGTTTTGATGACCGTAGACATAGATGTACCCATCAGGCGCTGGCGCCTCCGCCTCAGCAGTGTTTGGCATGACCGCATTCCCGAGAAGAATCTCGCCTCGCCCGTCGGAAGGAACATAATACAGCGGCGTATCGACCTGAGTGTAATTGGAAAAAGGGTCGAAGTTGTCGAGTGGCAGAGTCAGGAGGGAAACCCCATCGACCGCGAAGTTAAATACGCCGCCACCCCCTTCTTTCATACGTGTCGCGAACAGATAGACTTTACCGTTAAGTGACAAGCCGTCGCTCAGCCAGTACCAATCGCCCGGATTCGTGTTTGGCGTATCTGGCACG
The DNA here is from genome assembly GCA_964450145.1 of uncultured bacterium. Lineage (GTDB taxonomy): Bacteria > Abyssobacteria > SURF-5 > SURF-5 > SURF-5 > JACRIR01. The sequence continues at coordinate 11,620 of CAYVDS010000115.1, forward strand.
AACACGGCCTCGGGATTACCCTGGCCGTCTTCGCCCCATGTGAAGGCAATGTTTTCGGGTTTTGGTTGGCTGCCCTGGAGCAACGCTGTCGTGTTATTGACCATTGTTGTTCCCGCGGGTCGTTGGCCGTTTCGACTAACCTCTCCGATGAAGGTGTCACTGAAAACGAAGAAGGTTGAAGCGTCGGCTGCGCTACCAGGCGCGTCGATTCCTGAAAGTGGAATCGAATAAATGCCGTCGGCCCCGGTCCAACCGGATGTTCGGTCGAACAAGCGATTCCATTCCCGCGCTGGCTCGGCCACCCACCCGCTCATTTGGGATTGCGCAAGAGCGGCGCCGCTTGGCGGAAGAATGATGTTCATCAGAACCACGAAGATAATGAGAACGACGAATTTTTTCTCGATCATTTTATTTCCTCAACTATCATGCTACTTCCTTCGGATCGTCTAACTTTCTGACCGTTCGCCGGAAAGTTCAACATAAGTTGCTTCCGGCGGGCAGAGGAATCTGAATTCGGTCCATCGACCGGCGCCGATGCCGTTGTTTATGTGAAATGGCGTGCCCGCTATCTCAAACATCCCAGAGGCAAAGCTACGGTGGAGGCTAGAGCGTGTGTAGAGCGCCCCGACAAACGGGAGGCGCACTTGCCCGCCGTGCGAATGGCCCGCGAAAACAGCATCGAACTTGTATGCTGCCATTTGCTCGGGATGCTCAATCGCATGCGTAATCAAAATCCTGAATGAAGCGTGAGGAACTCCCTCGAGCGCTTTCCTGAAATCACCGAGACCGGCGAACAGGTCTCCGACGCCGACCATCCACATCTCTTCGGCGCCGAGTGATTCCGGAAGCGTTATTCGACGCGATTCGTTCTCGAGACAGACTACACCGATTTTCTCAAGCTCGCATTTGAGGCGGTCAAAGTCGTTCGGTTGGCCTCTGCGGTATCCGCCGATTGAGAGGTCGAGCACGACGTTCCAGAATCGCGTATCCCAGCGGTCGTGCGCTCCGAAGACGGCGAACACGCCGACACTCGCCCTGAATCCGCGCAGCGCCTCGACGCAATAGGAGATGCCGGAGTCGGCCTCGATCATGTCGCCGGCCACTACGACCATGTCCACCGGCGTCGAGTGGAGGTTCCGCAGGAAAGCGAGCTTCGCTTCGTCGCCTTTTTTGAAATGGAAATCGGAAATATGCAGTATTTTGAGCTTCCCGCCGAAATTACGCGCTGCTTTCATTCGCACGCAGGTGGCGCGAAACCGGCGCGTCTCGATGAAATACGCGTATACGACGAGAGCGGAAAGAGCAATAATGAGAATTATGAAAGCAGTCAGCAAGACCAAATGTCACCAAATGCCTTGGAAGAAAACCGGATATCGATTCAATTCAGAAAAACGAAACCGCCGCCCGTCATTTGTCCGTGATGCGATCGAGCAGGAACTGCTCGAAGCGCTGCGGGTCCACGTAAAAGGCCACGTTCGCGTTCGGGGCGCCGACCTTGCCGCGGGCATACGGACGCAGGTCGGCGACGCTCATGCCGGCCGTCAGTTTTCCCTCTGTTTCAACCTCGATGTGCACCTGCTTTGTCCCGACAACGCTGCGGTCGATGGCCACCATCATCGCGAGCGCGTCATGCACGCTGCAGCCGTGATAGCCTTCCCTTTCGCAGTAAAAATTCATGACGTGAGTGGTTGCATCCCGCAGGAACTGGTTCAGCCTTGTCCGCTTCTTGGTCGCGTTCAAGAGCGCCGAGCGGCTCAGGCGCGCGCTCCGCGTAACATCGAGGCCGACGAGGATTATGGGAATGCCCGACTTTATCACCTCGTTCGCAGCTTCGGGATCACAGAAGAAATTAAACTCGGCCGCGGGCGTCTGGTTTCCCGGGACGGAATAGGCGCCGCCCATCGAGATTATCTCCTTGATGTGGCGCCGGAGCGCGGGATCGAGCGTCAGGGCGAGCGCGATATTGGTCAAGGGTCCAAGCGTCACGATAGTGAGCCCGCGGGTGTGTCGAGCGGCAATATCGCAGATAAGCTCGGGTGCGTATTTTGCCGTTGGCCGCAGTCGCGGCGATGGATACTTGTTCTTGCCGCGCCGGTCCTTAAGGAAAGATATTTCTCCGAGGCCGTCGCGCCCGTGGATCGAAATGCTTGGGAACGGCGCCCTGTGGAGAGGCCGGTCGGCGCCCTCCACGACGGGTGGCGGCTCGTCCAGTTCCAGTATTTCGAGCACACGAAGCGTGTTTTCCGTGCATTGGCTGACGCACGTGTTGCCGTTGACGGTCGTAATGGCCTCGACCTGAAGCTCGGGTGACCGGAGCGCAAGGACAAGCGCAAGCGCGTCATCTACGCCGGGGTCGGTATCGATTATTATATGTTTCTTTTGGGCAGCCATTTCCAGCGCCTATAATACTACCATCGCCATTTCGCAGTCAACGAGCACGCTGGGCATAGGCAAACGACATATATACAATGTCATAGATAATTGCGCGTGTTTCATGCCGCGATTATTCATGGATTCCCGCTTTCGCGGGAATGACGGATGGCGATGGCTCTGCGAAATGCGCAAGGACTTATGACGCTGTGTATAAGAAGGTGAAGACCCGTCATCCTGAGCGAAGCGAAGAATTCCGTTTTCCGCGTCGGCGCCGTTTTTTCGGGAGATGCTTCGCTTCGCAGATGCTTCGCTTCGCTCAGCGTGACAAAGGTCGCTTGTAATCAGGAACTCAATTAGTATATGATTGCGATCAGAATTCCATAGCCGCGTCAGCCCAAACCTCTCAAAACGCTGTTCCCACCGGCAAACCCAAAAGGAGTCGTGTCATGGCGTACCTCGAACTCGATCTTACGCTCAACGAAGAACAGCGCGCGGTGCAAGACATGGCGAAGAGGTTCGCCATGGAAGTGATGCGCCCCGCCGGCGTCGCGCTGGACAAGCTTTCCGATCCCGCCGACGTGATCGCCAAGAAATCCGTCTTGTGGGACGTGTTTAAGAAACAACGCGAGCTCGACCTCCATAAGACCGCGATTTCGAAGGAACTCGGAGGGCTGGCGGGGGAGAGAGACCCGCTCACGGGCGTTCTGATTGGCGAGCAGATGGGTTACGGCGATGCCGGCCTCGCCATCTCACTTGGCGTCAGCAACTTCCCGTTCAGGTTTGCCGCGATGTCGCCGGCGCCCGAACTGCAGCAGCTTGCGCGCGACTACTGCGAGGACACCGATGCCAACCTGATCGGTTGCTGGGCGCTGACCGAGCCGGAGCACGGTTCCGACTGGATACTGGCAGGGCAGCGGGAGACAGGCAATTCAAAGTGCGGCCCTTCTCTCAAAGCTGTTCTCAAGGGTGATGAATACATACTCAACGGCCAGAAAGCGGCATGGGTAAGCAACGGAACCATCGCCACTCACGCTGTCCTCCACGTCGGGCTCGATGTGTCACAAGGAATGGGGGCCACCGGAATCGCCATCGTGCCGCTCGACCTGCCCGGAATCACCAAGGGGAAACCGTTGAACAAAATCGGGCAGCGGCCACTGAATCAGGGTGAGATTTACTTTGAGGAAGTACGGCTGCCAAGACAATATATGCTTGTCGGCGAGCCCGCGATGGGAGCATACATGGTTCAGACAATCCTCACCGGGGCCAACAGCGGCATGGGGGTCCTTTTTTCCGGCCTGGCCCAGGCGGCCTTCGACGAAGCCCTCAAGTACGCAAAAGAGCGTGTGCAGGGCGGGCTCCCCATCTTCGAACACAAGAACATCAAGCTGAAACTGTTCGACATGTTTGTGGCAGTCGAGGCGGCGCGCGCTTATGTGCGGCGAATGGGGGTATACAACGCAAGCAATCCGCCGGGCTCGCTCCAGCACGCTATCGCCGGCAAAATCCTGGCGACCGAAACCGCGTTCAAAGTAACCACCGAGGCGATCTCGATATTCGGTGGAAACGGTTTGAGCAAGGAATATGTTATCGAGAAAATGTTCCGCGACGCTCGCGCATCCATGATCGAGGACGGTGAAAACAGCGTGCTTGCTCTTAAGGGCGCCTCGTTCTTTTGAGCCGAGGAGGGCTTATGAGATCGGAACTTCTGATAATAGACACCCTTAGCCATGGGCCGTTTATCTGGAGTGACCCGCTTGTTTCCGAGTGCGACCGCATGCTGGCCTCCGGCTTGAACCCTTTCAGAATAGTTCAGGAACTCAATACGCAAATGTCGGACATGCTGGTGGAGGATGAAAGCTATTTCAGACAATACATGCAGGCATGGGAGGAATGCGGGGTCTCATGCGTGAGCTGGACCGTCGGCGTGATTCACGAGCAGCCGTACTCGCTGGAGGCCGCGTACCACAACTACGCGAACATGTCTCACATGCTCGATAACCGGCGTGACTTTCTGACAAAGGTTCTCAAAACGGCCGACATCGAGAAGGCACACCGCGAGGGCAAGAAAGGCGTAATCCTTAACTTTCAGAACCTCGACCACATTGGAACCGACCTCGACTTACTGGACCGTTTCTACCACATGGGAATTCGAATAATGCAACTGACCTACAATACGCGCAATGCCATCGGTTGCGGGTGCACCGAAGAGACGGATAGCGGGCTCACCGATTTCGGACTCGCGGCGGTCGAGCGACTGAACCAACTCGGAGCGCTCATCGACGTTTCCCACTGCGGACAGCGGACTTCCATCGACGCCGCACGTCAATCCAAAATGCCAATAACTTGCACTCATACCCTAGCGAAAAAGATATACGATCATGATCGAGGTAAGAGCGACGAAGTCATGAAAGCAGTCGCCGAGCGAGGCGGATACATCGGAATTCTGGCCGTGCCGGGTTTTCTAACCGCAAGAGCCAAGACAACGATTGATGATATGCTCGACCATCTGGACTACGTAGTCGGATTGGTCGGCCTCGAACACGTAGGACTCGGGACCGATTTCTTCGGCTATTCATTACCCCCCACCCTGTCGGCAAAAATCGATGAACTCCTGGGACTCCTTGGATTCAGACCCGAACATCGGGCGAGCTTCACTGAGAAAATCGAAGGGTTTGAGAAATATACCCTTTTCCCCAATATCATCGCCGGACTTAGAAATCGCAGGTACAACGACTCGGAAATAGCGAAGCTGGCCGGGCAGAATTTCTTGAGGGTTTTCAGGCAAGTTGTAGGCTGAGAAATAAATTGGGACAGAAAATAGGGACAGACCCTATGTTACGGGTCTGTCCCTTTTTCTCTAGCTTCTTCAGCAACATGCGCCTTGCAGGGTGCAAGGTATGGTAGAATTATTGTGAGACGCTTCTAGGGAGCGATTGAGATGCCTGCAAACCTTACACCGGACTACATCGAAGCGGAGAAAGCTTATTTTGAGGATACGGCGACCACCGAGAAAATGGAGTGCCTCGAGCGGATG
>CAYVDS010000116.1:0-1134 GCA_964450145.1 uncultured bacterium
TGAGCATCCGCGCGGCATCCTCGTGTGTCATCTCGCCTTTTCGTATTTTCTTGACAACTGAGTCCACCAAATGCGGCGATATCAGAGAGTGTCCGCACTGTGTCGTAATCTCGAGGGTATTCTCGTGGGGCAGGCGACCGGTCTTCCCGAAGATGCCGAGGGAGATGTGATACGTGTGCTCCTTCAGGCCGGTGCATTGGCAGGCTTCGCGCACGTCCTTGAACAGGCCGGAGAGGACGACGGAAACGCCCAGATGTTGCGACTTAATGTCTTCGACCAGCTTCCAGACGACTTCTTTGTCGGTGAAAACGGCGGTGACGACGCCGGTCAGCGGCGCCATTGCCTCCACGGATTCCGCGTCGAAACCGAGAGGTTTGGCGACGAAGTTGTCCGGCTCATATTTGAGGACCATGTGAGCGAGCTTCTGCATCGCTTCCGCCTTCTCGGCTTTTTGCCTTCGCTGCGCCATGCAAAGAACGACGATTTCCTCGCCGGGCCGCGCCTCAGAGAGGCCTCTTCTATTTAGTGTATGTGTCATGTTTTCTCTCCAAATCCCCCCAGAGACTTCTTCTATCACAACCAACCACGCCCAGCCGTGGTCAGGCGCTCCTAGACAAGCGCCATGCCGATGTTGACTTTCCCATTCGGATACGGAGTCTTGCCTTGTTCCTTCAGCTTCTGCAAGAAGCCGGAGTTTCCATCTGAATCGGCGCGTGAGATAACGCTCATCGTGACCACACAGTCCACCTCGGAGCTAAGAAAACTCGCCATCTCATTGATAAACCGCATGGCCGTCTCTTCCGGAACCAGGCACTCGACGATTGCACTGAGCACTTTCTCGCCGAGAATCTCCGGCTTGAGCGCCCCCGTCGCGCGGTCGGCGATCAAGGTAACCACGGGATTGTCCTCGGCGAATTGGACCCCCATTGACGTGACTTTCTTGACCGCTTTCTCGAGGTCTCTCAGGTATGCGCCTCCGACAGGGCGCCCGAGTTCGATTGAAAAACCGATCTTTCCTGTCTGAAACAGGTTGGTGACGTCGTTGGTTTTCATCTCCTCGGTTCCGCGGCCGAGTATGCCGGTGCTCTCGTGCCGCTGGAGCGGGTCGGAAAAGACCGCGCGGAGAATTCGCGG
>CAYVDS010000116.1:1144-2308 GCA_964450145.1 uncultured bacterium
TGCTCCACCTGTTTGATCGCGCCCTCCGGGCAGATCTCAAATCGCATACACACGCCGCATTCGACGCAGGCTTCGTAGTCAATTTCGACTTTCTTGTCTTTGATGACGAAGGCGCTCATCGGGCAAATGGGTCTGCAGTCAAGGCATTTCTTGCATAGTTCTTGATCGATGTACATCTAGGTCTCCTTCTCACGAACGCGCTCGATAACCGCAACCATCCTACAACATCGACGACGGCAAATCAACGGCGAGTTGGGTGAGGGGTTTGATGAAAAAGGGTACGCATGGGAGATTGGGCAGGCGCGGTCAAGGTATCTCCCGATGCCGGTCACTTATTTGATCGGCTATCCGGCTGAAAACGGCGACATCAGCTAGTTCCTCATGAACGGCCGGACTTCTGCGCTCGTGTGAATACGGTCTGGGGCACCCGCACCCCACGCTTTCACCCTCGGATAGGACCATTTCCTGTTTCCGAGTCTTTTTCTTTCTTTTTGCACTCTTGAGCCTCTTGACGCAGGCTGTTTTGCATGATATAATGACGCTGTGACGATATTCTGACATAGTGTCAGGACAAAGGGGAAGGAAATGGCAAGACGACAAAGAATGGAGCAAGAGCGGCAGGCGCGGATGGAGCTCATCCTCGACAACGCCGAAAAGCTTTTCGTAGAAAGGGGTTACAGCGAAACATCGATCAATGATATCGCTGAGGCCGCCGACTTCAGCCGAACCTCCATCTATCAATATTTCAGCAGCAAGGAAGAAATCTATCTCCAAATCCTTGAGCGGTACACCGAGCTGTTAACCGAGAGCGTGATCAAAGCCATGGCCGGCACGGTAACTGCGTCGGAAAAAATCAAAGCTTTCCTTGAAGGGATGCGCAACCTGAAAGACGAACGGCCCAATTTTTTCGAGTTGTATTTTATTCAGAGACATCAGGTGGAGCCTCGTCTCTCCTTGCAATTGAAGACGCATCTCAACGCGAAGCGCAGAACCCTCGAAAACGTTTTCCGCGACTTCTATCGGCAGGGGATCGGACGGGGCGAGGTCCGCGACATACGGGTCAAGGACGCATCAAATCTCTTCTTTGCCCCAATCATGGGCATGATGCTTCTGCACGAGTACTATGGCGACGAATTCGATGTGACGCTTGATGACCACCTCGAC
>CAYVDS010000116.1:2318-9716 GCA_964450145.1 uncultured bacterium
GTGGTGGCGCCGAGGTCGGCGGCCAGTTCGACCACCACCTCGACCAGTCGCTGCAAATGTATCACGAGTTGGTTAAGAAGAATGATGAAAGAGAAGGGCGCGGAGTCCCATAAAAGGTTTCAATCAGTGAAAATCTGCGAAATCTGTGGATCAATCTAGAATCCAAAATAGATAGACGGAGGGTCTTATCATGAGTCAAGTCGCGACATGCATTCCCGTTCTCTCACCGCAGGAGGAAAGGATTGAGAAGGGCGTTCCGCTCGGCCTCGTGAGCGAAGAGGCTCAGCGGAAGCGGGCAAGAATTCACAGGATGCTGAAAGGTTTCCGTGACAATCCCATCCGCATCAACGTCGAGAGAGCGCGTCTGCTGACGGAATCGTTCAAGCAGACGGAGGGCCAGCCGGTCATCCTGAGATGGGGCAAGGTAATGGCCCACATCCTCCGGAACATTTCCATCCACATCGATGAGAACGAATTGATCGTAGGCAGCGCCGGTCCGCCCGGGCGCTACGCCATTTTGTTTCCGGAACTCGAGGAGCAGTTCTTCAGCGAGAACGTGCGTCCGACGGAGCCCGGCGAGAAACTCCTCTTGACCGAGGAAGACGCAAGGATTATCAACGAGGAACTCCGGCCATACTGGATGGGAAGGCAGTATCACGCAGCCTACATGAACGGCCTGCCGGAAGACACACGCAGCTTGGTCGAGATACTCTGTATCATCACTCCGACAGCGACTGCACGCACTTCTCTCGCGTGGAATCACGACTATGAGAAGGTGTTGAAACGCGGGATCAAAGGAATCAAACAGGAGGCCGAAGAAAAGCTGGCGTCGCTCGACCCAATCAATCCCATGGAGCGCGTGGAAAAGGAACCATTCCTTAAAGCCGTCATCATGGTCTGCGATGCAATCGTCGAATTCGCTCGCCGCCACGCCCGGCTTGCCTCAGACATGGCGGCCAATGAGCCTGATCAGAAGAGAAAGAAAGAGCTGTTGACGATTGCCAAAGTCTGCGAGCGCGTCCCGGAAAACCCGGCGACCACATTCCATGAGGCTGTTCAGTCGCAGTGGCTTATCCAAACGGTCTCGCGGCTCGAACAGCGCATTGGCGGAACAGTCGGCAACGGAAGAATCGATCAATACTTCTATCCGTACTATAAGAAGGACATCGAAGAAGGCCGGATAACGAAAGACGGGGCGCTCGAGTTGCTCGAATGCATGTGGATAGGCATGGGGAGAAACGTCGAAATATACACCATGCCCGGCAACTTCTCCTATACCGACGGTTACGCCCATTGGGAGGCGACGACGATCGGCGGCGTGGACGCCAATGGAAAGGACGCCACCAACGAGCTGTCGTCCCTTATGCTCGAATCGAAGAGAGAATTCCCTTTGAACTATCCCGACCTCGCAGCAAGGATACACTCCGGCACTCCCGAGCCGTTCCTGCACTCGATCGCCCAAACGATAAAAGAGGGAACCGGCTTCCCGAAGCTCTTCTTTGACGAAGAGATCGTCCCGCTGTTTCTCGCGAAGGGAGGAACGGTCGAGGAGGCGAACGATTATTGCATTTGTGGATGCACCGAGGCCAAAATGCTGAACCGCGACGCGATCACGACGGGATGCGCGTGGACGAATGTCGGCGCAATCGTCGAGATGACGCTGAACGACGGCAAATTGAGGCTTTTCGGCGACCGTCAGATCGGAGTCAAGACAGGCGATCCGAGAAACTTCAGATCGTATGACGATTTGTGGAACGCATTCTGTCGTCAGGGCGAGTTCGTGATGAAACACATACTCACGCAGCAATATGTGGCGGATACGCTCAAATCGAAATTTATTGCCGCGCCGATGTCGTCGATGCTGCACGATCTGTGCATGAAGGAATGCAAAGACATGCATTCCGGTCCAATCAAGGGCGCTCTCTATCTGGGATTCATCGACACGCTTGGTTTCGGCACTGCCATCGATTCGCTCGCCGCAGTCAAGAAGCTTGTCTTCGATGACAGGAAGTTGTCAATGGCCGAGTTGCTCGAGGCGCTCGAGTGCAACTTCGAGGGCAAGGAAGCAATACGGCAAATGTGCTTGAACGCGCCGAAGTACGGCAACAACGACCCATATGCTGACACTATTGGCCGAGACATCGAAGAGTTTTTCGTAAAACTGACCCGCAAATATAAATCGGCTTTCGGAGGGGAACTCGACATTCGATACGTCACTATCACGGCGCATGTTCCATTCGGCGCGGTGCTAGGCGCGACACCCGACGGAAGAAAAGCCGGCGAGCCGATAGCCGAAGGCGTGAGCCCATCGCAGGGCGCGGACACAAAGGGGCCGACTGCAAGCCTAGTCTCGATTGCCAGAACCAAAGCGACAGGCTACAAAGAGCGCGCGGCAAGGCTGCTCAATATGAAACTTACTCCGTCGGCGATTCAGGGCCCGGCCGGCACGAAGAAACTGATGTCGCTCATCAGAACCGCCTGCGACCTGAAGATGTGGCATCTCCAGTTCAATATCATCAACCGGGACACGCTTATCGCCGCGCAGAAAGACCCGGAGAAATACCGCGACCTCCTTGTGCGTGTGGCAGGCTACAGCGCATACTTCGTCGACCTTTCGCCGCAATTGCAGGATGAGATCATTAAGAGAACTGAGCACAGCTTCTAAGAAGGGGGAAACGGTCAAAAGGAGAAAGGGAGGAAGAAGTTCGAAGTGCCTAAGAATCTCTCTTCTTGGGTTCTTGCCGTTTCGCCTTTCGCCTCTTTGTGCGGATTCCTATGTTTGAGGTCTATGAACAATCGAGATTTGAACCGCGGCCTCGTTTTTAACACCCAGAAATTCTCCCTCCATGACGGCGCGGGCATACGGACGCTTGTTTTCATGAAGGGGTGTCCGCTGTCGTGTAAGTGGTGTTCGAACCCCGAGGGGCAATCCTGTTCTCCGGAACTCGCGTACAATCGAAACAAGTGCATCGGAACGGCTGAATGTGACAGGTGCATGCGCGCGTGCAGGGCCGAAGCCATCCATGAAGACAGCGACCGAAAGATAAAGATCGACCGCAACCTGTGCGACAACTGCGGCGAATGCGTCAAGGCCTGCCCGGCGAAAGCGCTCGAACTCTTCGGCAGATATATGACGGTGGATGAAGTGATAGCCTTCGTCGAGGAGGACAGCAGCTTCTATGCGCGTTCGGGCGGCGGATTGACTCTGAGTGGCGGAGAGCCGCTCTCGCAGCCCGGATTCGTTTTGGAGTTGCTCAAGCGCGCTCAGAGCCGCGGCATAGACACGTCAATCGAAACCTCCGGACTGTGCGCGTGGGAAGACCTCGAGGCCGCCTGCCGCCACGTCAATCAACTGTTTTACGACATCAAATCGCTGAACTCCGCCAAACACCGGGCGTATGCCGGCGTGGATAACAAACTCATTCTGGAAAATTATCGAACCCTTCGCGCCGCTTTCCCGAACCTTTCGATAACGGTCCGCACGCCCGTCATTCCCGGTTTCAATGACTCACCGGATGACATCAAAGAAATAGTCCTCTTTCTGAACTCGGCAGGAGAGAACGCTCCGGGACAGACCCGCACTTCGGGTCTGTCCCAAAACACCAATCACATGCTCAACTATGAACTCCTCACCTATCACCGCTTCGGCGAACAGAAATACCGCCAATTGGGAAAGGTATACGCCCTCGCCAATGTCGAACCGCCTGCCGAAGAGCGTATGCGGACGTTAAGGGAAGTCATTGGGAGAAATGAGCCATGCGCGAGACAACACCCAAAGTATTAAAGGGAATAACACGGGAAAATAGGGACAGACCCTATTTTCTAGCTTTTGCCTCATCGCCTTTTCGGAGGCCGACCTCTTCTGCCAGGTACCAGACTCCGGCCGAATATGTTCTCCAACTTCTCCACAAACGCGGCACAGCCCCACGGATGTCCTCCGCGCGTGCATGATCTGATTTCAGACAATTCAACGTTCGCTTCAACCGACAGAAGAAACTCGCGCCATTGCGAGAGTAATTCCTCATGCGGCCAGCTTGTACTGAGAATTCCGTCCTTCGACTCTCCAATGTGGCCGCGTGCACTCGACCATCGGTAGTTCCACGCCAGCCCAACCAATCCCGCTCTCACGGGGCTGCGCTTCACATATCGAACAGCGGCTAATGCGTGCGGTTCGTCAAGAACACAAGAGAAATAGCGCCCTTGCCAAAGGTGTCCCGACTGAGAATACTTCCAGTTGAAATGCTGGGCGTAACACATATGCGCCCCCAGGACCATTCGCGCCGGCGAGTCGTCTTCTTGCGGCACTGCCACAAGATGGATGTGATTAGACATCAGGCAATACGCATATATCTCGACTCCGTGCTCTTGTGCGTAATGCTTGATTAGGTTCAGATACCTTTCTCGATCATCGTCATCAAGGAATACCTCCGTCCGCCTGTTTCCTCGTTGTGTAATATGATGCGGAAACCCTGTGGCTACAATCCTTGCTGTTCTCGGCGTGGCTGAAATAATATCTGTCCGGCATTGCTTCTGTCAAGAAAATAGGGTCTGTCCCTAATTTCGATATGTACGGAAAACAGTCTTTCTTTGTTGCATAAGGACTCCGATCTAAGGTCGTTGATGTATAATTAGGAAACTGTGACTCGCATTCTTCCTAATCCTACACGCTTGAACGAAGAATGGTTGACAATGAGCAGACATTCGAACTCGCAATCCCCGAGACCGGAGGATGTCGCCAAGCACTACGCTTCCGGATACGAAGCCGAGAGATTGGGAACCAGAACGGGGAAGCTTGATCGCGAGCGATCTCGTGAGCTCTTAGGCCGTTTCCTCCCGCCCCCTCCCGCCAAGATACTTGACGTGGGAGGCGGGCCGGGGGGTCATGCTTGTTGGCTTGCACGACAAGGCTATGAGGTTCATCTGATAGATATTACGCCCCTTCACGTCCAGATGGCAGTTCAAGCCTCCGCAAACCAGCCAGAGGCGCCACTTGCAAGCATTAGCACCGGAGACGCGTGCTCTCTGCCGTGGGCCAACGGAACAGCGGACGCTATTCTGCTTCTTGGCCCTCTTTATCATCTGACCGACAATAAAGATCGACTCCAAGCGTTGCGCGAGGCTCATCGAGTGCTGAAGAAGCAGGGTATTCTCATGGCAGCAGGCATATCTCGGTTTGCGTCTGTGATAGATGGTCTCAGGTCAGAGTTTCTGAAAGACCCTATATTCACGCAGATCGTCGAGCGGGATCTGAGGGACGGACAGCACAGGAACCCGACGGCTCACCCCAACTACTTTACGGATGCATACTTTCATCGCCCTGTCGACTTGGAATCTGAAGTGACGGATGCCGGATTCAATCTGCTCGGCATCTACGGCGTTGAAGGACCGGGCTGGCTGCTAAAAGATTTCGACGAATGGTGGGAGGACGAAGTGCTTCGAGAGCGCATCCTACATTTGGCAAGAATGCTTGAGACAGAGCAGAGCCTTCTTGGGATTAGCGCCCATTTAATCGCTGTGGGCCAGAAGTGATCAGCGTTCATCGACGGGTTCCCGTTTTTCAGCTTTGGCCATGCCGGGTTGTTTGAATCCGTGAACACAAGAGGTTGCTCCTTGCGTCTTTATCCACGTGTATCTGCATGTATCTGCGGTTCCTGTTACTTCTTGCGGCTCATAACTCATATGAAGTCATGACTAAATTGGCGATATTCGATATTGATGGAACGCTCGTCAATTCAACTGAGGTGGACGCGGAGTGTTTTGTTCGCTCGATCACGGAGGAGTTCGGAATTCATGATATTGACGACCATTGGGAGCACTACAAGAATGTGACGGATGCGGGAGTCTTCGAGGAAATTCTTGAAAAGGCATTCGCGCGGAAGCCTTCGGAATCGGAGGTCCAGCGACACATCAAAGCGTTCTTGAGACTTCTCGAAGCCTCACATGCGGAAGACCCGGGGCTGTTTCGAGAGGTTCCCGGCGCCCGGAATATCGTTGCGAGATTGAGAAACCATCCCGAATGGAAAATAGCGATCGCCACCGGCGCGTGGTGCGAATCGGCGCTATTCAAATTGAGGGCCGCCGGAATATCCGCCGAGGGAATTCCCCTTGTGACCGGCTCCGAAGAAAAGGTTAGGGAGCGTTTGGTGTTGAGGTGTATAGGGGAAGCGGAGCGGCATTATGTGACTTATGACAGTCGAAGGTCAAAGGTCAAAGGTCGAAAGTCAGGGGTTGACGCCGGAAAAAGCGTGCGAATGAATTCGCACCCGCAAGGCTTCGATACCGCTCGCGGAACCTTCGAGAAGATTGTCAGTATCGGCGACGGGATATGGGATTATGAGGCGGCGAAGAGAGTGGGAATCGGGTTTGTGATGATTGATGTGAAGGGGAGGTTTGGTGGTTCTGAGGATTTCAAGACGCTAAGGGATTACCGCGATCAGGAGCTTTTCATGAAGCGGCTTGAGGAGGCAGCAAATCCCCCCTTCCCCCCTTTGCAAAGGGGGATATAAACACTGTCCGATGACGGTATCGGAATCTTCAAAATTTCTTCCAGGACGCAGCATGCTGCGCCCTTACAAACCAAAAGACAATTATGGGACGGCCTCTAGAGAGGATTTCAGATAAATTGACAGGGGGCAGACCCAAAGAACGAGTCAGTCCCTATTAAGAATTGCGCTCTCGATCAGTTTCTCTCTCACCCACTGCGGCCCGCCATTCGGGTCTTCTTCCAAGAGCCTCGCCACCCGCGCGGTGACATACGCCGCCGCGAAACTGCTGCCGCTGAAATTCATTTCTTGAGACAGGCCGGGAAGCGGTCGTGGTCTGCCGTAGGCGCCGAACTCTATGCAAGCATCCGGATGGTAAACGAGAGAGTCTTCGTCACATTCTTTATTCCAATAGACTCCCAGGACGGTATCGAAGGCTGCGGGGTAAATCATGTCGTTTGGGCCGCGCGCGGAAGCGACGACAACCAGACCGTTCTCATATGCGCGTTGACACAATTCGCGAAGGCTTTGCCGGTGCTCCTCGCGCTCTGTGCCGAGGCTGAGATGGATGATCTTCATGTTCTTGTCGATTGACCATCTCATGGCCGCCAGCAGGGTGGAGGCTGGGGCATTCAGGTCCCTATGAAATATCTTCGCGGCATAGAGCCTGGAGCGGGAGGCTCGTTCCCTGACAACGCCCGCTATGGCTGTTCCGTGTCCTATCTCATCCCCGAAGTCGGTGGTTTCGACCACCTGACCGTTGTGATTCAAGGCAAACCCCAGTCCGCCCTCCACGGCGCCGACGTGCGAGTGTTCAGGGTTTATGCCGCTGTCAATGATTGCGATGTTTGTGCCCGTGTTGTTCATGTTAAAGCCCTGGCTTCTGCGCATCCCTGTTTTTGTAGGGGCGACCCTG
>CAYVDS010000116.1:9726-16257 GCA_964450145.1 uncultured bacterium
GGACACGATGCGGCATCGTGTCCCCGCTTTTCGCATCCCACAGCTTTCATTGTGTCTCGCTTTCACGGGAGCGAGAAAAAGCTTGGAATCCTTCCGCCGGACCTTCATAGGTGAGGCAACCGTTGTCGAGCGCAATGGTCCTCTCGGCGCCTTGGATTGTCGAGCGCCGATGACTCACGAGAAGAATGGTCCGGTCTTCCATCAGAGAGCGCACTGTCTCGCGCAAGCGTTCTTCGACGGATGAGTCGAGGAATGCGGTTGCCTCGTCGAGAATGAGAATCTTCGGATTGAGAAGTATCGAGCGGGCGATGCTGATTCGCTGCTTTTGTCCACCCGAAAGCCGGACTCCCCTGTCGCCGACCACGGCGTGATATCCGTCGGGCAACGTTTGGACAAAACCGTGAACGCACGCGGCCTTGGCCGCTTCGATAATCTCTTCGTCGCCGGATTCGGGTTTCGCATATCGGATATTCTCGAGTATTGAGGCGTGAAACAGGAACGTGTCCTGGGAAACCAGCGCCATACGCTTTCTTAGCCAATCCATGCGGTATTCCCTCAGATCAATGCCGTCCACGGTAATCCTGCCTGCGTCCGGATCGAAAAGCCTCAAGAGCAAATGACAAATTGTTGTCTTGCCTGAGCCGGACGGACCGATGAGCGCAGTGATTTTTCCGGCGGGAATCCGGAAGGATAAGTTCCCGATAACCGGCTCGCCTGTTTCGTATGAAAAGGACACATTCTCGAAGGCGATGTCACCCTGGAGTCTTCTTTCCTCGAGTGTGATTTCGCCGGTTCGGGGACAGGCGGGCGGGATATCCGTCAATTCCATGACCCGGTCGAGCGCGACGCGCGACTTTGGAATCGCCATGAGGCCATCCAGCAGGCCCTGTAAAGGAGCAAACACGCGTCCCTGATATATCGAGAATGCTACGAGGCTGCCGACCGTTAGACCGCCCTGTACGACCAGGAGACCCCCATATCCGAACACGATCAGTGTGTTGACGATCATAAGGATCGTAGGCGCGGAGCCCGCAAAAGCTCCGAGCATTTGGTAACGCAAGAGATATTTCAACATATGAGAGTGCTTCGCCTCGAGCTTGTTGCACTCCAGTTTTTCGGCGCCGAAAGCGCGGACCACGCTTGCGCCGCCAAAAGCTTCAAACAATAAATGGGCGATATCCGAATTGCTTTCCGCCACAGCCTTTGCAAGCGTGGACAGCCCCGGCCTTATGCTGTTAACGATAAAGACGGCAACCGGCAGAAAGCAAAAGCTCATGAGCGCCATGCGCCAGTTCAGCCAGAACAAAATCGCGGCGGTAATGACGCACGTCAGCGAGTCGAACAGAAAATGAGGAATCGTATCGGTGGCAAACCCTTGTATGTCGGCCATGTCGGTGGATATCCGCGAAAAGATGTCGCCGCCCTTTTTCTTTGAGAGAAAGCTCAGGGGAATTTTCTGCAAGTGCGCGAACAGGTCCTCGCGCATTTTGAAGAGCAGTTTGGCCGAGTACAGTGTGTAAATATAGCTGTTAGTCACCCGGATCAAGAAGCCCGCCGCCAGCAACGCAATCAATGTGGACAGCAGGGGAAACAGAAGGCGCGCCTCGCGGGCAAGGAAGACCTTGTCTATAAGCACCCTGGCGAAGTAAGGTTGAATCATCCCCAAGGCTGTGCTGAGCGCGCTCAGCGAGAACGAAAAGATCAGAACAGTTCTGTGGGGCCGCAAATATTTGCCAAGATAGCGGATTTGATTGTACAAGGGCTTCTCCATCACAAGTCTCTGAAGTAGCACTTGTAGCCTTTGTCGCAGTATTCGGGAGTGGCCCGCAGCGACCGCGCCGTCTTCGCGATTTCCTCGCGAGAGCTTCCGCTCCTCACGTCATCCATGACGGCCTTTACCAATTGGATGCTTCCCATTTTTCGATGGAAAGACGCTTCCCGACCCACTATTTTCACCGCTGTAACGCCCCAATCCCTGAAATGTCCGAACCAGCAGAGACTGCACGGGCCGTTCGGTAGGCCGGTGGCCTGAAAAGACGAGCCGCAGTTATTCTGGTACCACAGATATTCACGAAGTTTTTGCAAATGGTTCTCTATTTCTTCCTGCGAGAGCCTGCGCGCAGGGCTGAAGCATTCGACCTTCCAATTGGTGAGGCAGAAAGGCCCAAAGGCGTGAGTGGTCTGACAGAAACCTTCCTCAAAATAGCAGCCGTCATTCATAGCGAACGCCTCGAATTCAATACGGGAATCGGCTTCGGTCACCAGACGGCCGATTTCCGAGAGCCGCAATTGGCGAGGCAGGATGATTCGTTCGACACCGAGCGAGAGGTAGAAATCAAGCGCCCACGAGTTGAAACAGCTTCCGAGGCTGCTCAAATGAAGCCTGACTGGAAATTTCTCGCGGGCGAGCAGGATCAGGAAATTCATGTCGCTCACGATCAGTCCGTCCATTCGGATTTCACTGACGAGCTTTTCGGTCAGTTTCAATAGATAATGACCACTTCCCCGGGGGTAAAACGGCGCATTCAGCGTCAAGTACACCGGAACATTCTGCGCATGCGCCTGCTCGACAACTTGTTGAATGTCTTCCCATGAGCCAAGGTTGGCGTTGAAAGGGTCGCGTCGGTTCATCCACCACTTGCCGCCAAAATGTTCTTCCCATTCGGCAGTTCTGATCCCGCAATAGAGCTCATCCGCTCCGAAATGCACGAGCATTTCGACTTCTTTCACCGAACTGACGGGCGCGACTATCTTCATGGGGTCCCCACAAATGCGAACCCTTGATACACCAATCGCAAGTTCTGGCGTTTTGCGTCTTCCATCAGTGAGGCCAACATCTCCAATGAGTAAAGGTAATGAACGGCGTTGCCGCTCTGAAGCACGGGCAAAACGAAGTCATCGCTGTTAAGTCTCAGAACCGTTTTATTGCAGGGTCGAGAACACGCGCTTCCAGCCAGAAACATTTTCGCGGCCGGTTGCGCAAACGTGGCCATCCAGCAGACCCTCCCTGCGGTAATGTTTCCAAAAGGAAAGTAGACGGATGTTTCCAGCACGGGGGAAACAGAAGCCTCTCCGGGCAAAACACCTGCCGTGCGACTCGTATAAGGAAGCACGTCCCGCTCCAAGCGGGTGACTCCCAACTCAAGCATCTTCTCCTGAAATTCGGCATGGTCAAAAGCGCTTGTATTCAACAGAGCGGCGGTTTCCGGGGAAAGCAAAGAGATCCGGCGAGCGTCCGGCAAGCGCGGGTCCTTGAATCCTTTGTCCAGAAGCCGGCCTACAGCGAGCCGGAATGCTGGATATTTCTTCTTGAGAAAGAAAAGGACGCCCACATTGTTAACGACTACTTCGGCCTCGGGACTTTCAGCGCTGAGACAATCAAAAAGCGAGGAACAGGCATCAAGTTCCCCGTCGGTCAGGGGCGGGGTCAGGAATGTAATCTTCTTGTCGTTCGCGCGGGCAAATTCGATGAGAGCCTCAAGCTCGCCAAGGATTGGAAGCCGGTTCACGCAGAACTCGTCGCCCAAGTAAATCCGGTCAATAGGCCCATCACGTTCTTTCGGCCGATCGACGCCCCGGGTGGCTGTCGCATCATAGAGACCCGCGAGATGCTTTTGAATTCCCTTCAAGCAATCGTCGCACCCGGGCTTCCTGATGTGGACGGCCAATTCCATTATTCGCGCTCAAGTTTGACTGCCGCTCGGGGCAGTCTGTTCTTCCTCGGACACCTTTTCGTAGAATTTGCGTCCGTTGCGCATTTCGTGGCTGTGGCAGTCTTTGCAAGGTCTGGATGCAATATCGTTGATGAATCCGGCGTGAATGCGCGGCTGATCTATTTCACCGTGGCTCTTGGCCTCATGACACTGAAAACACCGGTGGTTGGGCACGAGGCTCCAATAGCCAGGCTCCTTCGCCCCCTCCCAGAACAGCGGTTCATCGGGCGGAACGAGCGGCTCGTCGGGTTTCCTGCTGAAGTGAGCGACAAGCTCAACAGCGGCCGCTTTGTTCATTTCCAGCCACCCATTGAATCCTTTGTCAAAATGACAACCCATGCAGTCCTTATGGTTTTTTGCCGCGCCTGAGTCTTTCCATTTTCGCACTATGTCTTTCATCTCATGGCATGCGGAACAGGTCGCCTCCTGAAAATATCTAAGTGCAACTTCGTGTGAGGCGAGCAAGGTCGCAGGTATCACGAGGATAACAACAACGAGAGCCCACTTCAAACTGCTGACCTTGGAACGTCCCGCGGCGAGATTGTTGTTCGGTTTGTTTTCGCCCATGTCTCAGAATGCTCCTTCATTACCTGGAAATCAGCGTTGAAACTCTTCCGTCGGCTTCGAGTGGGATAACGCCAATCAATTTGAGGCTCTCAGCGTCATAGATGGATATGTCTGCGCCATAGGGTCCGGCGTAAATCTTCTTCCCATCCTGGGAGACAGCCACGGCGGTGTAGGTTCCTTTGTCGGCCGTAGTAAACTTGAGCGTTTTGCCGGTCTTCATGTCGATTTTCACAAGTTCGTCGAGAACCGCATATATATATTTCTTATCCGGCGAAACCCTTGCCGAATACTCGAACCATATGTCTTCACCTTTGAGAAGGCTAAGTTTACCCGTATTTGTGTCGATAATCAGGTATCCCTTGCCTATACCCGCTTGGCTCGTCGAATAGTAGGGAAGGGCGAGCACGCCGTGATCGCCCGGGCTCGAGTTGGTGTTGTTCAAAATGATGTTCCTCACCTCTTGTTGTCCCTTGTCCGGATTTAGCATCCCCATGATCTTTTCGACCTTCCCTTTCCGGAGGTCGAGTTTGAAGACGTCAAGACCCAAGAGGATCAAGTGATGGGGGTCCTTCCTTATCGGGAAGACGCCGCTGATGGCAGAGGGGACCTCGTAGCTTCTGATTATCTCTCGTTTCTTGAGGTCGAACGCCACGATCTGCGGAGGCAGAACGTTGAGCCGAGGGATGTTCTGCTTCCTCTTGACAATGCTTGCGGCGATGTAGAGCGTGGAACCATCCGTAGAAACGGCGCACGCCCCTATCGTGACCCTGTTCAGCTCGCTCGAGAAATTGTACGTGTCCACGAGTTTGTCGGTGGTTGTATCGAAAACGTAGATCGAGTGCCATCCGCATGCGTAATACCGTTTCCCGTCGGGCGAATACATGGCGCTGGCAATAAAGTCATTGTACGCGGGTACGGTCTCGATGACAGCATTTCTGCTGCAATCAACAATCTGGAGCGCGTTGCTCACCGGAACATACAGAACCTCGCCAGCCTGGACGAGACCGGAGAAGCTCACTATGCACCCCAATAGCAGAGTTGCCAACAGCTTCTTCTTCATCATGCCATTCCTCCTAAAGAATCCTCTAATTGGGGGACACAATGCCGCATGGTGTCCCCCAATTAGAGGCCACCTCTTATCATCTCTTGATAACGAAATTGATGTTTCTCCAATCTCGCTCAATAGCCCGGCACTGGTTCTGGAAGCCCGGAAAACGCGTTATGCCATCGGGTACCTGCGCGGGCCACCAGCACGGCCCGGCGCACGAAGTCCAGTCTCGCGCGCTTGGCATGCAATTGCCGACGGGGAGGTACGGACGCGGGTTTGTCTCCCATCCTGTGTCAAAAATGGTTGTGCACCCTATCGGCATACTCGTCATAATGTCGGCCATCCCGAAGACTTCGTTCTCCTCCAACTTCTTAGCTTTCTTGTTTACCGGCTTTATGCTGTCCTTTTCCATAATGATCCCCCGTTCTTATGAATCAAATCCCCCTTTGCCCCCCTTTACGAAAGGGGGGTAGCAGGTTATGGACGTTCTCATGCCCCCGCAAAATCGAGAGCTTGTCCAAATAGTCAGGACGATTCAGCGCTATCCGCGCATAGATTTGCATGCCCATTTCCACCCACGACTTTATCCAGTCACAGTAATGCAGGTTTGGAGCAGTGGGATTGCCTTCTCTCACCAGTGCTTCGTGGTAGCAACCGCCCGCACACTCGTTCCTCGCCCAGCAACTCGTGCAGACTTTCTTCCGGCTGATTTCGGCTTGTTCCCTGAATTCGCGCACTCTCGCTTCGTCGAGGCCTCCGGTGACGTCACCCATGCGCAATCGTTGCTCTCCCGTCAGGCGCTGGCATAAATAGAGATCGCCGTCAGGGTCTACTGAAAAGAGACCGAGGCCGGCTCCGCAGGGATGGGTCTTGACCTCGCCCTCGTGCAAGACTACTAGTAAATCGATCATGTTCGAGAACCCAAAGAACTCGTCTCTTGTCGCAGCCTTCAAGAATCTCTCTGAGAGCGTCTTGAACCAGATAAGGAGTAGGTCCATTTCCGTGCTGTCAAGTTGATAGGCGAGGTCGCAGGTGGTCACCGGCTCGAAACCAGCCTCTGCGAAATCAATGTCATGCTTTCGAATGTTTGTTCTATTCTTCTCCTCGTCCCACTCAAAGCGCATGATGGAACACTATTCAGAAAGATGGGCGCAAGACAAGGCCAATTCCAAAAAACGAAGTTATGCGGACCTGGCCGTGCGC
>CAYVDS010000117.1:0-7082 GCA_964450145.1 uncultured bacterium
ACGCTTGACGCCGACCTTCTGCCTGACTACCGGCTCATTAAAGATTTCTGGGAGCGAAGGCAGCAGAGCGAACTTTTGATCGGTTCGCGCTACACGGCTGGGGGAACGGCCCGAATGCCAGCCTTCCGCAAGGTTATGAGCCGGGCGCTCAACCGTTTTTATGGAAGCTTTCTGTCGCTGCCTTTCAGGGATATATCGTCCGGATTCAGAATGTATGACTCGAGAATCTTCGAGGATGTCCATCTAAACTCGACTGATTACAGCATTCTCATCGAGTCGATTCTCAAGGCGTATGCGAATGGCTGGATTATAGAAGAAGTTCCCTTTCGGTTCGAGCCTGAGAGGTTCGGCAACTCGACCAAACGCGCTTTCTCGTTTCTCTTGACTTACCTGAAATCGATTTTCCGGATGTGGCAGCTTAGGAACAGCGTCTTCTCCGCCGATTACGACGAGCGCGCTTATGACAGCCTGATTCCTTTGCAGAGGTATTGGCAACGCACGCGCTACAGTATCATCCTGTCGTTTGTGGAGACAAAAAAGAGAATCTTGGATATCGGCTGTGGTTCAAGCCGGATTATTCAGCAATTGCCCGGCGCTGTCGGGCTGGACATTTCCCTGAAAAAGCTCCGCTACCTGAGAAGGCGGGGAATACGGTTGGCGAAGGCCGACATAAATCTGCTCCCGTTTAAGAGCAGCGCCTTTTCGCTTGTCATCTGCTCACAAGTTATCGAACATGTTCCGCTGGCGCAGGAGATTTATCGGGAACTCAACCGGGTCACGTCTCCCGGCGGCATTCTCATAATCGGGACGCCTGATTACGGCCGACTGAGCTGGCGGGTGATTGAGTATTTCTACGGCAAACTTCTTCCCGGCGCGTACGCTGAGCAGCATATTACTCACTATACCGCCGACTCGCTCTCGGAAGTCCTTATTCAAAATGGTTTCGATATCCTTGAAAAACGCTATGTTGGCGGGTCTGAGCTTATCATCAAAGCGAAGAAGAAAGAGTGATTATTATCACCGCGAATACAGGGAGCCATTCCTGAGAAGATCGTGACCATAGAAGAAGACATTGATTCCCGCCTGCGCGGGAATGAAAAAGGCAACGAATTCACACCGTCTGCAATAGTGGAGCGTGCGTCAAAGCCACAGAACCGGCTCGACTTCGCTCTCGCATGTCTGTTGGCGCTGGCAAACCTTGCCGTCCTCTCCGTCTGCTGGAAGATTCAAGGAATCCAGGCCGACGAATCCACCTATATCTATGGCGCCTTGGAGATGATCAAGGGGAGCTTGATATACCGCGATTTCTGGGTCTTTTACCCGCCCGGCATCTTTTTTCTGGCCATAGCTGCCTTCGGCCTCCTCGGGAAAAGCCTTTTTGCGTTGCGACTGACGCTGATTCTAGAAGCCGCGGTTACAACCGCTGCATTGTATTTGCTTGGCCGCAGGTGTGTCCCGAGATTTGCGTCAATCTCCGCGTGCATCCTGTTCATTGCGCTCGGTGTCGACCTTTGGCCGGTATTCGGACATCATTGGAACAGCACATTCGCGCTTGTGTTCAGCGTCTACTTCATGGCGCGTTTCTTGGAAGACGAGAGACATCGGTTTCTTATGGGCAGCGGCCTGTTTGTGGGAATCACTCTGCTGTTTCAGTTGCACAAAGGAATTCCGCTGGCGGCAGGCGCTCTGTTCATTCTCCTTGTCAGAAGCCTTGCAAGGAATGGGCTCCACGTTCCCGCGCTTAAGGATTCTGTGAAAGTGACCTGCGTATTCCTTATTTCTTGCGCAATTCCCGTGGGGTTGGTCGTCATGTATTTGGCTGAAATCGGCGTGCTAAAAGAGGCTTTTGCCGCCGTGATGGTTTTTCCGTTCAGGCAGATGGCAGGCGCCGCCGCTCCGGACTATGGTACGCCTTACGGAGCATATTCAGTAGGCGTGCTTTCAAGCTTGATGCGGTTCCTGAATCTCACCGCAATCACAAAAACGTCTGTCCTTGTCGTTGCCGTGCTGATCGCAGTTGCTGTGCCTTTCTCCGCTATTGCGGTTTTCTTCATAACATTGCCGCAATTGAAACGGTTTCAGCAAGTGAAGCATTTGATTCCGTGCCTTGTCTCGATCTCTGCGCTCGCCTGTTTTGTGGCATCCGTGTCACGTCCGGATTTTCATCACCTACTAACTGCGGCGCCCTTGGGATATCTGACTGTCATAATTATGGCGACTTTGCCGTTTACGAATGGTAGCGGCGGCGCGAGAAGAAGATGGAGGAAGATTGTTCATGGGATCGTTTTCTTGGTGTTGCTGCCGCCAGCCGCATGGGTTGGCGCTGGAGCCCTTCTTTACGGATCGCACGTGAGAACCCTGTATGTGGGTTCGCCGCTCGGATTCGCGGCTATACCAGTCAATGGCGGATTCAGTCCCGCTACGAGCACAGCCTTTGAATCAGTCATCGCTTTCATCAAGGCGAATACTGCCGAAGGCGAAAAGATTTTCGTGATGCCGTCGTCGCCTTTCATATACTACTTGGCGGACAGGCCCAACGCGACGCGCTTTTCGATGCTTATGTCCAGCATGCGTGACCGGGAACAAATGAAAGAAATCATCGGGGATCTCGAGCGAAACAAAACGCGCTGGATCGTCCTTGACCCCGCCGCCAGTTGGGAGCAATTCAAAATAGCGCTTCCTTACGCTGATGAAGAGGAATTCCGCGAAAACGTTTTGCTCCAGTACATTGGCAAGAATTACAAGAAGGTAGGTGATTATGGCGGGTTTGCGCTCATGGAGCGTGTGGGCGAGCCGCCAGTTCGCTGACGAACTGCTTCGTAGAGGACGACTGCCGCAGCCACGCTGGCGTTAAGCGAGGAAATTCTTCCTAACATCGGGATACGCGCTATCTCATCACATTTGCTCCTCACTAACGGCCTGAGTCCTTCGCCTTCGCTGCCAACAAGGATCGCAGTAGGCAAAGCAAAATCAATCTCGTAGATCGTCCTTTCGGCGTCATCCGAGGTGCCAACCGTCCGTATGTCCTTTTCCTTGAGATTGTCAATGGTCATTGCGATATTGACCACCCTCGCGACCGGCACATATTCAACGGCGCCGGCAGAGTGCTTAGCGACTACCGAGGTTAGCGCCACCGACCTGTGTCGCGGAATTATCACGCCGCCGACACCGGCAGCTTCGGCGGTTCTCAGTATCGCGCCGAAGTTTTGCGGGTCCGTTATACCGTCAAGCACGAGTATCAACGCGGGTTTTCCACCCTTGCTGGACTGTATCACGTCGTCAGCGTCGGCGTAATCGACCGGAGTCACCGAAGCGACTACTCCCTGGTGAACCGCTTCGGGCGCATATTTCCCGATTGCTTGTTTTGGCAAGAACTTTGTTACCACTCTGTGCCGTTTTGCCAACTCGCGGATTTCATCGATCGCCGGGCCATGTGCTCCCTCGGCGATGAACAGTTTGTTCACTCGGTCCGGAGATGAGCGGAGCGTTTCTGCCACTGACCGGCGTCCGTAAACGTATCCTGTGTCTTCCATATTCCGCATCGGTTCTTCCTCTTTCGCTTTTCCAGACAAATGTAACGTTTTATGATCAAAAAATCAAGGGATTGCGTCGTCGAGACGCTGCTTGCCGCCATGCTCGTTTCCCGGCGATGCAGAACCTAATCACGAACCAGGAACTCGGAACTAGTAGTCTGTCGATTTTCTTTTGTCCGTTCCCGTAGGGGCGCAGCATGCTGCGCCCCTACAAAAGCATTCGCTTGTACCTGTCAACTCGTGTGTGACATGGCACTAGGGACCTTTCTTAGCGGTGATTTGTGACCTGACAAAGATGGATGCTATAATAGTTACATAATGAAGAAGATTCTCCAACTAATACTCTGGTACGGCCTCTTTATCGCGGCTCTTTTTCTTCTCCCGCTGCTTGTCGTGGGGAAGACGGCTGTTCTGAAAAGCTCTGAAAGAATCAAGCCATACGCCGTCATTTTTCAAACGAGGGAGAAACGGACGGCGGCTCGAACGAATGACGAAGTCATAATTTTCTTCGGCGACTCTTCCGTTTCCGGACCTCCGTGGGCTGAAAAAGATAAGCCCCGCACACCTGCTCTTCTGGAAACCGAATTGCGCGAATCATATCCCGACCTTGGGCGCGTGTCAGTGTTGGACTGGTCCTTTGACGGCGCCCGGTTGTTTCACTACTATTGCCTATTGTTCGAGGCCGAGAAATATTCGCCGGCGCTCGTTATAGTTCCAATAAATTGGCGCGGTCTGGGACCAACGGCGGCCGGATGGAAGGAACTATATGATTTCCCGGAACTAAGCGCGAGCGTTCCGCTGAGCGAGCGCGGCTTCTCGCCCGGCAAAAAGTTCTTTGCCGTCGAGGGAATTTCCGCACTTAAACAGATTAACTATCTGCCCATGCGGCCTACCCTCTATATTACCGGGTTGAAGATGTGGGCGAGAATCAGCCTTCACATGGAACCGGAGGAGGAACCTATGTCGCACTTGCGCGGAACGCTTCCCGACCCGGCCTGGCTGATGACCCAACTCAGCGATTACTATCTCTTCACCCAGTACCCGAACGATCTTTCGGACCGCTCCGTCCAGTTGTGGTCCCTGCGCTGGTTGGCTGAGACTGCGTCCCGGAAAAATATCAGATTGCTTTTTTATATCACGCCGATTCATGTCGAGGAAATAAGGAATCGAGAAGTATTCGACCCTGTCAGGTTTCAGCAATCGCTTTGGAAAATCGCCGCGTTCTCAAACTGTGGGACGAGCATATGCGTGAATCTTGTTGACCTTCTCCACGAGAAGGATTTTATCGACTGCTTCGAACATTACACTCATTCGGGAAATACAAAAGTCGCAACCGCCCTCGCGTCGTCAGTCAACGAATTGATGAAATCCTCAGCCCGAACGAATTATTCATACTCCTCCACCGCGAAAAGAGACCTTTGAGAATCTGTGCGGCAAGTAGCAAGGCGCGGATTTATGCGCACGCGCGGGGTTCGGGGGCGTTTCCTGACCCCGCGTTGCCAGAAAGGCAATAACCGTTTGTCATTCTGAGCGAAGCGAAGAATCTTTTCTTACAGCGCAGGTTTTTTCGAAAATAAGAGATCCTTCGTCGCTCGGGTCTGTGGCCCTTCGCTCCTCAGAATGACAACTCTGATGTAGCTATGAAGTGGAACCTCATTGGGCGGACATTGAGGCATTTTCACGAATCCCTTCGTTCTATCGTTCTATCGTTTATGGTCTAGACAAGTTTATTGCATTATGATAAGCTGATTGACGCTCGCCATGCGCTGGAGCGGAAGGGTATACTCGGTTTGTCCGAGGATTCCTATGACCGACAAGGCAGGCCTCTTCAGGAAAACGAGACGCAGACAACGCGAAGGCTTTCTTGCCTTTCCGCGTCTTCTCGCCATGCTGGCTATTTGCGGTCTCGCCACTTCTCCGTTTGTTCCATGGCTCGAATCCGAAGCAAAAGGCGGCCCGATCACGTTCAAGGAACTGGCCGCTGAGTTGGTGGGCGCGGGCGCCCTTCCTGTCAACGCTTGGTTTCTTCCGCTAATATTGGCCGTTCTGTTCATGCTCCCGCTTCTTACCGACTTGCAACTGACGCGAGCTTTTTACTATGTGCTTCTCATAGAGGTACTTGTTGCGGCAGGCGTGTTGTTGTATCCGTCCACCCGAGGGTTGCTTCTGAAGACGGGCGTGCCATTGAGCCTTCCTTCGCTGAGGTATGGGGCTCAGGTTTTCATTGGCGCTCTGCTTCTGGTTTTGGTCTCCGCCGTAATCACCCTGTGGCAGTCCCGCTTGGGAGTCGCCATCCTGGTTGCAACCTTGATTATTACCGCGGCCATTGTAATTGGCAGCGTGACGGCCTGGTTCGGCTACCTCACGGGCGAACCGAGAATCTGGCATCAAGGATACGACGCTCGAGTTCCCGAGGGGCAGGCGCTCGGCGTTCATCTCACCATTAGCAACGAGGGGTGGGGGAAATTCAAGGTCAACTTGAATGCGCCTGAAAAACCGCAGGAGACCGACTTGATTGTCTCAGCCCAGCGATACTACCGCGTAGGCAATTATTGGGCGGACTTCCCGCTGGCGAAATTCATGATAGCGGATTCGAAATCGACACTGCCAAAAGAGGTTGAGCCGGGCGACGCTATTGTGCTCGATATGGTTATCGGTCCGCTCACGAGTGCGAGCGCTCTCTATTCCCTTCCTCCGAGAGGCGCGTCGGGTAAGTACAGTGTTTGGCTGAACGACTTTTCAGGCAAACGCAGTTATCATTACGAGTTCGAGGTCCCACCTGAAAAGACGCTGGAATGAAGGAAATGAGCTGGAAGGGTGCAAGAACGGCGGGGTCGTAACCGGTTGCTCAGACGTGTGCTCCTTTTGCCTTTGATATTTTTCGAAAATAACTCTTCAGTTTCTCCACCGTTTGTTTCGGACTCTCGACTATACTCCTCGTTTCTGAGAGTATGTCCAGGAAGCCTGCTTCGTTTGGATATCTGGGTACGATATGCAGGTGGAGATGCTCGATGCTGGCGCCAGCGGGCCGTCCTATGTTGAATCCGATGTTGTAGCCGGCCGGCTTGTACGCGGCGTCCAGGACGTCGAGACAGAGATTTTGCAGCGCACTCAGTTCCACAAGCTCTTTCCTGAGCAGGTGGCGCACGTCTGCGACGTGTCGACAAGGAAATAGGAGAATGTGCCCGGCAGTGTAAGGGTGCAAATTTGCGGAAGCCACCCAGTACTTAGCTCTGTGGACCTCGAGTTTGGTTACCTTCCTGTCTTTGTGACAGACGGCGCACAGAATACACTCCACATTCGGCCGTCTCCCTTTTACATATGACATCTTCGAAGGTATGTACAATTGCCGCATTTCCGTCCTTTTTTCTCATTTCTGCGATTGCTGATCCGCCCACCATCTCAGCCATTGTGCTCGATCTTCGCCAAACAATGGACCGCTCGATTCGCCTTCTTCGCCCCCGCCGATGCTGGAAAGGTGCATCGTTTTCGTATCACGACCGTGTGATTCAGAGAGATTCTTTTCCATATCGATGTGTATGCGAATCT
>CAYVDS010000117.1:7092-9552 GCA_964450145.1 uncultured bacterium
AGGGATTCAGACGCAGCCTTTCGCACTCGCGTGTCCGTGTCGGCGAGCGTCGCGATAAGTGAACGTACGCCCTCCCTGGCGCGCAGTTTTCCGAGGGCGGCTGCCGCTGCCTCTCGCACCTCCGGGCCGGGATCCTTGAGGGCTCTGATGATGACGGGGAGCGCCTCGATGCTACGGATTTTCCCGAGCGATTCGATTACCCAAAGCTGGGGGAAGCGATGCGGGTCGTTCGCGGCCTGTGTTAGCCCGCCCAAGGCATTCGGGTCTTCCAAGTCGCCCAGCGCTTTAATGATCGCCTCGCGCACAGCATAGGCTTCGTCGTCAAGGGCGTTCAACAGATGTTTCGTGGCGCTCGTGTTGTGCGTGCGCCCGAGGGTGTATGCGGCCAAAACGCGAATCTTATTGTCCTCATGCCGAAGGAACGCCGCAATACCGTCAACCGTCTTGTCATCGGAGATTCTGATCAGCGCCCGTACCACTGAATTTCGCAGCAATACGTCGCTGGTGTCGAAATAAGCGAGGAGCGCCCGGGCAGTTTTCGAGTCGCCGAGTAATCCCAGCGCCTCGGCCGCCGCCGCTTTCACTTTCGATTCAGGGTCATCATTCAAAGCGGACAGCAACGGCTTGGAAACCGCGAGTGTGCCGAATTGCCCAAGAAGGTTGGCGGCGAGCTCCCTCTCTTCAGGCGGACCGTCTCGCAATTGTGTGAGAAGGTCTTCTGTTTTTATGGCGAGTTCGTCAGCAACATATATCAGGAGGGCCGCTCCGACAAGCAGCCGGTCGCCGTCTTCGAGTTTCTTGCTGCCGACCTTGTGTCCATTCACAAACAAGCCATTGGTGCTGTTAAGGTCGATCACCGCATAGCCGTCGTCCTCGCGACCGATTTCGCAATGGTTTCCTGAGGCGTATCGGTTAGTGAGCGCGATGTCGCTTTTCGCCGACCGCCCAATCGTGACCTTGCCGCTTCCGAGCGGCATGTTCCTGGTTTCAACGCCTCGTTCTTTTATGATAATTCGGGCCATTGTGTCTCACTTAACGCGTTGCCATAACATTTTCATTATAGTGTCGGAATGAGAAGGTGTCAAATACTTTTGGGGCGGACTTTTTCTTGACCCGCTCTCTCGAACGGATTATAATAATAGCGCGTGAATAGCGCCGTTCGCGGCGCAATAACGATGCCCGAATGTCCTAATGATACGTGAGGACGCCGTTGAAGGGGCGGTTCACATACCGCCCCTTCTTAATGCTAGGGTCAGCAAATATTACGAGTACTAGAAAAGAGCGCCAGGCGTTCGCTATTAACACGCAAGAAAGCCGGGAAAATTCAGTGAGAGCGCGACAAAAGGTCGGGACAAGCAAATGAGGACAATCATTCTTCTTACAATATCCAACGTATTCATGACATTTGCATGGTACGGTCACCTGAAATACAAGAGTTCACCGCTGTGGAAGGCGATCCTTATCAGTTGGTCTATCGCCTTCATCGAGTATTGCTTCCAGGTTCCCGCAAATCGTTTAGGACACTATCAGTTCTCGGCCGCCCAATTGAAGACACTCCAGGAAGTTGTTACTCTTGTGGTTTTTTGCGTGTTCTCGATCCTCTACTTGCGAGAGGACTTAAAGTGGAATTACGTTGTGGGATTCTTCATGATTCTTGGGGCGGTCTTTTTCGTTTTCAAGAAGTGGTAGCCGGTTCGGGCAACCCAAATGGGCTCAACCTCGCCATCAATAAACAAAGCCCATTTGCTGAGCCCGACGTCGATAAGGAGCATCTTTAGAGCATGCTCCGCAAGGAGTCTATCGAATAGGCGCCGGGCTGCTTCCCTTTGTTCGCCATTGAGTTGACCACCTCTACCATCAGCGAATTGAGCGGTGTGGGAATTTGGTTCTTCTGTCCCAATCGGACAATCTCGCCATTGAGGTATTCCACCTCGGTCCTTCCCCGTTTAAGGTATAGGTCTTGCCACGTGCTGGGCCGGAGCGCCATCTCTTCGTCATCCGGGATATCAAAACCACGCTCGCCCGGCCTTCGAAGATTCTCAACCATCTTTTCAGGCGGTTGATGGCCCGCGAGAGGCACGATATTGATGCCCTCCGCCTTGACGACCCTGAGAGCTTCTTCCATGATGTCGGCCATCATCAAGCGCGACTTTTCATGCTTAACCCCTTCGAGCACCGTGAGGCCGGTGATCGCAAACATCGCATTGCTCAAGTTGCGAAATAGCTTCGACCATTTGACGGCCATTACGTCCGGATACGCTGTCACAGAAAAGCCGGCGCGCGTGAGAGCGCCCGACAAAACGTCCACCATTTTGTCGAGGCCTTTAGGATAGAGGCCAAGTCCCAGACTGTTATCGGCAGTGTGGATGGTCGTTCCCGGCTCGAGATGCTTGGCGCCGAAGAAGACAATCCCTCCATAAACGCGGTGGAATTTACGGGCCGCAAATTGTTCATTGCGGA
>CAYVDS010000117.1:9562-16172 GCA_964450145.1 uncultured bacterium
GGTCCCATCCCCGAGCCGTTCGATGGCTTTCTCCGTATCGAACGTTTTCATGGTGAGAAATAGCGCGTCATCATCCTTCAATCCGATCTCGCGAACATCGGCGACAGCAGGCACTTTTATGTTGTGGTTTCCCTGTATTCCACGTACCTTCAATCCATTTTTGGTTATAGCGGCCGCATGGGGTTTTGAACAGACAAGGATGGTCTCTTGTCCTGAATTGTGGAGATATCCTCCAATTATACTGCCTACCGCACCCGCTCCGTAAACAATGATTCGCATGCCGATGTCCGCCGCCTCACCGGCGAGCCTGATTGAGAAGGCCGCCGGCGAGAAGTATTTGCCGCTGTCTCGGCGACACATTGAGTCGTGCGGAGATTTCTTTCCCGCTCACAGAGACTTTTATGACTTCGTCGCCCCTCCTGATGGCTTCGCTGATGTTCGGAATCCGCATCACGTCGCCCTGCTGAATCTTATCATAGTCCGAAGCCTCCGCGAACTCAAGGGGAACTATTCCGAAGTTTATCAAATTCGCCTTGTGTATCCGAGCGAAGCTCTTGGCGATTTTGGCGCGAATACCAAGATAGCGAGGGGCCAAAGCGGCATGTTCCCGAGAGGAACCCTGCCCATAGTTTTCTCCACCGACTATGACGCCGCCCCCTTTCGCCTCCGCCTTCTTGTGGAAATCTTCATCGATAATGTCGAAGACGAATTTGCTGATGGCCGGAATGTTGCTCCGGAATGGCAGTACGCGGTTGCCTGCCGGCATGATGATATCGGTGCTCACGTTGTCGCCCACTTTCAGCAACACTTCGCCCTCAATCTGTTCTTGCGGCGCGCCGAACTGCGGGAATGGCGCGATATTAGGACCCCGGATGATCTCGACAGAGGCGCCGTCCGCAGCCGGAGGAATAATCCATTCCTCGTTATAACTGAACCTCTTGGGATATTTTACTTTCGGGTATTCCCCGAGTCTCCTCGGGTCCGCGATTGTGCCTCGAATCGCAGAGGCCGCGGCTACCTCGGGCGAGCAGAGGTAAACGAAATCGTTCTTCGTCCCGCTTCGCCCCTGGAAATTGCGCGGGAACGTGCGCAGTGAATTTGTGTTTGTCGCCGGCGCTTGTCCCATTCCAATGCAGCCGAGACAGCCGGACTGGTGTATTCTTGCCCCCGCATGGATGAGCGCCAGCACGCCTCCCATAATCTCGACATTCTCCAGCGCCTGCCTGCTTCCGGGATTGATTTCGAAACTCACATAAGGATGAATCTTTCGGCCTTCCACTATCTTTGCGGCGATCATCAAATCCCTATAGGAGCCGTTCGTCGAGCTGCCTACGATAACCTGAGCGAGAGGGGTCCCGTCGAGTTCGGCGGCCGTCTTGACATTGTCCGGATTATGTGGGCAAGCCACGAGTGGCTCGATGGCGTTCAGATCGAGTTCGGTAACCTCATCATAATCCGCGCCCTTATCAGCCTTCAGCTCCCGCCAAACGTTCTCTCGTCCATTCATTGCCAGATATTTCCGCGTCACCTCGTCAGATGGGAAAATGGCGGCCGTAGCTCCGATGTCGACGCCCATATTCGCAATGGTCGCGCGCGCGCTCATGTCAAGGTTTCTAAGCCCCGGCCCCGAAAACTCCATAATCTTACCGACACCCGCTTTGCAGGTGAACCGGCGCAGCAGTTCAAGGATGATATCTTTTCCGGACACCCAAGGCGAAAGCTTGCCCTTTACCCGGATGCCCCACACTTTGGGATACATGAGGTGGAACGGTTTACCCGCCATGGCCATCGCCACCTCAATGCCTCCGGCGCCGATGGCGAGCATGCCAAGGCATCCCCCTGTTGTCGTATGACTGTCTGAACCCAGAAGCGTTTTCCCCGGAATTCCGATTCGTTCGCGGTGGACATGATGCGAAACTCCGTTACCGGGGGGAGACAAATACACACCGTACTTCGCCGCCGCAGATTCGAGAAACAGATGGTCATCGGCGTTCTTAAAATCGGTCTGAATGATGTTGTGGTCTATATAACTGAGCGAAATCTCGGTCTGAACGCGCGGAATTCCGAGCGATTCGAACTCCAGAAAAGCCATGGTGCCGGTCGCATCCTGTGTCAGCGTCTGCTCTATTCGAATCCCTATTTCCTCGCCAGGCGCCATTTTGCCTTCAACCAGATGGTCTGCAATGAGCTTATCGGCAAGGTTCTGGGCCATAAATTCTCCTTTCTCCGCGCATCACCTAAATAGATTGCTCGATGCGGTCTAATCGTTGCACTGCGAAAGAGTTAGGGATTCGCTCCCGCTTTTCACGGTTTCACAACGACTAATTATAACGCGACATATGCCAAGTCCGCTAACTAGTACCGCGTTTCCTAAATAGCATGCATTGATTCGGCGACGTTCCCCCTTTGCAAAGGGGGGAAGGGGGGATTTGAAACTTTTGTTTCCCAAGGACT
Organism: uncultured bacterium; assembly: GCA_964450145.1. Taxonomy (GTDB): domain Bacteria; phylum Abyssobacteria; class SURF-5; order SURF-5; family SURF-5; genus JACRIR01. Next base: position 12,017 of record CAYVDS010000117.1, read on the forward strand.
TCTGCGACTTCTTAAATCTCCCTTTGGAGACTGTCCCGTAATTCTGTAGGTGCGAATTTATTCGCATGCGCGGTGTGAAAAAAGCCCGAAAACATTATGCGAATAAATTCGCACCTACAGAATCCCATCATGGTTCGCCAATTACGGGACAGTCTCTTTGTCCCCTTTTTCAAAGGGGGAGCATTGCAACGCTATTTTGGAAGCGCTCCACTAGTCTGGCCGCGGCAGTCGGAGGTCGACCCGAGGAAGGTCGACGGTCTTCTTATGCGGTTCTGCCTGATACCAATAGGCGGTGCTGGAATAGTCGTGGCCCATGTCATTAGCGTGGCCGTGCTCGATTGAGAAGAGGATGGAGCGACGGAAAACGATTGGGTCTTCAATGTGGTATCGGTACATCGAGTGTTTGCCTGTAAAATCGTCGTTTCCCTTGAGGTGATAACCATAGTAAGGCGTCCAGAAGGTCTGTTTCAGCATGTTGAAATCCCAGGCTCCGCAAAAATAGTCCTCAGTGCCTGTGCCATGAATGGCGGGAGGCCACTTCTCTCCGTCGATGAAGAACATGTCGTCGCCTTCGCCCCACCAGCCGGGGGAAAGCGCGTCTATGTTTAAGTGACATCCGACGTAATGACCTTGTCCCTGCGCCTCGAGGATCACGTAGTTCTCTTTGCCGTCCACATTCTGTTCTCCCGGCAACTGAACGGCGCGGCAAGGGTTTTCTCTTCGCCACTGCGTATGAAAAGTCGCGACTCCCTCCGGAAGCTCGTCATGGGTTTCATAATCGATGTAAAAGTAAAGGATCAGCGGGCAGTCAGAGCATTCGTTTTGGACTTCGATACGGGCTCGCTTCGAGAACGGCATCGGAAAAAAACAGTTAAACCCGCGGTCAAACATTGACAATGGCAGCGAGGAGAAATATGTCGTCTTCGCGTGGCCGAGCCCGAAAAAATCGCCAATAGGAGCCTCCACGCTCGGGTCCCCTTCATCCTCCCAGAACATTCTGACTACGATCCTTCTTAGATACGCTGGTTCTTCGCAGCCGAGTGTCATCCAGATGTGCCGAATAATCCCGGGCCCATCAAGTGAAGCTATAATCCTCTTTTCACCGGGATATAGCACCCGGAAATCAGCATTCGCTCCAGTCATGTCGTAGCTCGACACGCGCCTGTTGCGATGACTCCTCAAGAACATGAGTGCGCCCAGCGACCCTGTACCAAGTAACATAGCCCTGCCTCCCTCTGTCCTGAACCAACCGTCACCCGTGTCTGTGACTTATGAACCTGAACGAAAACGAATTTGCGGAATGACTATATCATTTGAACCCGCCGATTCGCAACGCGATTGCGTTCTCTCGCGTCGATGTGTTAATATGACGCCCACAAATTCCGAAGTCCAATCAAACAACCCATTTCGATGACAACTTAGATGACCAGAACAGCGTTCGTCTACCACTCCATATATCAGGAACACCAGACCGGTCCCGGCCATCCCGAGCGGCCCGAGAGACTCACCGCGATTCTGAAAGCGATACAGGAGGCCAACCTCGACAAGACGCTCATCAACATAGCTCCCTCGGAGTGTGCCCGCGAGCACATCGCTGTTGTTCACACCAGCCGGCTGATTGAGTCGATAGAGCGTTCTTCCGGCCCGTATCTAAATCACGTCGACCCGGATACAGTTGTTTCCCAAAAATCATTTGAGGCTGCCTTGTTTGCCGCCGGCGCGGGAACGGCGGCCGCCGACGCCATTATGCTGGGCAAAGTCGACAATGCCTTTTGCGCCGTAAGACCGCCCGGTCACCATGCCGAGAGCGACCGCGCCATGGGTTTTTGCCTTTTTAATAATGTTGCAATTGCCGCTCGATACCTGCAGCGTGTTCACAAAATAGCGAAGGTGTTGATCATAGACTGGGACGTTCACCACGGCAACGGAACCCAAGAAATCTTCTATGACGATCCGTCGGTTCTGTATTTCAGTTCTCATCAGTATCCTCACTATCCGGGCACCGGCAGTATGCAGGAAGGCGGGATCGGCAAGGGAGAATCATTCACGGTTAACGCTCCGCTCAGGGCAGGTTGTGGCGACAAAGAGTACCAGCAGGTTTACACGAAAATGCTTCCTCCAATAGCGGAAGTCTTCAAGCCCGACTTCGTCATGGTCTCCGCCGGTTTTGACGCCCATAAGGACGACCCCCTCGCGTCGATGCGATTGACGGAGGAAGGGTTCGCGTGGCTTACCCAGACGGCGGTCGACATAGCCCAAAAGTATTGTAATGGAAGATTGATCTCTATGCTCGAAGGCGGCTACGACCTCAGAGCTCTCGGCGCATCCGTCGTCGCCCACCTCGAAGTTCTTTACGGCCAACGCCGGGTATCCGTGCAAAACACTGGTCAGTCCTGAAATCGTGGAGAAAGTGAACAACCATGCAACGGACAGTCGATTACTTTGAAAGGCCGGGCCCTCACAACACCGCGCGTTGCATCGAAATAGCAAAACAGGCGGTTCAGGAGGGTATCCGCCATGCGGTAGCGGCTACGACAAGCGGCGAAACGGGCGCAGCCGTCGCGGAAGCTCTCTCGGACAAAAGAGTCAACGTGGTAATTGTGACTCACAGCGCAGGTTTCAAAGGCCCTAACGAAATAGAGCTCAGCGAGGCAAATCGGCAGAGAATATTGAACGCTGGCGGGAAGATATTCACCGGAACCATATTGACCCATTCAATCGAGACTTCGTTGGCGACACAGTTTCAAGGGGTCTATCCCACCACACTGATCGCTTTGACTCTGAGAAGGTTGGGGCAGGGGATCAAAGTGGCCTGCGAAGTAGTGATGGAAGCATCCGATGCCGGCCTGATACCAGAGGGGGAAGACGTCCTCGCCTTGGCGGGCACCGGCAGAGGAGCCGACACGGTTGCGATACTTCGCTCAGCGGCCTCGAAGAGATTCCACGAGTTAAAGGTTTTGGAAATACTGGCAAAACCGCGCGAGTGAGGCTGATTCGGCAACGTATCCGAGTCCATCCTTAAGGATTGACCAGGGGAGAAAACTAATGCGCCATCCACATGTGCTCAAAAGAGAGAACGTTCTGCTCCTCGTCGTAGACTACCAACAGAAGCTGCTTGCCGCCTTCAAGGAACCGGAGTCGCTCGCGCAGACCTGCATAAAGCTCATTAAGTTTGCAAAGATTCTGGGTCTGCCGATCATCTGGACCGAACAGTACCCGAAAGGACTCGGGCCCACCGTGGACGAAGTCAGGAACGAGCTTTCGCATATGGCGCCAATCGAGAAATTGACGTTCAGTTGCTTCGGCGAGCCGCGCTTTGTGCAGTCGCTTTCCGGTAATTCATCCAGCCAATTGCTGGTGTGCGGCATCGAAACTCACATTTGCGTGGAACAGACCGTGCTCGACGGAATCGCCGCAGGATACCAGATGCACGTCGTCGCAGACGCATGCGCCTCCAGAAAGATTCAAGACCACGATATTGGCCTGCGCAAGATGGAACAGGCAGGTGGCATTCTTACGTGCTCGCAAATGGCCATGTACGAAATTCTTTGCGCCTCCGACGCAAAGGAGTTCCGCGACGTCTTGCGGATTGTCAAATAATGTCGCGCCGGCAGCGAGCGGGGGTGGATTCGCCTCCGGGGAATGCCTTCCGCCCACCACAGAATTTCAGAGGAGTGGTTGTTTATCTTGGAGGCACAGTTTTACTGAAAAGAATTTGGCAGAAAGCACTTGACAAAGGAAAAAACCTGTGGTATAGTTTGCACAGCCTGAGAATCCTTATAGAGGTAGTCGAGGTTCGCAGGAAGGTTGCAAAGGGGGGGATGAGCACAGGGTCTTTTTGCCTATCATTTTCGTCCTATCCATCCGTATAATCCTATCAAAAAAAACTTGGTCTTGGGTTTTCTTAAAGAATCACGAGGGAGGGGATAACCAAAGACACGAGGCGTATCTTGTAGAATCACTTCGCTCAAGCAGTAGAATCACTGATTGATTCATATCGAGGTTGCAGTGCATGGGGGGGATTAGGTTTGTTCAAGGTCGAAAGGAGTTAGCAAATGAGTAAAGTGTTTCGTGGCCGCAAGGGGTTCACTCTTGTCGAGCTGCTGGTGGTCATAGCTATTATCGGTATCTTAGCTGCGATCCTGCTGCCAGCGCT
>CAYVDS010000118.1:0-2436 GCA_964450145.1 uncultured bacterium
GTCTTGCTCAATGCGGTGAACGCGCTCACTTGGGATTATTCGTGGTGGAATATGCGAGCGCCGTGGCTCATCTTCCTGATAGGTTATCTTCCATTCTTTCTGGTCGCGTTTTGGGTCCACGACATGGAAAGTGTCCGGAAAAAGGCCCTCCTCGTCGGAAGCATCCTCGCATTCGACTTGTTCTGTTTCATTATTTTCGGCGCCATGCTGAAATGGATATGAGGCGCGCGAAGCGGGGTTCAGGGTTCGTAGTTCACGGTTTATGGTTCCGAGTAGCCGATACACATTTAGAGTGACACGATAAATCATTGATATTCGGCGGGAAATGGAGGAAACGAGAGGGCTTATGTGAAAAAGCATAGTGGATGGATGATCTTTCTGTTCGTGCTTGTTGCCTCGACTGTTGTTTGTAATTGCGGCGCCGCGAGAACTCGGGAAGTGACACAAGAACCGGAATGGGAGGAGGTAACGACACTTGTTGAAGACACGAGTGACTTGCCGCGCGTGCCGCCCGACGAGGCCTATCAGAGGGTGAAATCGGGAAAGGCTCTCCTCGTCTGCGCGTATCAGGATGAGGACAAATGCAGGACGATGCATCTCGAGGGCGCCTTGTTCCTGAGGGAATTCGAGGCAAAGCTCCCCTCTTTAGCCAAGGATCAGGAGATCATATTCTATTGCGCCTGACCGAACGAGAGAACGTCTGCCGGTCGGGCAGGGCAATACGTCGAGAAAGGATACATAAACGTGAAGGCGCTGAGGGGCGGAGTCGCCGCATGGACAAAAGCGGGATATCCGATGGCGCCTTAAAGCGCGGTTCATGGTTTAGGGTTCATGGTTCATGGTTAAAGCAGCAACAAGCAAGGGAGATTGTTCGCTTCGCTCCTAAGAAACGAGGTTTACAGTCCACGGTTCACGGTCTACGGTTCCACAATCGCCGTTCTTCTTTTCCCCCTTTACAAAAGGGGGGAAGGGGGGATTTTTCCGTTTGGAGGCTTAGGCCTGTTTCTTTCAAGATTAATCACGCCGAAGGCGTGATCACGCGCTCCTAAGTACGTGTTTTCATAAATACGGTAACGTATTCGCGCAAACTCCATGCGGGCGACTCGCGAGCCGCCCCTACAAGATACGTCACAGGAATTAGGAAACTCAGCACTAAGAAACTAGTTCCTGGTTCCTAGCTAAAACCAAAAACCCCGACACCTTAGCGTCATTCCTGTGAAAGCAGGAATCCATTTCCTATTGTGTCTTCAGGTCACTCATTCTCTTTGCATAGCGTCTGCCCAGCCAGAATATGAACGACGGCCAGAACCGATAAGCCAGCCACAACACTTTGGCGAAACGCGTCACCACAATGGTGGGCTTGTTGCGCTCGACCCCGTGCAAGATTTCGCGGGCGCATTCTTCAACCGGCATGCACCTGGGGAGCGCGTCGATCATTTTCTTTCGGTCAAGGTTTATTAGTTTGGCGTTGTAGAATATTTGCGTCTCGATGAACCCCGGGCATACTACACTGACGCGAACGCCGAAACGCTCGCCTTCTATTCGCAGCACATGCGAGAGTCCTACGACCCCGTATTTGCTCGCCGCATATGAAATCTCTCCGGGCGCCGGAATCAGCCCCGCGAGCGACGCCGTATTGATGATGTGTCCGAAGCCCTGCTTCACCATGATCGGGTAAGCGACTGCGACGCCGTTCACGACGCCATAAAGGTTCGTATCGATGACGGTTTTCCAGTCCGCGAAGGAAAAGTCGTGAGCCGCGCCGCCGACTCCGATACCTGCGTTGTTGAAAAGGTAGTCGAGTCGTCCGTGTCGAACGGTTGTGTCTTCGACGAGTTTTCTCACGGCCGCGAAGTCGCAGACGTCGAGGGCCGTCGGATGCACTTTGTGGCCAGCTTTGCTCATTGAGCCCGCAACATCTTCCAGCAATTTGGCATTGACATCGGCAAGAATCACATTCGCCCCGCGGCTCGCTAATTCTTGGCCGAGCGCCTTGCCAATACCGGACGCGCCACCTGTGACGATCGCCGTTTTGCCCGAAAACATTCCCACTGCGGTTCCCCCTTCCCTATCAACTTCCGCGTTCCATGTTCGTGTCCGTTCGCCAAGGTTCGTGCCATTCGTGGTCTGTCTCTTTGTGTTCCCTTTTGCGCTCTTTGCGCTTCGGGTCTGAGACCGTTTGCGGTCTAACTCTTATTTGAACATCTCCATTTGCTGCGGGGTTGTCTCGGCTTTGGGTTGATCGGGCGCGAGAATATGGCGGCTGAGGCGTTTGCCGAGGCCGAGGATCGTCAGGACGGTCGGGCGGTCGAGAGCCTCCGGGAATACGCTCGCGTCGCAGGCGTAAAGGTTCTTGATTTCGGTCTCGAGATTTGCGTTCACCGCGTAGCCGATCCGGCATGTGCCGCTCGGGTGGGCGCCCTTGGCGTCGCCGAC
>CAYVDS010000118.1:2446-16052 GCA_964450145.1 uncultured bacterium
GTACCGCCCGAAAGCCCCTTACCGACATAGTGGTTGGCGTCGCCGACCACTATCGATTTCGCAGGGCACTCAACCGCGCGGAGAATATCCTTCGCCGTCTTGATACCCTTGTTCAAACGCCCCCACTCTTGTTCGCCAAGTCCTTTCGACACGCTCCCGTCCGGGTAGACTCGGCCCGACAAGTCATCCTTCACTTTCACAAGGATGCCGACCATCTTCTTATAGTTGAGGGCCGACAGCAAATTCTTGGGCGATTGTTTGAGAAGATTTATTGCCAGCAGCCACTTCGGCTCCATGATGGTCCCGAGACGGATTCCATCGCTATCGTAGAACTCCCACGTCACAACGGAGACCGGCGGGTCAGCCCACGTCCCCTCGAACGGCGCCTGACCGTACACCACCACGGTCGGGTCCGAGAAACATCCGTCGCCCACTTTGTCCATTCCCGCCCGCATGAGAAGTAAAGGGGTGCTGAGTCCTCCGGCGGACAGAATTACGCGCTCTGCCCGGAAATCTTTCTTTTGGCCGTCGCTGGTTCGCGCGCTGACACCAACGGCCATCCCCTTGTCGACTATTACTTCCTCGCACTCGGTCTCGATAAGCAACCGAGCCCCGGCCTTTACGGCGTCCTTGAGGTATTCTCTCGCCGTCCACTTGGCGCCGCATTTACACCCGAGGTGTGTATTAGCGCCGCAACAATATCCTCGAGTGTACTTGGCAGGATCAAGGAATTTGGCCATTGGTTCCCAATGGTAGCCGATCTTGTTAGCAGCTTCCATTATCCTGATGGATGCTCCGCCCAACAGATTCTCCGGAAGCAGGCCCGCTTTGGTTTCCCGCTTGATTTCATCCATCCAGGGCGAGAGGTCTACCCCATAGCGCGTTGCAAGCCACGGTGGCGGGTCGGCCGCGCTGGCGCTGTAAAACACGCTTGCGCCGCCTGTGATGCTGGCCCGGAGCATGGGAAGCCCTTCCTTCGAGGGGTTCATGTCCAGAACCCGCAACGCGGTCAGGTAACTACCCAGCTTGTAATTGTCTTTCCCGCGTTCGAGCACAAGCGTCTTCTTGCCGGCGCGAGAAAGCTCCCGCGCGACGGTCGAACCGCCGGGGCCTGAGCCCACGACGATTGCGTCGTATTCGTTGGTTTTTTGTGAGGTCATGTCCTGCCCCTTTCTCACACTCGCCAGACGAAGGAAATCTTATCATGCAGCGGTCAAGGGATGCAATCGATTTGGTGAACATTGAACCATTGCTCAACTATTCCTGTATGGACATAGTTAATAAAGCTGATAAGATGCAGGCCATTCCAGAATTTCGCGTTTGAAGGGAGGCGAAGAAAATGAAAGCGGTCATGGAGGTTTTGGAACGAAGGAGCATGAAAGCGGCGGACGAAATCAGAACATTTCGCAAGGGCAAGCTCGAGCTCATAACGGCGGGAGGCGTGACCTTTGGGCGGGCCATACTCGAGCCGGGATGGAAGTGGTCTGAGTGCGTGAAGCCGCTTGTGAAGACGAATAGCTGCGAAGCCGAGCATACTCAATATCATGTGTGGGGCCGGCTAAGGGTCAGAATGGATGACGGCACGGAGCAGGAGTTCGGTCCGGGCGACGTGGCGGTGATTCCACCCGGGCACGATGCATGGGTCGTCGGAAACGAACCGGTGATCATAGTCGATGTCACCGGCATGGCGCACTATGCCGAGCGGCTCGAAGAAAGCGCACACGAGAGATAGAATGCGCCTGATTTATTCGCACGGGCACGGCGACAAAGGGTCCGCCTCTGGCAGGATGCGAATGAATTCGCGGGCACAGCGGCAAGGCCCAAATCGCACTGGGTAAGAAGATTTCTCGGAGGAGGGTTGCCTGGACGACTTCAGCTTGAAAGGTTAGGGGCGAGCACGATTTGCTTATATTCCCGCCGCATGCGTAATCGCAACGACGCGGGATAACCGCGGGTTTAATTAGAGGGCGGTTTGAAGTGGCAAACCGGGGGTTCGCCCCTATTATTTTGGGCGTTGGCGACTTTTTGCTATAATTCTGGGACGAAATGAAAAAAAGTGTGTGATGTGACTTATGTCAAAGAAAGATATCCTCCTTCTGGTTATAGTGATGGGGACAGGCTGCAGCGAGACAGAGAGAAGAGCAGCCCGGACAAGCAAACCACACAACCAAGGAGGATAAGAAGAAAATGTTAAGACAAGACCCCGTGTCCAATCAAATGAAGGAGGAGAAAGTGTCTGCCCAAAACATGTTCTGCTACCAGTGTGAGCAAGCGGCCAAGGGAGAAGGATGCACAAAGCTCGGCATTTGCGGCAAACAGCCGGATGTGGCGGCGCTTCAGGATTTGCTGCTTCACGCGGTCAAAGGATTGTCCCTGTATGCCGTCGCCGGACGCAAAGTCGGAGTGACCGACCGCGAAGTGAACGCTTTCACGTGTGAAGCTGTGTTCTCGACCCTGACAAACGTGAATTTCGATCCGGACCGTTTCGTCAAGTTGATCAATCGCGCCGTCGAGCTGAGAGAAGCGCTCAAGCCAAAAGTGAAATCGGCGAACGGCAAGGTTGATTTCGATGACAGCGCCGCCACCTTCAAGCCGGAAGCCACGAAGGAGGGCCTTGTGAAGCAGGGCGAGACCGCTGGAATAAAATCGGACCCGTGCGCCAATCCGGACATTCTCTCGCTTAAGCAGATCGTGACATACGGTATCAAGGGCGTCGCCGCGTACGCTGACCATGCCCGCATATTAGGGCAGGAAGATGACGCAGTGTACGGATTCATCCATGAGGGTCTCGCGGTCACGCTGAGGAACGACCTCAGCGCCGACGAATGGGTGAAGCTCGCGCTCAAGTGCGGAGAGGTCAACCTGCGCGCGATGGAGCTTCTCGATGTGGCCAATACCGGAACATACGGCCATCCGGCGCCGACCAAGGTCTCGCTGGGCGCCAAGAAGGGAAAGGCCATTCTGGTTTCGGGTCACGACCTCAAGGACCTTGAGGAAATCCTGAAGCAGAGCGTAGGCAAAGGCATCAACGTGTATACACACGGCGAGATGCTGCCGACGCATGCGTATCCCGGATTGAAGAAGTATCCGCACTTCTATGGACATTATGGAACCGCGTGGCAGAATCAGGCGCGCGAGTTCGCCGAATTTCCGGGCGCAATCTTGATGACTACGAACTGCATCCAGAAACCCAAGGACACGTATAAGGCAAACATTTTCACGAGCGGCACAGTGGGCTGGCCCGACGTGACGCATATATCGGACCGCAACTTTGCGCCCGTGATCAATAAGGCGCTCGAGTTGCCGGGTTTCGCGCAGGATTCCGACGGCAAGACGGTCATGGTCGGCTTTGCGAGGAATACGGTGATGGGCGTGGCTGGTCAGGTAATCGATGCCGTAAAGAACAAGGCCATCCGCCACTTCTTCCTCGTCGCTGGCTGCGACGGCGCAAAGCCGGGACGCAATTATTACACGGAATTTGTCGAGAAGCTGCCGAAGGATTGCGTGGTTCTCACGCTGGCCTGCGGCAAGTTCCGCTTCTTCGACAAAGACCTTGGCGATATCGGCGGTATTCCGCGCCTTCTCGACGTGGGTCAATGCAACGACGCTTATTCGGCCATCCAGATAGCCGTGGCGCTGGCGAAGGCGTTCAACGTAGGAGTCAATGAGCTCCCGCTGTCGATGGTGCTCTCATGGTATGAGCAGAAGGCTGTGGCCATTCTTCTGACGTTGCTGCACCTGGGGATCAAGGGTATCCGCCTCGGCCCGAGTCTGCCGGCGTTTATCACGCCGAACGTGTTGAACGTGCTCGTGCAGACGTTTGACATCAAGCCGATCTCGACGCCGGATGCGGATATAAAGGCGATTCTGGGATAATCGCGCCAAAGCGAATGCCCCAGAAAAAAAGTGCAAGGGCGCTCCTCAAAAGGGGCGCCTTTACATTTACGAGCTTTGCGCTCCCACGAGTTGGGAGTTGGGCTTCAGGAAGTGTTCCTCGAAATGGCGCCATTCGGACTCGTCCATTTCCCATTCGCAGTAGAGGGCTACGCCTTCGTAGGCGTCGGGCAACGGATGATATCCGTTGAGCCCGCCATGCACTCCGAGGAGAGCGTTTTCGAGGTTTTCGATTTTCGGGTTGTGGTAGCCACTATCGGCGTCATGATAGGTGGGAAGTCCGAGCAGGACTTTGGCGCCTTTGCTCCAACCGATGGTTTTGCGTGTCCAATCAGCCATGAGGTTTCGATAGAGTTTCTTGTTGGGAAGCGCGGTGTCGTACATCATAACGGCAAGTAAATCGCAGCGGGCAGCAACGTCTCGATAGTACCTCTTGCTCCAGTGCACGTCCGGGTATGGATGCAGAAAGGTGGACGGCGGATAGGCGGCGACAGCGAGTGTTTTGCCCTCGGGCACGTTCCGGCGGACCTCCTCGAGCAGAGCGAGAAACTCCGGGTTGCCGGATCGCATCGGCTCGATATTTAGGTGAATTCCGGCGGCAGACGGATATTCGCGCAGGAACTTTCCGATAGACTTCGCGAAGTTCTCGCGCCAGACGGACTTCTTGAGGAACACCTGTTTGCCCTCGATGCCTCCGACCCACGGCATGACTTGAAACTCCTGCAGGACACCGAAGAACTGCCGCGCCTGCTCAGAATCGATAAATGAAAGGTCACCGTCAACGGACGTCGGCGCCATGTGCGGGAATATGTATTGGATGTGATGCGACCGCAGCGAGGCAGCAAGCGATTCTATGTTCTTGCGGTTTCGAAAATTCGATATCTGATTTTCTTTGGCGTTCCGCGAGAACCAGCTATCGTCGCCCAGCCATCCATGTTGCAGCCAGATGCCGTTGCGGAGTCGGTCGTTGCGACCGTCCCTGATGTCCTCACCCGGCTGCCAGACGCGGTAGCCAACCAGCAGCAGAATCAGAAGGAAGACGGCGGCTGAAAGCATCCCCCAGAAGGGGCGGAGAAGCCTTTTGGATTTCGGATTTCGGACTTCGGATTTCGGATTGAAAAGAATCAAATTTTCACTCCGGGCTTGCCGATGGGTGACTTAGAGCGAAAAGGGCACCCTCATCTTACGGTATTGCGATGGATATTTCAAGAGGTGTTCGGTGTTTTCGACGGGCCCGCCGATCAGTATTTGACTTTTCGGAGATATTGGCTAAAATGAGTTGGCTCAATTTCGAGAATGATTGTCGAAAAGAGGGGAGGAACGCCCATGCCACTGTTCAGTGGAATCTTCAAAAATAAGGCCGATGTCAGTCTGCAGAAGCTTTTTACCGAGCAGGCGGCGAACATTATCGGGTGCGCCCAGGAACTGGAGCGCTTTTTTGATAACCTCGCGAACAGCGAACAAATTATGCAGTACATCGTCGAGTGCGAGCACCACGGCGATGAATTGACAATGCAATTGCATGAAGTGCTCGACAGAGCGTTTATCACGAGTTGGCTGGACAAGTCGGACGCCACGGATTTGGCCGACAATCTTGACAGCTTTCTTGACGCAATTCGCGGCGTCGCGCGATGCGCCCGGTTATATGGTGTAGTTGAGGGTCGAAAAGAGGCGTCTGAGCTTACTGACATCGTAGTTGCGGTCGCCCAACTGGTGGAATCATCGATTCACGCATTAAAGGCGAAAGACTATTCGAAAGTGGTCGAAAATCACGAGCGAATAAGTCAATTGGAAAGAAAGGCGGACGACTTGCGAGACACAACCATCAAGAGTCTTTGGCAAGAGACTGTCAAGGATCCGAGGTCGTTTGTTTCATGGAAGGAGATCATAGAAGGTCTCGAGAAAATCACTGATCGCGGCCACCACATTTCCCAGGTCATCGTCTCGATAATCCGCAAGTCTCAATAGAAAGCCGAAGATCAATGACCTGGCAACTGGTACTCATATTGTTTCTGGTCCTGGGCGCTGAATTCGTTAACGGCTGGACGGACGCGCCTAATGCGATCGCCACGGTCGTATCGACGCGAGTGATGCCTATACGCGTCGCAGTGGTAATGGCGACGTTGCTTAACATCGTCGGCGCTCTGTCGGGCACGGCGGTGGCGTTCACCATCGGCAGGGGAATCGTCGATGCTTCGATGCTCGAGCCGGGAGTCATAGCCGCGGCAATGATCAGCTTGATTTTGTGGAGCACTCTCGCCGCTCAGTTTGGCATTCCGACAAGTGAATCTCATGCTCTCGTTGCGGGCCTTGCGGGGGCGGCGTTGGCCGTAGCCGGGCCGGAGGTTCTCCTGTTTTCGGGATGGGCCAAGGTCGGGATAGGCCTGCTGCTTTCGACCGGTGTAGGATTTGCCGGCAGTCTTCTCCTTGCGAAACTGGTTATTCAGGTGGCCAATCACCTCCCGGCGCAATTATCCCGAAAACTCTTCGGCCGCCTGCAAATTCTCTCGTCGATGTTCATGGCATATAACCACGGCCTGAATGACGGGCAAAAATTCATAGGAGTTTTCGCAATGACTTTGGTGATGGGAGGAATCCTGCCAAAGTTTTCCACTCCTATCTGGGTGATCCTGCTGTGCTCGATAACGATGGGGATCGGCACATCCATCGGCGGCCTGAAAATCATTCGCCAGGTCGGGATGCGGATGGTGGACATCCGGCCATGGCAGGGGTTTGCGGCAGAATCTTCGGCCGCACTCGTGATCTGGGGCGCCTCGCTGAGCGGCGTGCCATTGAGCACCACACACACTATTACCACTTCCATTATCGGCGTGGCGGCAGCCAAGAGCTTCAAGGGAAGCGTGCGCTGGAGAATCGTCGCCGACATCGTTTTGGCGTGGGTTGTGACTTTCCCTCTCTGCGGGACGCTGTCGTTCTTGATCGCCTTGCTTTTCAAGCATCTGACGTGAGACCAACGTGATTGACCTGCGCTCGAAAGTCTGTTATAATTTCATTGTAGTCAACAAAGGCGGGGGAAAATGTATAAGTATTTTGCAGCAGTCCTATCCTTTGCGGCTTTTCTTTTCTCGTCTTCGCCAGTCGTGAATGCCGACACTATCAAGATGAAGAACGGCGACACCCATCAGGGCAAAATCACCGCGGAGGAAGAGACGCGTGTCCAGATGAAGATCGAGGGCAGCGGCGCCAGAGTCTGGTTCATGCGCGAACAGATACTCTCGCTGGAAAAGGACGCTCCGGAAGGGACGCCCGACGCAGGGAACGGGACAGTCGCTGACCCGCCTGCCGACACGGCGGCCGCAACGGGCGATGGCGATGACGTTACACGCGCGCAAGAATTGCTTGAAAAAATGCGACAGCAGCCGAAAGACACCCCCACAACGAAAAAGAAACTGACGAACTCCGCGCCTGAGAAAGAATCGGAACAGTCAACCGGCAGCGCTCCGGTCGTGCCTCAAACTGAAATTGACGCGCTTATCGAGCAGCTACGAAAAGCGCAATACTATGATCGTTTGGAAGCGTGCAAGAAGCTGGGGACTCTCGGCGCGAAGGACGCCATCCCCCATCTGATTCATACGCTTGACGACGAGGACTATTATCTCCGCAAGGCGGCAAACGACTCACTCATCCAGATAACGGGCCAGAATTTCGGGTACGACGCGCAAGCTCAGAGAAGCGTGCGCGTGTGGGCAATCGAGAAGTGGGAGAAATGGTATAAGGAAGAGAACAAGAAAGAGTCCGGCTCAAAATTCAAGGTCCCGTGGTAATCCTCCCATCCTGCTAAGAAAGTAGGTTCAAGGTCAAAGGTTCGAGGTAAAAAGAAACAAAAGAGAGATTCTTCGCTCCGCTCAGAATGACATGATGGATGTCAAGCTTCCTCTTTCTTCCACAATTAATCACGCCGAGGCGTGATCAGGCGCTCCTAAGAAACAGCGTTTACAGTTCGTGGTTCACGGTTGAATAGCAAAGAAACCCAGCATCTTGTCTCGATAACAGGCTTAATTGGACAGGGGGAAGAGTAATGCGTTGCGGTACCGTGGCAATGATAGTGTTTGCACTCGCGTTTGCGCTGTGTTCATTTCCCGTCCCGGCCGAGGCCGAGACGGCGACCGTGGAGATGGTTCCGAAATGGAACGTTGGCGATACGTGGAAGTACCATAGCGAAAAGGCTCTCGACAGGACGGTCACGCAGGGGGCGGGTCTGCTCCAGATTACAATGACATTGAAGAAGGCTGAAAACAACACGTCCTACACAGTCGCCGATACGCAAAACGTGGGCGGCGAGGATTGCTATGTTGTGAGAGTCAGCGGCGACCAGAAGATAACCGGCACATACAATACTATGCCGATTCAGGGAGAAGCAGCGGCAGGCGACCTTGCCCAGACCTCTACCTTTGAGGGCTCCGAGTACAGGCGTGTAAGCGACCTCGCGTTCGTCAAGGCGGAGATACGGTCGAAGGGACTGATTCAAATCGGCGGCAACCTCGGCGCAAGTCCGACGCCTTTCGACTCGAACTCGATAACCGTCGCGAACCCTCCCGTGAAGCAGGTGCAGTTTCCACTAGCTCAGGGTGATAGCTGGCATGTGTCGTCGGTGTTGACGACCACTTCTTCGGGCACATCGTCCGAAACGGTCGTTACCACCTTCAATTACGACTGCAAGGTTCTTGAACCCCAGGCCGTGACGCTCGAAAACGGCAAGACATACGAGTGCATCGCCATTTCGCAGTCGGGCACGCAAACCACGCAGTCGCCGAATTCCGGCATTAACATCGAGCCCGTCAAGGGGACGCTCTTCTTTGCGCCATCAGTTCGAAACCGGGTGAAGGACGAGGCGGAAGGAGAGACGCTCCTGGAGTATTCACCGCTGGCGATACCGCTGGCTTGCGTTGTGCAGAAGTAGACAAGAGAAATAGAAGAAAATAGGGACAGACCCTATGTTGTGGGTCTGTCCGTATTTTCTCACACGTGGAACCGAAATTTTATGAGGTCGCCGTCGCGGACTTCGTAGTCTTTTCCTTCCAGTCTCAGGTGCCCGCTCTCGCGCGCGGCATGCATCGAACCGATCTTCTCAAAGTCATCAAAATTAATGACTTCGGCTCGAATGAATCCCCTTTCCATATCTGAATGCACCTTGCCCGCTGCGGTCGCTGCCCGCGTGCCTTTGGGAATCGACCACGCTCGTATCTCCGTGTCGGCAATCGTGAAGAACGAGATGAGATGTAGCTTCTCGTAAACCTTCCTGACCAGCCGGTCCCTGCCCGAATCCTGCAGGCCCATCTCAGCCAGAAAAGCGGCCTGCTCGTCGGGCGGGAGTTCGGATATCTCCAACTCGATTTCGGCGCAATATTGGATCAGTGAATATTTCTGTTTTTCGGCGAAATCGACGACCTCGGCGGCAGGCGTTTTGCCCACATTGTCTTCACCGATGTTGAGAAGCAGCAGCGATGGCTTTCGGCTCAAGAAGCTGAAGCCGGTGAGAATCCTGGATTCTGCTTCGTTCAAACTGAGCAGACGAAGCGGTTTCTCTTCATCAAGGCACGCCTTTACCTTCAAGAGCGCCTCTTTCTCCATAGGGTCCGGACGTTCTTTTGCCATTCTTTGGAGACGATTCTCGATTTGGATCAGGTCGCCGAGGCAGAGTTCCGCCTCGATATTCCTCAGGTCTCTCAGCGGGTCAATCGTATCAAGCGGATGAGGCACAGACGGGTTGTTGAACGCGCGCACGACGACCACCAATGCGTCGACATTTCTGATTTCGGCAATTACCTGTGGCGTGAGACCGGCGCCCTTTCTCTCGGCAGGCGCGCCCGGCACATCCATGAAATCGACGTCCGCATGAACGAGCTTCGGCGGCTTGAAAATCTCAGCGAGACGATCAAACCGCGCATCGGGCACCTTCACGTTCCCGACGTGGATTGCTTGCGCGTGCGTGTCCTTCAAGGCCGTCGGGATGCCGGCCAGGCTTCTGAAAACCGTGGTTTTCCCTGACTGATGCAAACCAATGATGGCAACTTTCATTTAAGAACACTCTTGCCCAAGAACGTATGCCAATAGCGCGTAAACATTGAATTCTATTGTAGGGGCGGTTCGCGAACCGCCCTTGCAAAAGCATGTTCCAAAACCCACAAATACAATTGCGATCATCCTGCAAGTCCAATCGTAGCTTCTACTCGCTCGCCCTTGCTCTTTTTGTTATCCCTTTCGTCTTTAGTCTTTCGCCTTGCCCCTTTCATCGCGTTCGCGCCCTTCTCTGAGCCGGTTCATTCTCAAAAGCGTCAGCGCGGCGGCCCTGACGGAGTCAAACGCGGGCATACCGGCGCGCAGCAGTTTCTCTTTGAGAGCAAGCCGCACTTCTTCCACATCGAGTTGATCGGAGTCGCGCGCCAGAGCAAAGGCAACTGGCTTCGAGACGCCGCTCTTTGCATTGCCGAGCGCGTGGATAAGATGCTCGAGAGCGTCCTCCAACGTGACTCCGATGCGCTTGAGGTTCCTTACGAGAAAATATAACTGATACGTGAACAGAACGCAATCGATGCTCGGGGCGCGGCTAATAATCTCGATTATTCTCACAACATTTTGCGGGATGATTCCGTGCGCGCTCGCGTCGACCGGATTCTTCCGGATCGTTCCGGCCTCTCGCAAAACGGTGAGCAATTCGCGCTGCACGTCTTCTGAGAGCGCAGGAAGTTTCAGGCCGATCTCGTTGCACTGATCTGACGCGACCACACTGTTGCCGCCGCCCGTGCACACAAGGGCTGTGTTGAGCCCTTTGGGCAGCGGAAGATACTTGAGTCCGAGCATGAGGTCGATCATCTCGTCGCTGTCGCTGACCAGGACGGCGCCGGCCTGCCTGATCATCCCCCGCCAGATGTCGAACGAGCCCGCGAGCGCACCCGTGTGACCGCTGGCGGCGTGAGTGCCGGCGGCGGTGCGGCCGCCTTTCCAGATGATGACCGGCCTTTTCCTTGTTGCCTTCTTGAGGGTCTCGAAGAACGACCGGCCCTCTTTTGCGCCTTCTATGTAGATGCCGATGACGGCGGTCTTGGGGTCCTCGGACATGTATTCGAGGAAATCGCTTGACGACAGGTCCGATGCATTACCGTAACTGACCGCTTTGCTGAGCGCAAGGCCGCGTTCTGCAGCGCATCGAATGAAGTTGATGGCGTGGCCGCCGCTCTGCGAGATGAACGCAACATCGCCCGGCTCGGTCGGATGGTTCGCGTCGAAACCGACGCGCGCTTCGGAGCAATACACGCCCATGCAGTTCGGCCCGATAAGCCTGATTTTCCCGCGGGCGAGTTCCACCAACTCTTTCTCGAGGCGTTCTCCTTCTTCGGTCTGGAGTTCCTTGAAACCTGCGGTGAAGAATTGGGCGTAGGGGACTCCCTTTTGTATGCAGTCGGCAAGAACTTCGCGCGTTATGGATGCAGGCACGCCGATGATTGCGTAGTCGACGGGACCGGGAATGTCCGTTACCCGTTTATACGCCGGAAGTCCCATGATTTGTTCGTCGGCGGCTATGTTGACCGGGTGGAGCCCGCCCGGATAGCCCATTCCCTTGAGGCTGTACAGAAACATGCTTGAGCCTCTTGCATAGTTGTCGGACGCGCCAATAACCGCGATCCCGCGTGGGTGGAACAGCCGGTCCATGTTTTCCGTATTCAAAATATAATGATTCTCCTCTCGCTAATCTTGCAGGTGCTGCTTCAGGAATGGGTTAGACGTTCTATTTGCTTTCTTGGCGCCCAACAGGTTACTGCTGCGATGGGCATCAACAAACGACTCGTGGGGTGATTCAATGCAACGTCATTCTAGCATTCTTTCACATTCACCGTCAAACGCGATAGTAGCTCATAAGCGTTGAATGGATACCAGAAAATGCCGATACAACGAGCTCACGTTAGGGATTCGGTAGGTTGATCCAGTAGAAAGATACTTCAGGCAAGAACAGCAAGGCAGGGCCGAAATGACCCTGCCTTGCGATGAGAGAAGCGAAGAAGCAATCGGACTTAGGGGCAATCGGGTAGTGAAGTCCCACAATCACCTTGTATGACCAGATTCCATGTGCTGGAGGGAGTTCCGCTGTAGTCACGGACTTCAATCCAGACGTCAAATGAATCGTCAGCGCCAATCTCGTCATCCTGTTCCAGTATCAATTGTTCTGTGGCCGTGCCGGAATTTGTTGAGGAGCATCTGAGTGCGCCGCAATTCCAATAAACATATAGGTCGTAGTCTCCTGACATTACTTGTAGAGTGACTGTCAGACGCAAACTGGCCCCAAAGATGTCCCCGGAGTCCTCGCGAACTCGGATTCTGTACCACTTCTGACCGGTTCCTGCACTAACCGTCGGGCCGGAGACGCACCCGCTATCTCCAGATATCGAGCCGAGGTTGATAGCCTCGGCGCATGTCGGGACACCCGTATTGCAGTCTGAGTCGTCCTGGTCCATTGCTCCGTCACAATCATTGTCTATGCCGTCGTCACAGACCTCTTCCGCTCCCGGATTTACGCTGGCATTGGAATCATTACAGTCAACCGACGAATCGTAGCCGTCGGCGTCATTGTCCGTTGGACATCCTTCCTCCAATACCCCGTTGCAATTGTTGTCCAGGTTGTCACCGCATATCTCACTGGCAGCAGGATTTATGGTCAATTCTGAGTCATTGCAGTCAACAGGCGTGCCGCATCCTTCTTGCGCGTAGAAACCGTCGCTGTCCGCGTCCGTGCAGGTAGTGCATCCTTCATCAACGCTGCCATCGCAATCATTGTCCAGACCGTCGTCACAGACCTCGCCGGCTCCCGGGTAAATGGCCGGATTGTTGTCATTGCAGTCCAGCGACGCATCAAACCCATCGGCATCACTGTCCGGACAAAGAGACAACGTGCCAAGGTCCGTGATCATCTTCTTCTCGACTATTACATCCGGGATTGTGAAAGGCGCTTGATCCTCCACTTCAACAGTCAGGTTATATGTCGCCGGGGGAACATAATACAGAACAAACTCGCCACTCGGGCCTGTTTTTGCGATAAACGATTTCCCCGGGATATACACAAGAATATCGCCTGAGCCGCAGTAGTCGATCACTCCTCTTATTTCTCCTGTGTGTGATAATTCCATCGCGGGTTTAATCTTTTTCTCGGTCGCAGCACTTGCTGTGCCCATAGGCATAGACATCACGCACAGCAGCGCTACAGCGAAAAACGCAGTCCTTTTCATTGTTTAGCCTCCTTCTCATGCAAGCGCGACTGACTCAATCGGAAACTACAATAACACGCGAGCATCTCTGGAAAAAGCCTTCAAAGCTGAGCTGAATGTTGCATTGGCTCTTGGCGAGATGGTAGAAAAGGTTTTCGATGCTCCCGACAGAATTGGCGCGGCGCCACGTCGGGAGCCAAGATGGGCCAGATTTTGAGTTGTTTCTGCATGTGATTCCTCAGCCAAGAGATAGAAGAAAGCATACTCGTCGCGCATGACAGATAGATAGTACCCGAGATTTCATTTTCCCTCCTGTTAAGAAGATAACCCTGCAAGGTTGACCGGGCGTACAAACTTCTGTACTGAAATCCATAAAACAACATTTTGTCCCAGGGGAAAGATGTTTGCTGTGACTTTAGTCACACCTAATGAATCAGGGCACCCATTAAAGGCCCCCCTGTCAAGTTTGCACAGAAGTTCCGGTCGCAAAACAA
>CAYVDS010000119.1:0-15861 GCA_964450145.1 uncultured bacterium
TCAACGGCCTCAAACATTTCATAACAAACGGCCCGTACGCCGATTACTCGATCGATTTCGCAGTGAACGACCGCGAGAAGCGCGCGCGCGGCGGAATCACCTGCTTTATTGTCGAGAAGGGAACGCCCGGGCTTTCGACCGGCAAGATTCAGAAGACGATGGGCGGGGGCGATTCGCAATGCGAGCTCATCTTCGAGGACTGCCGCGTGCCCCACAAGAATGTCCTCGGCGAGGTCGGCATGGGATTCATTACCGCGATGACGTTTCTCGGTGGCGGCCGCCTCAATATCGCCGCGGGCGCGGTCGGAATGACCGAGAAGCTGCTTAAGGCCTCCATCGAGTACGCTAAGCAGAGGGTGCAGTTCGGCAAACCCATCGCAACGCGGCAGGCGATTCAGTGGATGCTCGCCGATACCGCGACAGAACTCTATGCTGCGCGCAATATGGTGTACCATACCGCTTGGCGAATCGACCAGGGCGAAATGATGGTCAAAGAGATCGCCATGTCCAAGCTGTATGCGACCGAGCTTGTGAACCGCGCCGCCGACGTCGCCGTTCAGGTGCACGGCGGCATGGGTTACATGAAAGAGCTGCCGATCGAGCGCGTATATCGCGGCGTGCGTGCGCTCCGTATCGTCGAGGGCACATCCGAAATCCAGCGCTTCATCATCGCCCGCAGCCTGCTGCAGGAATAATGACAATCTCTAATAGGTGTTTCACGGATTTGCCGCTGTGCTGGCTTGTGGCATCGCGGCGAGAACGTCGGCGATGAAACCCTCGTAGTCCCATGTTTCATCCGAACGGCTGAGTCCAAGCCGGACGACGACCATCTGCTGCGAGGGAATAATGGCGACGACCTGCCCGTCGTTTCCCATCGCGAAATAGGCATCTTCAGGAATTCTCGCGAAGGGCGGTGTGTTGCGGCCGCCCTTTTTCTCCGGCGGGAGATTCCCGAATTCCTTCGCGCCCGCGTTCAGCCAGAATAAAGCGCCATAGTGCTTGTATTTGGCTGCCGGCGCCGGTGTCCGCGTATAGTCCACCCAGCCTTCCGGAAGAATTCGTTCCCCCTCCCAGACGCCGTCATTGAGATACAGTAGGCCGAATCGTGCCCAATCTCTGGCTGTCGCCCATCCGAAGGACGTTCCGATCAAGTTGCCGTAAGGGTCGGGCTCAATGAGGGCGCTTCTCATGCCGATCTTGTTAAACAATGCCCGGCGCGGAAAAGTCAGATAATCCTGATCACTGCCAACCGTATTTCGGATAATTCTCCAGAGTGAGTGCGGGTTCGCGTTCGCGTATTCCCACCGGCCGCCGGGTTCCGCATCCAAGGGGCATTCAATCGAGAACGTTGTCGTATCGATAGCGCCGAACAACGCTTGCTGCCTCTTCCCGGTGGGGCTCACATCGTGATGGAAGTCGAATCCCCCGCTCATGTGAAGCAGATGGTCAATTGTGATTTTGCTGTGCGGGTCATCAGAGTTTCTCCATTCCGGTATTGGCGCAGGGTCCTCCGCCTTGAACTTGCCCTGTCCGACCAGGATGCCGATGAGCGCGCTTGTGATGCTTTTGGTCATAGACCATCCATGCAACGGCATGTTTCTGTCGAATCCGTGAGCATAGCGCTCCCCGACAATGCGGCCCCTATAAACTACGACCACGGCCCGGGTCCGGCGCGGTTTTTGTGGATTCGGCTCGGAGAACTCCTTGTCTAGGGCCGCCTGCACCTTCGCGTCGTCGATTTCAGTTGGGAATTCGTCTTCGTCGTTCAGGTCGCCGGTCGGCCACTGAACGGTTTCAGGATTTGCCGGTTCGGGATTCACGCATGCCTCTGCGAACCGCAGTTGGTCGGGCTGCCACGATGGCGGAAGAAGCGTACACCCGAGGCAGTCGTGGAAAAACGCGCTCCTTTTAACCAGCCCGAACGCCGTTGCCGTAACCGACTTATTCTGATGATCAACCTCCACATCGACGCACTTAAACAGCGGATTGAACGGCTCCAGATCAGTCTGGAGAATGTCTTCCATTGGCCGGTTAGCCACAAAGAGATACGAGCACAGCATCTTGGCTTTGTAGCCCGCGCCGATGGGAGCGATCTCGAAGATTACATAGAATGCGGCGGCTCCTATAAGAAGCAGAATAACAACTCCCGCGCCCGGCAAAATTCTCTTTAGCAACTTTCTCATGATAGTCTCCCCGTCCGTTTGGAATTTGCGTCGCATCTTGCAGTTTTGACAGAACGGCGCCGCCCCCCAAACGGCAACAGCATATCACAACCCCCGGCGAAATTCAGGTTATCAAGCAGTTCTTTTCACCGCAAAGGCGCAAAGGCCGCAAAGACAGGGTCAAAGGCGAAAATGAGATTCTGCGTAGCAGGCCACGCTCACTGTACTGCTCAATGTCATTTTGTTGAATTTCCGTCATGACTTCTCTGCATGACCCATTGTTTTAGAATGGATTCCCTCCCCCCGACTATCCGCCAAGGCGCGGGGGGGGCATGCTTCGCGGGAATGATAAGAAAAAAGCTGTTCATTCGTGATGCAATTCGTGTAATCAGTGAAATCCGTAGGCTGAGCCCGCGAAGTCCTGCGCTTCGCGGGATTCCCGTTACTTCTTCTTTTTGTTGGTTGCGGTTTCGCCGCGCTGATCTCTACGTAGTTCGTTTGAAATCTGTTCTTCCCTTCCCCGTGTTCCCCGTGGTAAAATCTCTCTTGGTGATGCTTTGGTTTCTTCACGGTTAGCTTTTCGGAGGCAGTGATATGCTGACCTTACGGCGCGCGACATTAGACGATTTGGTTTCTATCACCGAAATCTATAACGACGCTATCCTGAAAACCGTCGCCACGTTCGACACCGAGCCGAAGACCGCCGCCGAGCAGAAAGTATGGTTTGCAAATCACAGCCCCAAATACCCGATTGTTGTTGCTGAATCCGATGGCGGGATCGTTGGATGGGCTTCCCTCAGCAGATGGTCCGACCGCTGTGCGTATTCTGATACCGCCGAAATCTCACTCTATGTAAGGGAGAACTTCCAGCGGAAGGGCGCAGGAAAAAAGCTCATTAAAGCGATCATGGAAGAAGGCCGGAAGGCTGGTCTTCATACGGTCGTTGCGCGGATTGTCGAGGGCAACGACATAAGCATCCGCCTCCATGAATCGGCCGGCTTCAACCACATCGGCATCATGAAGGAAGTTGGCCGCAAATTCGGCAAACTCCTCGATGTGTATTTGATGCAGAAGATATACGAAGGCCCATGAAATCCAAATGAGCAAGCGAATCCTGCTCATCGCCCCTTACGTCCACGACTTCGCCGCCTACGACCTCTGGCTTAAGCCTGTCGGACTACTCTATGTCGCCGCGGCCGCAGAGGCAGCCGACTATAGCGTGCGAATCGCGAACTGTCTCGATAGGCGTCACCCCGCCGCTACATCTTTGCCGGGGCCGTCGCGCGCGCGAAGCTACGCGCATGGCCGGGGGAAATTCAGCCACGAGGTTATCCCGAAACCCGCTCGCATCGCGATAGTTCCCCGCAAGTACAAGCGTTATGGTATCCCGCTCGAGGCTTTCCGGAAGGAAATATCCGGGGGGGCGCCGCCCGATGCAATCGGCGTGGGCTCGATGATGACGTACTGGAGCCCCGGTGTCGCGGAGACGATAGCGCTCGCACGTGAAACGTGGCCCGGTGTGCCGGTGATTCTCGGCGGTGTGTACGCCACTCTGTGCGCCAGCCACGCAAAGAAATATGCAGGCGCCGATTATGTCGTCGAGGGGCCGGGCGAAGAAGAATTCGTCAGGATTTTGCGCGATATCATCGGAGGAGCGGGAGGAGGGCAGTCGAATTCGTGCGAGCACGCCAGAGATTCTTCGCCCAAAAAAACAGGACTCAGAATGACATTTATGCCCGCGTATCACTTACTGCAAAAGCTCGACTCCGTCAGCATGCTCACGTCATTCGGATGTCCGTTCGCATGCGCATACTGCGCGTCGCGGTTGCTCAGGCGCGGCTTCGTGCAGCGACCGGTTGCTGAGGTTGTCGATGAAATCGCTTTCTATGTTCAGCAGATGAATATCCATGATATCGCGTTCTGCGACGACGCCCTCCTCGTGAACCCTGACCGGCATATCAAACCGATCCTGCGCGAGGTCATCGGACGGGGGCTGCGCGCGCGCTTCCATACGCCGAACGGGCTCCATGCCGACATGATAGACGAGGAACTCGCGGGCCTCATGAAGGCGGCTGGCTTCGCGACCGTGCGCCTGAGCCTCGAGAGCATCGACCCTGTGCGTCTCAGGGACTCGTGCGTTAAAGTTACTCCGGATGGGTTCAGGAGAGCCGTTTCCAATCTCTTCGCTGCGGGATATGGCGCGGGTGATAGCGAGGCGTACGCGCTCATGGGAGTGCCCGGCCAGCGGGAGAAGGAAGTCGAGGAAACTATCCGTTTTGCGCGTGATGCAG
Organism: uncultured bacterium; assembly: GCA_964450145.1. Classification (GTDB taxonomy): domain Bacteria; phylum Abyssobacteria; class SURF-5; order SURF-5; family SURF-5; genus JACRIR01. The sequence goes on from CAYVDS010000119.1 coordinate 4,454, forward strand.
GCGCGGTCGTGCGCCTGTCGGATTTCTCGCCGATTCCGGGGACCAGTTATTTCGAAGCGGCGAAGAGAGAATACGGCATAGAACTGGCCGACCCGCTGCTGCAAAACAGCTCGGTATACCCTTATCTTGTCCCCGGCCTTCGCGAACAATACGCAAGGCTGAAGGCGCTGGCCCAGTCGGTGAATTCCGACCTTTTGCGGCGCCGGTCACTCCCCCGCTGCGAAATCGTACCCTGAGAAACCAGTTCATGGTACCTAGTTCCTGGTTCCTGGTTAAGACCAAAAACCTGAATACCTTACGTCATTACGTCATTCCCGCGAAAACGGGAATCCATTTAGCAAGCGGCTAACAACCAATCTGGATTTCCGCTTTCGCGGGAATGACAAGGAGTAGGGATAAGGGTAAGAAGACAGGGGGTAAAAGGGAAAACTGCCTTTCTTGCGGTTTGAAGTGCGCTTTTCGGGTTGCCTTGGCCACGTGGCCAACAACGCATATGTTCATTTGAAACAGCTATGAAACGCTTGAAACGCAAATATATGTTTCATGAAACACTTATTAGGACACATAGGCCTTCCTGATCTACGGATATCCGGCCAAGATTATGGGCAAATAATATATCATTTATCCGATTGACATTGTCATATATTCCCGCCTAATAGGCTGATACAGTGAATGTTCTGAATCCGACTGCGTAAGATCTACTCGACAGGATGGCGCCAAAGCGACAAGCTCGAATGCGGCGTCGCAAATACACATGGCACACTAATTGCTCTTACTACCAAGCGATGTTTGCCCGCCACACGGGCAGATATCTTTCTCCTCATTGGGCTGGGTGTTAGGGGTGGCACCCAGCCTCCTCTCCTTTTAGGGCCTGTCACGATTTCCTTGAATTCCATATGTCTCTATGCTACCATGAGCGCGTTTGTTGACCTTTTCCTAACTGCCATTCTGTGCGGGCGGGAAACCAGGTGTACAGAAACGGATTTCCGATCCCCGGCCGCGGTCGAGGACAGGTCTCGCAGGAATGACGTAAGACATTCGGCTTCATTTTGATTCAACCAGAAACTCGAAACCAGAAACCAGTTTCTAAGGAGCATTCGACCGCACCTTCGGGTCGCTTAATGTGCGAGAAACGCTGTTACACATATTTCGGTTAGAAGAAGAATGGATTCCCGCCTTCGCGGGAATGATAAGAGGAAGGTAGTTTCTTGGGAGCATCGCTGGCTTGACTGTAATAGAGGTTGTATTTCCCGTTTTCGCCATTGTCGCATTTGGCTACCTGCTTGCACGCAGGAGGCCGATGGATGTTTCCACGATCTCCGAGATCATGGTCAACGTGACAAGTCCCTGCCTTGTGTTCACGTCGATAGCGAAGCGTGAAATCACTGCGACGGAATGGCTCGTGATGGGGGGAGCGGCGATCGCCATAGTCCTCGGCAGCGGCGCGATGATGTGGCTGTACCAGAAAAGCAGTGGCGTGCGGATGCGGGGGCTTTTTCTGCCCGCAATGTTCATGAATACGGGCAACATGGGTTTGCCCTTTTCGCTCCTCGCCTTTGGGCAGCCGGGACTAGACAAAGCCATTATCTTCTTCGTCGCGGTCATCCTCATGCACTATTCGCTCGGGATTCTGATCGCGAAGGGGGCTGGAGGTCTCCAAGAGATGTTCAGGCTTCCACTGATTTACGCCGCATTCACCGGTCTTGCGTTCTCCATATTCCATGTGGAGCTTCCAAAATTCCTCATGACACCCGTGAGCATGCTGGCGGATGTCTCGATCCCGCTCATGGTGCTTAATCTCGGGATACAACTCCGCACTCTGGGGGTTTCCGATGTCCGCCACGCTCTGGCGGGGGTGGGCGCAAGGATGGGAGGCGGTTTTCTCATCGCACTTGTGTTTGTGACGGTTTTCGCGGTCAACGGCGTAAGCCGGAAGGTGATTTTTCTCGATTCGCTCATGCCGCCCGCAGTGTTCAATGTTATACTTGCGCAGAAATACGGCGCCGATCCGGACGCCGTCGCTTCGACGATCATCATCGGCACGCTGTTGAGCGTCGTGACAACGTCGGTCTTTCTTGCGTTTGTCACGTGAATGTAATGGGAAAAACTGTTTTCCCGCGCGATGCCGTGTAATAATATTATTGCGTTGCTTATTCGGGGACACCTTGCCGCAAGGTGTCCCCGAATAAGCGGCCGCAAGGTGTCCCCGAATAAGCTCAGGAAAGGAGTCAAATGAAATTATTGTTCATATCCTCCAACCGGCTCAGGCGAGTGATGCCGCCGATGCCGCTCGGGCTCGCCAGCGTAATCGCACAGATCGATGAGTCGCGCCACGAAATCAAAGCGCTTGACCTGATGTTCGCCGAACAGCCCGAGGCCGAATTGAGGTCCGTCCTATCGGCCTATGCTCCCGACCTCATTGGGATATCAGTCAGGAACGTCGACAATCAGTCGTATCTCCACACCGAGTATCTGCTGCCGCACGCAAAGGCGGTGGTAGCGCAGTGCCGCGAAAACTCGGGTGCCACTATCGTGGTCGGCGGCTCAGCGTTCAGCATCAGCCCGATCGCAATATTCGACTACCTCGCACCCGACTTCGGAGTCGTCGGCGAAGGGGAGCTCGTTTTCCGCGACCTCGTCGACCGGCTCGAGAAGCGAGCCGACTGGTCCGACTTGCCCGGCCTTGTCTGGCGCGTGCCTGCGGGCCGCGGGCCCGAGGGCCGCACGCCCGAGGGCGTCCGTATGAATCCGCAGAGGCATATCGACAACATGGATTCGCTCCGGCCGCCTCGGCGCGAACTCTTCGACAACCAGCGTTACGCGACGGAGGGCGGACTCGCGAACGTCGTTGTGAAGCAGGGTTGCGCGTTCAGATGCCTGTATTGCGACGGCCCATACGCGATGGGGCGGGGCTGGCGCATGAAATCGCCCGAGAAGGTCGCAGATGAAGTCGAGTCGCTCGAAAAAGACATCGGGGTCAACGTCGCCTATTTTTCCGACGCAATTTTTAATTGTCCGGTCGAGCATGCGAAAGAGGTGTGCCGCGCCATAATCCGCCGCAAACTGAACATGCACTGGGCCTCCTCATTCCATCCCGCGTTCGCCGACAGGGGACTCGTCGAGCTGATGCGCGAGGCCGGTTGCAGCGTCATTTCACTTGGTTGTGATTCGGGCTCGGAGAAAATGTTGAAGGTATTGCGTAAGGGTTTCAGGAAAGAGCACCTGCGCGCCGCGATGGATTTGCTTGAGGAAATGGAAATCAACTACATCCTCTCACTCCTCATCGGCGGGCCGGGCGAGAACAGGCAGACCGTCGAGGAAACAGTTGATTTCCTGAAAGACCGCCACCCATTCATGCTCGATTTCTGTGTCGGCATCCGGCTGATGCCGGGCACGGCGCTGCGCGACATCGCCGTAAATGAAGGGGTTATCCGCGCGGATGACCCGCTGATGGAGCCCAAATTCTATATCAGCGCGGACGTCAAAGACTGGGTGGCCGACTATCTCACTGGCGTGTGTTCCGAGCACCCGAACTGGACCGTTGCGCACAACCAGCCGTGAGCAATTCGGTTATGCGGCGCCGGCAAGATAGAGCACGCAGCAGCCCGGGCAGATGGTCATCAGGCCGTGGCGTTCCATATACGAGCGAAGCAAGCGATAGCGTTCGCCGTTCCAGAGTTCCTCGAAGCTGTGGTCATAAAGATTGCCCACGACGAGGTCGTAGAAGATGTGGCACGGCGCCAGGTCGCCGTTCGCCATGATATCAGCTCCTTGCCACGGCATCATGCATGTGCGGTAGGAATCCGTCATCTGCGCCCACCGAGCCTGCGTGTAGGCGGCAAGATTCTCGAACGAGAATGTGGGCGGCAGAAGCAGGACACCATTGCCCAACTCCTCGAATCGTTTACAGACAACGCTTAACTGACGCGAAAGCTCTCGTAACTCCATTGTGGCGAAATCTTCGGGCGAGCGGACCAGGCCGCGCCAGTAGCGATTGCTCGTAATTCCGAGTTCAGACTCGAGCATGCGCGCGTAAGCCTTTCCCATTGCTTCGGTCACGAAATTCTGCATTTGAATAGTGACCCCGAACCCGAGCATTGAAAGATCGAGGTCCCGCAGGAAGAACTTTTCGACGGAAAGATGGTTTTCAGGAGTGACTGTGTAGATGATGCTGATGTTGGGCGCTGCGGCGCCGGTCTTGCTTTTCTCGAGATGGAGCGCTTCGATGCTCGCGAGCGCTTTGTCGTAACTGCCGCGGCCCCGCTGCGAGTCGTTGATTTCGCGCGGCCCGTCGATTGACACGCGGATGAAGTCGAATCCTGTTTTCACAAGCATCGCGGCGTGTTTCGCGAGCAGCGTTCCGTTGGTAGGCGTATCAACGACCGAGCCTGCCTCCTTGATCGCGACAATTGTCTCCTCGATGTGGGGATATATGAGAGGTTCTCCACCGAAGAGAGAATAGGCTGGCCGCGCCGGCGCGAGCTCTTGAACGATTCTCCTGACTAAGCCGACATCGAGCATTTTCGGTTTGCTTCCCGCTGCAGCGTTTACATACTGGCCGGTCTCTCCCCAGAAATAGCACATCTTGCAGCGGAGGTTGCAGTTCTCGGTCAGATGGAGTGTGATGTTGGATGGAAGCTCACACTTAAGGCTGGAAGTCATGAAGTTTACTCCTTCAGCAAAGCAGTTCTCACCACGAAGGCACTAAGTCACCAGGGAAAAGAAGAATCTTGATGTGATTATATGAGGCAACTGAAACGAGAGTCAAGGGGGGTGAAAAATGGGCGGAAAACGAATGAGCAGAAGCCTTTTGCGCCTATGGTTTCTAAATTTGTCGCCCTTGAAGCTCAGTTAGATTCTGACGGCGCAACGAAACCCATGAAATTCAGCAACCCGTGAAAATGTGAAATGCGCTCTGTTGTATTTGTTCTTTGCAGATTGACCGTTGTCCAAAACTCGACTCGATCTCCTCTATCGAGGATTTCGCTCAGAAACTGATTGTCTTTTTCCGATATCTCCTGAACTATGGGCGGCAGTTCGAGCATTCCGCCGTTTCGGACTTTATCAGATTGTTCCTTATCCAGTTGAAGCGTGATTTCCTTAATAATAAGACTGCGGCTCGGCGTTCTGAAGTCGGTCGCCATTCTCACGGCCACTATTTCGGTGTCGGGTGCATCGAAGGAATCCTTGACAACACTCAGCCCGGTAACCTCGATCGACTCCAACCAATTGTTGCCCCGGCTGCTTCGATTGACAGTAATGCGCGGGGAATTCGGCCCGGCCGCTTCATTGAGCAACTCATAGTTCGCGATCTGGAAGCCCTGCTCGGGCATAAAGTGCAAGTGGTGAGCGAGCGCGGTCTGCGGCCAAGAATCAGGGAGCGGGTCCTGCGAGAGGCGGTGCTCGTGTGAGGCTGGACACGGAGCGGCTTGAAGACATATTGGAGGCAATCGCCAATATTGCTGATTCCGGCGCATTGCGGAATTTATTCGCAGGTTTCTATGGAGAGATGGCCTTTCGAGAATTTATTGTCTCAAAAGGGCGACGAACTCTTCATTCGTCAAGCCCGCCTGGTCAAGAATGCTTGCGAGGGTTTTCCGGTTCAAGTCTCGATTATGATAAGGAACTGTTACTCTTTTTGCGGGGTTGGAGGCGTGCTTAAGCGTGATATGACTCCCCTTTTGGTGATGCACGTAAAAACCGGCTTTCTTGAGGGCTGCTATTGCTTGCCGGGGAGTTACGGCTGGAATCTTGGGGGTCATGCAGCCCCTAAAGTGATGCTGACTTTTTCCTTTACCGGTTCGAGTTTTATTTCTACATCCTCTGGTATCGGCTCACCATCTTTGAGCAGGCTCTCAATGTGGCACTGGATAGCTTCTGCCGCCATTGCTCTTGCCTCTTCAAGAGTCCTGCCCTCGGTCACCAATCCCGGCAACGCCGGCACAGTCACCGTATAGCACCCTTCCTCTGTCGGCTCAAACAGCGCCGTGAAATGATATTGTTTCATCATCTTAATCCCTATCTGCGCTCGCCCATTAAAATGTTATCATCGCTCCGTGTGTCCTGTCAAATGCTTCCACCACAGATGCCTCAAACCTCTTTTTGCACAGAAATCTTGACATCACCAAAGCCCAGTTTCCTAACAACTTTCTCCCATTTTCTTGACGAAACATGTTTCCCGCAAGAACCCTTGGCACAATTATGATGCGGATGTCGCTTTTCTCGGACGCTTTCCCCGTGCAGCCGAATCGGATAATATCGCTGCGTCCGGTGCCAGCGACGTGATGATAGAAAATAGGGTCTGTCCCTATTTTCCTCGGCATTCGATTATCTCTTCCGCTTGACTCCGCTGCAAACACTTTGATAGAATTTCCCAAATAAAAACAATCGACTGACGATGATCACACGGGAAGGATTAGTTAAGCATGGGAACCACTCTCTGGCGAGTATTTGCAGCCGCGATAGTACCTGTTGCCTGCGTAGTAATTGGCTGGCTTCTAGGCATTGGGAACATTTATATTAACGAATGGAAAGGCAGGAAGCGGCAAAGAGAAGACCTCGCAGGAATCCTGTATTCAGAACTGAAAATAATTAAGCCTCTTCTCGTAAACATGTATTATCTTGGAAAGAGCGACATGGGTGGCCTAAAAAGAGAAGAGGTGACATGGGTGCATATGAATCTAGATGAGCCCGAGAACAGCAAAACGTTTCTCACAACGAAAAACATCCTCGAACTGAGTGATGCTGATATGGCCATTTCTTTCTCACACAGAAGATTGGTTGACCCCGGCAGAGAACGCTTCAGCAAAATCCCTATTCCGGCTCTGGAAACTAGCATTTCTCGCATTCCACTATTAGACAAGGAAACTCAGAGCGCCCTTTTCGAGATACTCCTGAAGACTGGTTGGATAAACGAACATATTGCCAAACTCGACTTTTGCTTCGAAAAGACGTTTGACTCCTCAACATCTGCCGAGAATCACCGAATACTTGACCAAAACATGAATACTTATACCGAAACTATTGCGAGAATCTCCCGAGAGACCGCTGATTTGATTTCACGGCTTCTGGTCAAGCTGTCTCAGTAGTCACTCGCATTTCTTTTGCACCCTTAGTACTGGCAGTGTTCACTCATGAACTTATCCTAGCATGATCTTGGGGTGTCTCATAGCGAGTGTTGCATGCAATCTTGACATCATTCCAGTTTCAGAATAATCTATGTCCGTTAAGATGTAGTTTTCTGAGCGATATTCCCCGATAAAGGCCCCATTGTGAGAATTTAGTTTGAAGGCAACGGTAATGGACAGGGGTTTTGACTTTTCCATGGTGAGTCTTGTCTGGCTGGAAAAGACGAAAAGGTTTTCTCTAGTCGCCGATCTGTGAGAATGTGAGCGAGAAAATGGATAGTCCAGAACCTTCCTTAGAGCAACTTGAAGTCCGTCAGCGGGCGATTGGCCTCTTTGGTTTTCTTCATGCCATAGCGGAATTGCGGAGCAAGACCGTTCGGAGCATTGATAGTTATGAGGATGCTGTTTGGTTTTCTGAAATCCCTCGCGAAAAAGGATGCTATTGCGTTGCATGGCATCTTGGCCAGGAGAAACAGCCTGAAGATGTTTGGATTGAAGTAAGGAAGCCTCGCCTAAGGGCGGCGCCACAACCCCCCGATTCGTTGAGACCATGGCTAAGACCTGAAGATGTCGCCAATTCGTCTCTCGACTTTCCCGCGCTCAGCGAGCATGTAATTGTTGCGTCTAAGACGTCCGACAACGCCGAAAACGAAGAGTTGACATATGAGTACCTCAAGGACTTCCCGGATGTCAGCAAGCTCTGGGAACGATACGTCGAGGAAAAGTGGTGGCCGTGGGCGGAAGAGGACAAAAAGCTTAGAGCAGTTCAGAGAGCATACACGGACCTCTTTTCCATTTATCAAAAACAGCAACGCTTGGGCGAGCAATATGAGGTTGTTGTGGGTCTCGGACTCCTTAAATGGAAGACTCCACACAGCCAAGAAGTCAACCGGCACATCGTCGTTGGACAAACAAGCCTCTCGTTTGATGCTGACCGCGGAGTGATCTCGCTCGGACCCGCAGGGGAAGGCCCTCGCCCGATCTTTGAGATGGACATGCTGGAGGTCCAGGATCGTCCGGAGCCGGACGAACTCAAGGCTTTGGAAAACCAACTTAACGAGTGTGGAGACGAACTTTGGGATCCCGTCCATGTCCATTCTATTTTGAGGGGGTGGGTTCACGCAGTCTCGCCTCGCGGAGAGTTCATAGATACACTGGACCGTCCAAACGAGGTCAAGGATGATCCAAGAGTCTACTTCGCTCCCGCTGTAATCCTGCGTAAGCGGACCGAGCGGAGTCTTCTCAGAGTATACAAGGATATCCTAAAGCAGATCGAATCAGGAGAGGACATCCCGCTTGGTGTAAAGCGAGTTGTCAAGATTGTGGATGACCAGACTTCCGCGGATGAACGTGAAAATGGAGAAGATGGCCGACCCCCTGAACCGCAAGATGTGTTACTTCCGTTGCCCGCCAACAAGGAACAGAAAAGAATCACGGAGGCTCTTGCGGTAAGACAAGGTGTTCTGGTTCAAGGTCCACCTGGAACGGGCAAGTCGCACACCATTGCAAACCTCGTTTGTCATCTGCTGGCGACCGGTAAAAAGGTTCTCGTAACAAGCCATACGGCTCGCGCTCTGAAAGTGCTCAAGGATAAGATTCCTCCAGAGATCTCCGCGCTCTGCGTCACCCTCCTGGGCGATGATAGAGAAGCACTCCAGGCGCTTGAAGAATCAGTACAGGTAATAACAGGCAGGCACAACACATGGGATTCCGCAAGGAATAGTAACGAGATTCTCAAATTAGGGGACCAGCTAGACCAGGCAAGAAGAAAAGAGGCTGAGCTTCTCGGCCAACTGCGGGCAATTCGGGAAAAGGAAACCTACAAGCACACACTGCCGTTTGGCAACTACCACGGAACAGCCAAGGTTATTGCGTCTCGCCTCAGACAGGAAGAAGCAGAATTCGGATGGCTCAAAGGGAGTGCAAATGAGAACCAAGAACCGCCTCTTTCAAATGACGAAGCCGTGGAGCTTCTCGGCCTCTTGCGTGAATTTTGCTGCGACGATTCCCTGTGTCCAAAACCGACAATAACGGTTCAGCAGATGCCTGCGCCGGACGTCTTCGACTTGCTTGTGCAGGAAGAACGCGCAGCGCGGACAAACTTTGAAGGCTCAGCGTTCGGCAGAGCGCATCCAGAATACCCAATGCTTGAGCAAGAGGGCGTTGACTTCTTGATATCACTTTGCGAGAAACTCGAGGATTTTCTTACGTTCTTTGAGAATACTCAGCGTCAATCTGAAGCATGGACTCGAACCGCCTTGACGGAAACGTTGCACGGTAAGGAAGGGCATTGGCAAGAATTGCTTAACATAACCTCAGACCATCTGGCTGCCGTCAAGGAACGAGTGCGGTGGGCCGACGAGGTTCAAATCTCGGGCATAGAGAACAGAAACCGCGAAGAAATCAGAAGTGATGCAAAAGACCTCTTGAAACATTTGAAGGATGGCGGCCGTCTCGGATGGTGGTACTTTCGGCCTCGTGTTGTCAAGAAAGCGCCCTATCTTATAAGAGAGGTCAGGGTTAAAGGCAGGCTTTGTGACAACCAGCAAACCCTCTTAGAACTCATCGCGTGGTTGAACATCAATGGACGGCTGGACATACTTCGCAAACACTGGAGCCAGCATGCAGATATTTCTCATCCAACAATAGTGAGTCAGGCGGCAAGATTTGAAGACCTAAGAAAATCACTTGAGGAAGTTCTTCAACTGCGGGCTAAGACCGCTGAACTGGAGAAGTTTATCCAGCAACAAGACGGCAGACTTGCGCAGCCGATGTGGCACAATGTCGAAAATGTTCAAGGTTTTCTGGCTGCCGCACGAGCCGCACTTTGCGCAGAACGACTCCAGCGCGCCAGCGAACCAATCAAGGACGCAGAAGACAGGCTCGGCCGGATCGTTGCAGCAAACGGACCACACCCTGAAGTTGAAACCGCCATGGGAGCAATCCGCAAGCGCGCGGCTGAGGACTATCGCCGAGCTTTTCAAAGGCTTTCAAATCTCGAGAGACTCCATTCGATCATTGAGAATCTTGATTCTGCTGTTGCCGGTTTGTCGATAAAGATCATGAATAGCATAAATGAAGAAGACATTGGCAACCACTTGGCGCAGTTTCAATCCGCATGGGAATGGGCGCGTGCGGATTTGTGGTTTGCTGGGTTCAGCAGTCCCAGGACAGAGGAAAGCCTAAGAAGGGAACTCAACCATACAAAAGATCAAATAGCCGATTTGATTCTTAGATTGGCCGAGGCCCGCGCTTGGGGACACTGTTTCTCCAGAATGACGGAACACGAGCGCCAACATCTTGTGGGTTGGAGTAAGGCGATGAGGCGAATTGGCAAGGGGACAGGAAAGTATGCTTCGATGCACAGGAAGGCTGCTCGTGAGCAGCTGGACCAATGTCGCTCCGCCATTCCCTCATGGATCATGCCGATCTACCGTGTCGCAGAGACCATTCAGCCGAAGAGGGGCCTTTTTGACGTAGTTATCATTGACGAAGCAAGCCAATCGGGCAGCGAAGCTCTCTTTCTCTTTTACATCGCGAACAAAGTCATAGTTGTAGGAGATGACAAACAAATAAGTCCGGAAGATATAGGAGTCAACAGAGAGGATGTGGAGCTTCTGCGTCGAATCCATATTCCAGACCTGCCGAATCGAGACGCAATCGGCCCCGATAGCAGCCTTTTCAGCTTCGCGGAAATCAAGTTTGGAGGTCGAATTCGTCTCCGTGAACACTTCCGTTGCATGCCGGAGATAATCCGATTCTCCAATGACCTCTGCTATCATTCGGAACCCCTTATCCCATTGAAACAATACGGCCACGGGAGGTTGACGCCAATCTGCGTACGACACGTCCCTGAGGGATATACGAAAGGCAAAGGAGACAACGTTGTCAATCTTCCAGAAGCCGAGGCCACTGTAAATCAGATTGTAGAATGCTGCCAGAAACCAGAATATGAGGAAAAATCCATGGGGATTATCTGTCTCCAAGGATATGCTCAGGCCCGAGAGATTGAGAGGATATTGCTCCAACGCATCGGGCCGGAAGAAATGGAGAAGCGGCAGATAGCATGCGGCAATGCCTATGCGTTCCAGGGTGATGAACGTGACGTCATGTTTCTTAGCCTTGTTGCCGCTCCGAGCGAGGATCGCCGAATCGGGACATTAGCCAGCGAGAGAGACTCACAGCGCTTTAATGTAGCCGCAAGCAGAGCACGGGAACAGGTGTGGTTGTTGCACACAGCGACTCTGAATGAACTGAAGCCAACCTGTTTGCGCTATCGTC
>CAYVDS010000120.1:0-15602 GCA_964450145.1 uncultured bacterium
TTCGGGGACACCTTGCGGCAAGGTGTCCCCGAATTAAGGGGCGTTTCTTTCACAACTAACCACGCCGCAGGCGTGGTCGGCTGCTCCCAAGAAATAGTCCCTCTTTTTCTTGTTGCCCCGCCTGTGCCTTTCGCCTTTTCAACCCAGTTTTCCAAGAAAATTTCTTCTGACATCCTCTTTTTCATCCGATTTTTCCTTTTGGTGACGATTATACGGCGGGCGACAGAAATGGGGGCTCGTATTCTCCCTTGCCGTCTGGCATAATGACACTTTCTTGCTGAACTCTGAAGCCTTCGTCGCACGGTTGCTTTTTGGCTGCGGCTTTGCGATGCCATGGTCAGAGAAAGTTTTTGCAAGTCATTCTAAATCAGTAAGTTGCTTGTGGCCGGACGAACTGCCCATATCGAGGCGATGAGGAGATGGTAGAAACTGTCCCGTAATTCTGTAGGTGCGAATTTATTCGCACTCGCAACGTAGAAAAAGCCCGCCAACGGCGGGATGCGAATAAATTCGCACCTACAGAATTTCGTCATGCTGGCCAATTACGGCACAGTCTCGATCAGGGATTCCGCCTGTGGCGGGCTGGGCAGCAGAATCTGAATTTCCACTCTTTTCCCTTTGGCAGTCACACCCGAGAAGGAGGGGGCAAATGAAAACGTTAATAGCAAGCATCTGTCTTTGTCTCGTGTTCATTCCAGCGTCGGCGTCGGGTGTTAACATCGACGCAACAAGCGGCGGCGTGGAGGTCATCGCTCCCAACCAGATAATCTTCCATAATCTTCTTGTGCCGTCGCAATCAACCTACTACTACGGCGTCTTTCAGTGGGGCCCTCATCAAAACAAATGGTATTTGACTGACTACGGCCTCGAAGACCCCTCATTCAACGCACAGGAATACTACCCGTTCGACCAAGGGCGTTCATGGACGTACCAGCGGTCCGACGGCGGGCGACTCGTGCTGACGGTGGCCGGCACTCAAGAAATATGCGGGCGGACATGTATTCGGCTGAATGGGTCTGACGGGAGCGCGACTTACTGGATCAACGACGAGACGGGAATATGGATGACCCGATATGTGAATCCCGACACCACATACACCGACTTTTGTCCTCCAATGAAGATCACGCCTCCGCAACTCTACATCGGCACACAATCGCTCGATTCATTCGATGACGCCGGGTATTTCTTTCCTCCTGGCATACAACTGGGAACTCTGGACGGATGGTCTCAGTTCGTGGCTAAAGCACAGGAAGATGTCACGGTCCCTGCCGGCACATTCCTCGATTGCATTCGGGCCACGTACACATTTTCCTACACCTCATCAGACGGCAGCTATGCCGTGAGGACTGAGGAGGCATGGTATTCACAAGGTGTGGGCGTGGTGAAGCGGGTTCAGACGGAAGCCTATGGAATGGGTGGAACGATTTTCCACAGCGGCGTAAGGTGCTATGACCTCATGAGTTATGCTCTGCCGTAACAATGCGGCAAAAGGTCGTTTCGATGAGCAGTGACCGCGCAGAGGAAAGCGGGATGATATACTATCCCTGCCGTTTCCTCTGCGCCTTCGGCGGTTGACATTGTTATTGTGCACTTCTTCCTTTCCCCGAATCCGTTCATCGGCGGTTTTTTCCCCGTTACTCCCCGTGTTCCCCGTGGTTCACAATTCTTTGCAAGAATGACAAAGCGGCGCGGCTGAAGTATAATCGAATTAGGGTTGGAGAATAATTTCTGGGGGAGCAATTCGATCCGTCTGCGACAGGATCAAAATGGATTTCCGCTTCCGCGGGAATGACGTAAGGTTGGTTTCTTACGGCGTGGTTAATTGTGAAAGAAACGCCCTTAATTCGGGACACCTTGCCGCAAGGTGTCCCGAATTAAGAGAAACAGTTAGTAGTTTCTCAGGAGATATTCGGAGGAGCTTCGTGTCGTGACGAAGGCGGCGCTTGAAGAAAAGGTTAAGAGTTTTCCCGACAGGCCCGGCGTGTATTTGATGAAGAATGCGCGGGGCAAGGTTATCTATGTCGGGAAAGCGAAAAGCCTCCGCAAACGCGTGCGCTCGTACTTCCAGAAAGGCGACGACGGCCGGGTTTGGTCGCCGTTCCTCGCGGCGCATGTGGCGGACGTCGACTGCGTTGTCACCGACACGGAAAAGGAAGCCATCATCCTTGAAGACAGCGCCATCAAGGAGCACCGCCCCAGGTACAACATCCGCCTGAAGGACGACAAAAGTTTCCTGCGCCTTAAACTGACGATGCAGGAGGATTATCCCCGTTTGCTGGTCACTCGCAAGATCAAACGCGACGGCGCTCTCTATTTTGGCCCGCATTCGTCGGCGCGCGCGGCCCGCGAGACTTTTCGCGTCGTAAATAACTTCTTCATGCTCCGGAAATGCTCGAACAGGTTGTTTAATGACCGTGAAAGGCCTTGTATCTATTACCAGATGGGCAAATGCCTCTGCCCGCGTATCGAGACGTTCGACAAGGAGAGCTATGCGGGCCTCGTCCGCAACGTGCTCGCGTTTCTGCAGGGGAGGAACGACGAGATGCTCGAGACGCTCCGCCAGCGGATGCAGGAGGCCTCGGACCGTCTCGATTTTGAGCTCGCCGCCCGGTACCGCGACCAGATACAGGCGATAGACAGGACCGTCGAACGCCAGAAAGTGGTCTCTCACGAGCCGGTCGAGCGCGATGTGTTCGGAATCTGGCACGAAAACGGCGTCCTCGATGTCGCCGTGCTCATTGTGCGAAAGGGAAAACTGATCGGAAGCGAGCCGTATCATTTCCCGAGCCTGAGAGTGCCGGTCGACGAGGCGCTCGGCTCGCTGCTCATCCAATTCTACTCGAGCGAAAGACCTGTGCCGAAGGAAATCCTGCTCCCTGCCACAGCCAAGGCGACGGCGGCCAAGCCACTTACGGCTGGGCGGACAGCGGCTGAGCCGCTCACGGAGTCGGTCACGACCATGCCTCTCGTGGACGCCCCGCTCGACGACGCGCCGCCGGAGGATTGGGACGCTTTCGAGCAATGGCTGTCGGATAAGAAGGGGGAGCGAGTGAGCGTCGTCGTCCCCGAGAGGGGAGACAAGCGCCGCCTCGTCGAAATGGCCGAGACTAACGCCCATGCGGTTTTCGAAGAGCGCAGGCGCGCGACCCTCGCGCAAACCGACGTGCTCGACGAGCTTAAGGGCATCCTCAAGCTCCAGTCAAGGCCCGAACGCATCGAGGCATTCGACATATCCAACATCTCCGGCGACATGGCCGTCGGCTCGATGGTCGTCTTCGAGGACGCTCGCTCGAAGAAGGCCGACTACCGTCGCTTCAAAATCAGAACGGTCGAGGGCGCCGACGATTACGCGATGATGCGCGAGGTTTTGAGCCGTCACATGCGTCGTGTAGTTGCCGAGGGCCCGAAGCCGTCGCTCATCATCGTCGACGGCGGCAAGGGGCAACTCAACGTCGCCTTGAGCGTGTTCGAGGAACTCGGCGTCAGCGACCAAGACGCCATCGGCATCGCGAAAGAGAAAATGCGCTTCCGGCAGAAGTCGGAGATAGTGTTGAAAGAGGCAGACAAGATTTATATCCCACACCGCAAGGACCCGATACTCCTGCGGCCCGGCTCCGCCTCGCTTCACTTGCTGCAACAGATACGCGACGAGGCGCATCGTTTCGCTATCACTTATCACAAGATGCTGCGCGCGAAGAGGCAGAGGCATTCGGCGCTCGACGAGATAACGGGAGTCGGACCGGCGAGAAGGGCCGCGCTGCTGATGTCATTCGGCAGCGTTCGCGGTGTGGCGGAGGCCACGGAAGAACTGATTGCGGCGGTTCCGGGAGTCTCGCTCTCGTTGGCGCAACGGATCAAGCAGGCGCTGAGCAAGGCGGCGCCAAACAACGCTTCGTAGGCGCGAATTTATTCGCAAGCTCGCTGCAAATATGCCGGAGAAATTGTGCGAATAAATTCGCACCTACAGAATGCCGTGTCGCTCCGCCACTTGAGAGACAGATTCTTGACCCCCTTGTCGAAGAGAAACTCGGGGACACCGGGAAATTCGGGGACACGATGCCGCATCGTGTCCCCGAATTTCCCCTTCTCTTCGCTCAGAATGATGCTGTTGCGGGAATGCCGTTCTTACAGAAAGGAACCAGCTTGAAGCAGCCGTCCACCCCAAACCGCGACCGCGCCCAGATACTCTCTCTCGCGTGGCCTGCCATTCTCAATAACGCGCTCATTACGTTCATCTGGATCGCCGACATGATCATGGTCGGCCGCCTTGGCAAAACGGCGGTGGCCGCCGTTGGCATCAGCGGGCAGATGCTCAATATGGTCATGGCGATAACGCTGGCGGTCACGACGGGGACGACCGCTCTCGTCGCTCGATTTACAGGCGCAAAGGAAAAAGACCGCGCCAATCTCGTCCTCGGCCAATCGCTGCTCGTGGGCGCCATAATGGCGGTGATACTCGTGGCTCCTGTGGTGTTGGCGAGCGAGACCTTCTTCCGCGTCTTTGGCGCCGAACCTGAGGTGGCGCGGATCGGTGCGCCATATCTGCGCATAGTCCTCAGCAGCACTTTTTTCCTTGTCCTCGCGCTCGTGGCCGGTGCGGCGCTCCGTGGCGCGGGCGACACGAAAACTCCTCTCGTAATAACCGTGGGCGCCAACCTTATTCATGTCGCGCTGAACTACGGGCTGATATTCGGCAAGTTCGGCCTGCCAAGGCTCGAGGTGATCGGGTGCGGCATCGCGACAGTGGCGACGTTCCTTCTCGAAGCAGTCGCTTTCGTGTATCTCTTTTGGAGGGGAAAACTGGTTCTCTCGCTGCCGCAGAACTTGTTTCAATTCAACAAAGAGATCGTGTTGAAGACGATGCGGATCGGCATCCCCTCGGCGCTCGAACAGGGTATCATGCAGATAGGATACATCTGGTATTTGGCAGCCTACACCATTGGGGTCAATATCATGTCGCTGTCGTTCATGCCGGGTTTCGGTTTCGCAATCGCGGCCTCGACGTTGGTGGGACAGCATCTCGGGGCAAAAGACCCGGACAGGGCGCAATCGCAAGGATGGGAATGCGCGAGGCTGGCGTTGTGGGTCATGTCGATACTCGGAGTTGTTCTTCTCGTGGCCGCGCAGCCGATTGCCCGCATTTACGTCGCTGACGGCTCCGTCGTGGGACTGACCGCCCGGTTCACAAGGATTCTCGCCCTGTGTCAACCGGCGATGGCGCTGCACTTCACGCTCTCCGGCGCGCTCGCCGGCGCCGCCGACACGCGCTGGCCGCTGTACGGCTCGTTCGTCGGGATGTATCTGATCAGGTTGCCGCTCGCCCTTCTCGCCACCCACGTGCTCCACCTGAATATCACGTGGATATGGCTGATCATCATGGCCGACCACTACGGCAAAGTGGCCGTTGTCACAATCAGATTCTTGTCGGGCAAGTGGAAGAACATACTTTTATAGGGGCGAACCTTGTGTTCGCCCGATTCACGGATATCACAACTAGGGCGAACACAAGGTTCGCCCCTACAAATGCGCCACGTTCTCGCTCCTTCCGTTTCTATCACAATTAACCATGCCCGCCGTTGGTCAGAGACTCAGAATGACAGAACGCTATTACCGTTTGGGCAACACGCCGTACTGAATTATGGGACAGCCTGGCAGTGCAAAGACATACTATAGGTGCGAATTAGTATTACTTCCCGAAGATGACGGCGAGAAACATCGCGACGGTCGCGCCCACCAACGTGTCGGCGATATTTGACATCTGCTTCGCGGGGAAACTGCTGCGCGGCCAGCGCGCTCGTAAATAGCTCTCCACGGCGCTCGCGCAAAAAGAAGAGATGACAAGATAGAGGATCGCCCTCTCATCAACCAGTCCGAGGATGGTCGCCAATAGCCCGAGCAGCATGGCCCCTGCAACTCCGAGGATCGTGCCCGCCGCCGAAACCCCGCCGGGCGTTCCGTGCTGCACCGCGACGAGAGTTGTCAGCAGGATGGGAGTGTCCCCATAGACGGGTCCCAGTTCGCTCGCGCACGTGTCCGCAAGCGCAGCCGCAAACGACCCCACATACGCGAGCGAAAGCCATGCTGCCAGCCCCATGGGCTCAACGCGGCCATGGTAAACGCCGAGCCCGCCGGCCATGCCAATGAACAGCGCAAGGATCGCCCCCAGCGTGCATTTGCCTACCACGCTGGCAGCGCCCCTCGCGCCGAGTTGAGCCTCGGCGGCGCCGACCCGAACCTTGTGGGCCATCCCGAGCTTCGACACCAGACTGCCCGCGAGAAAGAAGAACAACAGGACTATGAACGCCGGGTAGCCGCCGAAACAATAGATTGCCACGCCGTATATGATTCCGGCAGCCACGCCGGAGCCTCTAACGAAACCAAGGGCATACGCGAGCCCGGCGATCGAAATATTTATCACGAGCGCCCACATCAGATTTATGCGAAGCAGGTCGATCGCGTTATAAATGGAAAACATAGATCAGTCCCACCATGAAACCCGCTCCGCCGATCGGCGCCAGCAGATTGTCGTCAACCCCCAAATTAAGCGTTTCAAGAACCGCGCAAACGGCAGCCGTGGCCAAAGAAATGCAGATTATCGCGCCGGGCGCAAGCGACCCGAAAAGTTCGAGGGCCCTTGGCGAACGCCACCACGGCGGCGAAGAGGAAACGTTGGGAATGGTCCACCAGTAGAGAAACGAAGCCGCCGGCGCCGCCGCCGCGAAGAATGCCGTCAGTCCCTCAAGACTCTTGGCTTTGTTCCAAGGAAGCCCTCTCCTCACGCTGGCGCGCGCGCCTGCACGAGTGCCCGCACGCATGCCGACCAGCGTTGCCATGCCGTCACCGAAGGAAAGCACTCCCCAGAGCGACGCGGCCACGGGCATGGGAAACAATAGGATCAGTGTGAACACGGACACGGGATACATCAGGATGCCGGTCGAAAAACCGCGCTCCAGCTCCTCGGGTCTGTACAGGCGCCGCTTGCTGCCCGGCAGCCTGGGCAACACAAACACATTGAACAGCACCGCGCTCATGGCGCACGCCAGCGCCAGAGGATAGCTCAGCCACCTCAGTAGCAGCGCAAATCCGCCAACCATCATATGCAGGGCCTGGCGGCTGGTTTCACTTGAAATTGGTTCATGGTTCATGGTTCATGGTTCAGGGTTAGGGTCACAAGAGTAATGTGAGGCTGTCCTGTACTACTGACGTTCGAAATCTTGAACTCTTCTCGTGATTTTCGTGCCGCGAAGGGGGCTGTCCCTATTTACGGGCCGCGTTTTTCAGGCCGTAGAATAGGGACTGTCCCCGAAGCTTATAGCAAACGGCTACTTATTTCCCCCCTTTACAAAGGGGGGGCAGGAGATTGTCCTGTAATTATGTGGGGCCGAATTCATTCGGCCAATTGTGTCAAAGATGGCTTGAAGAAGCGTGCGAATGAATTCGCACCCACAGACTTCCATCTCCATTCGCCGATTGCGGGACAATCCCATGTCCCCGATTTTCCGCCTCACTTCGCCGGCGCTTTCGAGAGCACGAGTTCGCGCGCGTAAAGCGCAGCTCCAAGGGCGCCGGCAATCTGCGGCTCCTCAGGAATATTGAACTTGTGTCCGATCAACTCCTCGAGCGCCGTTACAACGCCCAGGTTCTTCGCGACGCCGCCCGTCATCGTGACCTGCGGCGCAATGCCCACCCGCTGGGCGAGCGCGCGGGTCCTCTCAGCAACGGCCCTGCACAGGCCGGAGAGAATGTCCTCAACCTGCTCGCCGCGCGCGACGAGCGAGACAACTTCGCTCTCGGCAAAAACCGTGCACATCGAGCTGATGCTCAGCCGCTTCGTCGAACGCGTCGCGAGCGCGCCCATGTCCTCAAGGTCAATCTCGAGGGCGCGCGCCATGACCTCGAAAAACCGGCCCGTGCCGGCGGCGCATTTATCGTTCATCGCGAAGTCCATGACGTGGCCGCCCTCGTCCACCCGGATGGCCTTCGAATCCTGTCCGCCTATGTCGAGAATGAGCCGCGTCTTCGGAAAAAGGAAGCCTGCTCCTCGCGCATGGCAACTGATCTCGGTTACGCTTTTCAGGCGCTCATGCACCTGCTCGCGTCCGTAACCCGTCGAAACCATGCCTGCAATTCGGTCTCTGCTCAAGTCTGCCGCGTCGAGCGCCGCCTCGTACGCCGTCTCGATGGCGTTCCGGCTGCGGGCTCCCGTCAGCACAATTGCGGAGGAGACAATTTGCGCAGATTCATCAATGATCACGGCGTCGCACGTGAGCGAGCCGATATCGATCCCCGCGAAATAGTTCATTTCCAATCCTTTCATTGACGCATCTTCTTGCGCGTCGACGGTCATTATAGATGATTTCGCCCTTTTGAGCAACCGGGCGCGGCTGCGGCGGCTTGTGTGCGGAATGAAGGGGAAGCTGAAAATGGCCCGCCGTTCGTCATTCTGAGCGAAGCATGGATTCCCGCTTTCGCGGGAATGACAAGAGTGGAGGGGCAATGACGCAAGAGGCTTCAGCTTTTATGGAACCAGAAACCCGAAACTCGAAATCGGAGTCGCGGTTCCCGACTTCACCGGAAACCATTTCATAGGGAACACTATTCGGCATCGTTTCCCTGGCCTCAAAAAGCGGCCTCTCGTGGCCGTGCAAATTTTGCGCTTGCGCTTTCTTTGTGGGTCTGGTATATTGTGGCCGCCCGATGGCAGGGCTTTATTCGCGGGGAGGGATTCCTTTTTGGGGAAGGCGCTTGCGCGGCGCTCCCGTTTTGGCTTGTCAATGCGTTCGGCGAGGAAAGAAGGACCGGCGCTCCTGTTGATATCCTGTTGATAACTGGAGTGCGACCATCTTTCCGCTTGGGCTTATCGTTACTTCTTTTACGGGAAATTCCGAAATATTGTAGTTATCATACTCTCTACATTCTCCTCTCTCCGCCAACCGAAGGCCGGCCTTGGTGACCTTCATGTAACATCCTGATTTGCATGTGGTTAGCACATCCTTTTCCACAATTGTGGATAAATCTGTGGAAAAACCCTTTTTTTTGTTGATAACCATTGTTAAGCCACATGATTTCCTTGCGAATTTCGGAACAAGAGTGCTTGTTCTGGACATATTATCAATGTGGATAACTTTCTGAAAGAAGGTGTGTTCCATGAGTTCGAACCTGTGGGACAAGAGCCTCTGCGTGCTCCGAGAAAGAATTGACGCCCGTGCGTTCGATGCATGGCTTGCCACCACCAAGTTTGGGTCGTACGAGAATGGTCATCTGATAGTCCATGTGCCCAACAGCTTTGCCGCAACATGGATCAGTGAGTATTACTCCGATGCCATCCGGTCCGTGGCCGCGTCTTTTGCGGACGACTTCAAGTATGTCTCTTTCATCCCGAACGATGCCATTCAGCAAGATGACAAACGACCCACTGCAAAAGAGCGCGTCCCCGAAATAATAGAGGAACCGCAACAATCGATGGGAACGGTGCCTCCTCCTCACCTAAACCCAAAATACACTTTTGAAGAGTTTGTCGTAGGACCCGCCAACAGGTTTGCCCATGCGGCCGCAAAGGCGGTATGTGAGACGCCCGCCCGCGCATACAACCCACTATTTATTTATGGTGGCGCGGGTCTTGGTAAGACTCATCTGATGCAAGCTATCGGCCATGAGATACTGCGAAAGAATGCTCTTAAGGTCCTCTATATTACCTCTGAGGAGTTCACGAACGAACTCATCTCAGCGATACAACAGCGGTCTCAAATGGCGTTCAGAAACAAGTACCGCACAGTCGACGTTCTCCTGATAGACGACATCCATTTCATCGCCGGAAAGGACGCCACTCAGGAGGAGTTCTTTCACACATTCAACACTCTGCATGGCGCATATAAGCAAGTCATTCTCTCATCGGACCGTCCTCCGAAAGATATTCCCACGCTCGAGGAGCGCCTTGTGAGCAGATTCGAGTGGGGTCTCGTGACCGATGTCCAGCCGCCTGACATCGAGACGCGCATTGCCATCCTCCAAAAGAAATCGGAAAAAAGCCAACTCAGGTGCCCATCGGAGTTGCTGTTCTTCATCGCAAACCTCGTGAGGGCGAACATCCGGGAACTTGAAGGCGCTTTCAACCGCGTAATCGGATACGCGAGCGCCCATAATTGCTCTCTCACCATCGAGACAGGCGAACTCGCCCTCAAAGACCTGCTTGAACAGTCAGCGACAAAACAAATAACCGTCGACCTTATTAAGAAAGTAACCGCCTCTCACTTCAATGTGCGATATACTGACATGGAATCCCCGAAACGCTCGAAGCTGATCGCGTTCTCGCGGCAGGTGGCAATGTTTCTCGCGCGGGAGAACACTCAGGCGTCGCTGATTGACATCGGCGATGCCTTCGGCGGACGCGACCATTCGACGGTACTGTATGCGTGTAAGAAGGTGCGGGACGCCCTCAAGAATGACAGCCAACTTGCAAAAGACATTGAGGCTATCACGAAACAACTCAAGGCTTGAGCTCTTGAAAGACGCAGGTCTAAGCCTCCACAGCGGAAAAATCCCTCTTTGAGACTTACCGTAACTGGCGAATGGGGATGGAATAAGGGGGGAAAGAGGAACGGCGATTGTTGAACCGTAGACTGTGAACCGTGGAGTGTAGACCTTGTTTCTTAGAAGGCGCCAAATTAGCTACTGTCTTTCTGACGACGCGGTTTCCTGTACCTCTAATGTCTGAACCTTGTGAAATTCCGTCCTGACTTTCTCGGATTTAACTCTAAACCGGGAACGATGAACCATGAACCAAGTCTTTGTGGATACGTTGATGAAAAATATGTTGACTAAATCTGGATAAAATGTTATATAGTGTGGAAGATATCTTGAAAACTGCTCTGGCAACTTCGCAGTCTGTTCAGAATATCAACAAGCCGACGCGAGATTGAGTATGTTATCACCACGGTTTTCTGAAGTCGGCGCGCATAAAAAGAGCCTTTTCCACATGATCCACCATCCCTACTGCTTTGTACGACTGAATATATATAACTTTAGTATAAAGGAAAAGAAGAATGTCAGATTGGCGTGTCTTGCGAGCCCATATTGGAGGAAACGTGCATGAAACTGGCTATGTCAAGGGATGAACTACGCGACGCCATCGCGAAAGTGCAAAATGTTGTTTCTACCAGAACAACTCTTCCCATGCTCCAGTATGTTCTGTTGAGCGCGAAAGAGAAGACGCTCAAGCTTGTGGCAACCGACCTTGAAGTTGGAATTGAATGTGTTATCGAGTGCGAGGACCTGGGTGAGGAAGGAGTCGTGACTCTTCCGTGCAAGAAGATGCATGAGGTCGTGAACAACCTTCCGTCTGGCGTTGTGAATATCACAATGAGTGATGGCAATGTTGTGAGTTTCAATTCCGGCGTGGTGCGTTATAAACTCATGGGGATGCCGGCGGATGAGTTTCCGAAGTCGCCTGAAGTGAAGCGTGATAAGGTGTTCAGCATGCCTCAAGCTAGTCTCAAGGAGATGCTCAGGAAAGTGAGTTTTTCGATATCGGTCGACCCAAATCGGCCGAATATCACGGGGCTGCTTCTTGCGTTGATAGGGAAGCAATTGAAGCTCGTTTCGACTGACGGCAGGCGGCTGTCTCTTGCATCAAATATATTGGAGAATCCTCCGGATGGCGATAGTTCTTATATCATACCCCGCAAGACTGTCACTGAATTAGAACGATTACTTGGAAATGAGGGAGAAGTTGAAATATTTCTTTCAGAAAATCAGGTCGCGTTCAAATTCCTGAATATTTTACTGATATCAAACTTGATAGACGCCATGTTTCCGAATTATGAGCAAGTCATCCCGAAGAGTCATGATAAAAAGGTGGTTGCGGACAAGGAACCGTTTGCTGTCGCTACTCGCCGCGCTCAAGTCATGACAACCGACAGGTACAACCTCGTAAAGTATGAGATACAGAAGGGGAAGATGGTTGTAAGCACAAACTGTCCGGAAGTGGGCGAGATGAAGGATGAGATGCAAGTCGAGTATAGTGGAGACTCCATTGAAATGGGATTCAATCCACAGTTCGTGCTCGATGTCCTCAAGGTCGTAGATGAAGATAAGGTAAGAATGGAACTGAAGGATTCTCAAAGTTCGGGTCTGTTGAAACCCGAGGGCAATGACAATTATATGTATGTCGTTATGCCGGTCAGGTTATGAGGGAAAGAGTTGGAGAGCGCCGGGGCGGGATTGAGTCTATCGAGAAAGTGATCGGGAGAGTTCTCGGCACGGGAAAACTTGGAAGGCGCGCTCATGTCGCGGAGCTTTGGGCGCAATGGAAAGAGATCGTCGGCGAAACCGTCGCCGAACATTGCAGTCCCGAGAAGATTGAAAACGGGAAGCTATACGTCAAGGTTGACAGCCCGGTGTGGAGGCAACAACTCGACTTACTTAAAGAGGAAATAAAGAAGAAGATAGACCAAAGCATGCAGGGTGAAGAAGAAATAGTAAAGATAGTGTTCAGGTAACAGAGTTCACGGTCTACAGTTTACAGTCTACGGTTAAACGACAGAGAGCTTAAACAAACCTTGCATCATTCCCGCAGAATCCATCCGTTCGCAATTATCCCCTTTCTTTCAGACACAAAACCCGCTGACCACAGGTTGGGTACTTCTAAGAAGCTGCCTTCCTCTTATCATTCCTGCGAAGCGGGAATCCATTCTTCTTCCAGCCGGGGCAACACACCCTTGCGCGCTACCCACGTTTCTTTCTCAATTAACCCCGCGTAGTGTGGTCAGCCGCTCCTAATAATACGTGTTCTGCGCAGTATCCGTAGATACACAACATATTGTATAGTCACAAGTTCGCTCATCTAGGATGTTGTATAAAACGCCAAGAAAAGGCTTTACTTTTAAGGGTCAGTTATGGTATTATAAAATGAATATTGTTCCTATGAAAGAGGAGACAAACTAGGGGTAAGATGACCGGCGAAGAAAGAACATATACCGCTGAAAAGATTCAGGTTCTCGAGGGGCTCGCCGCCGTCCGAAAGCGGCCTGCAATGTATGTCGGGAGCACCGGCGAAAGAGGGCTTCATCACCTTGTCTATGAGGTCGTGGACAACAGCATTGATGAAGCAATGGCCGGGTTCTGCTCGAATATCGACGTAGCTGTGCATATTGATAACAGCGTCGCCGTCGTTGACGACGGTCGGGGCATTCCCGTCGACCTGCATCCGAAGCTTAAGAAACCTGCGCTCGAAGTCGTGATGACTGTCCTGCACGCAGGCGGAAAATTCGATAATAAGTCTTACCGCATCGCAGGCGGTCTTCATGGTGTAGGCGTCTCCGTGGTGAACGCTCTTTCCGAGTGGCTCGAAGTCGAGGTATATCGGGACGGCGGAATATATTTCCAGCGTTACGAAAGAGGCGCGCCGGCCGCGCCGATGGAAGTCATCGGAAAGACGAAGAAGGCCGGCACGAAAGTCACATTCAAGCCCGATAAGGAAATATTCGAGGCAATCGAGTTCCGCTCGGAAATATTAACGAACCGCCTGCGCGAGCTCGCGTTCCTCAATCGCGGCCTGCAGATAAAGTTTTTGGACGAGCGCGCCGGAGGCGAGCCCGTAGTCTTCAAATATAAGGACGGCCTCAAGGACTTCATCGAACACATCAATTCGAACAAGAATACTCTCCATAAGACATTTTATTGCGAGCGCGAGCGCGACGGAATCATCGTCGAGCTGGCGCTCCAATATAACGACGGTTATGCCGAAAACATTTTCAGCTACGCCAATAACATCAATACGATTGAAGGCGGGAGCCATCTTATTGGGTTCAAGTCGGCCCTCACGCGCTGCGTGAACGAGTACGCGCGAAAGAATAACCTAATAAAGAATGCGAAAGTGTCTATCTCGGGAGAGGACGTCCGCGAGGGGCTTGCCGCAGTTGTCTCGGTGAAGCTGAGTAATCCGCAGTTTGAGGGTCAGACCAAGACTAAACTCGGGAACAGTGAAGTTAAGGGAATAACCGAATCGATCGTCAATGACGCGCTCACGGAGTTCTTCGAAGAGACCCCTTCTTCCGCCCGCAAAATGGTCGATAAGGCGCTTGGGGCCGCTCTCGCGCGCGAGGCTGCGCGCAAGGCGCGAGACCTCACACGGCGCAAAGGCGCGCTCGATTCGGGCGACCTGCCGGGCAAGCTCGCTGACTGCTCGGAACGCGATCCCGGCCTGTGCGAGATATACATTGTCGAGGGAGATTCGGCTGGCGGCTCGGCCAAACAGGGGCGCGACCAGCGGTTCCAGGCGATTCTGCCTATCAAGGGAAAGATTCTCAACGTCGAGAAGGCGCGTCTCGACAAAGTGCTCAGCAACGAAGAAATCCGCACGCTCATCACCGCCATAGGCGCGGGCGTGGGCGCCGATGAGTTTAAAGCTGACAATGCCCGCTACCACAAGATAATAATCATGACCGACGCCGACGTTGACGGGTCGCATATCCGCACGCTGCTCCTCACGTTCTTCTACCGGCAAATGGAAGAGCTCATAAAACTCGGATACGTGTACATAGCCCAGCCGCCTCTGTATAAGATCAAAAAGAGCAAAGTCGAGAGGTATATCAGGAGCGACCGGGAGATGGAAGAATTTCTCCTGGAGGAGGGCATCAAGGGGCTGACTATCAGCCGCGATGGACAGGAGGGCGCCTTCAGCGAGTCGGCCCTGAGGGAGGTCGCCGAGGCTCTTCGCGACATCGAGCGATTGTCAGCCGCAATGCAGCGGAAGGGGATTACGTTCCGCGAGTACATCGCGAACCGCCAAAAAGGGTCGGACCGGTTCCCGCTCTACCTCGTCGTGACCGAAGGGGTCAGCGAGTTTCTGTACAACGAGAAAGAGTACGCAAAGCTGATGGAAGGAATCGAGGCTCGCAAGCAGCGCGAGCTGCCGTTTGACCAGCAAGGTAATGGCAACGGCCGTTCCGCCGACGAGCCGGAGAGCGTCCAGATAATCGAGTTCGCGGAATCGAGAGAGATCGAGGCTGTCTTCAAGAAGCTCGCCCGGTACGGCATAAGCGCCGATAACCTCCTCGAGCCCGAAGAAGGCGAAGCCAAGGATGCGCCCGCCGCGCCGAGGTTCGTAATTCGCAAGAACGGCGAAACACAGTTTGTGAACTCCGCGCTCGCAATTCTCTCCGCCATCAAGCAGAACGCCCGCAGCGGACTCGCGATTCAGAGATACAAAGGGCTCGGCGAGATGAACCCCGAGCAGCTCTGGGAGACGACCATGAACCCGGAGAAGCGCACGATATTGCAGGTCAAACTCGAAGACGCTCTCGCGGCCGAGCAGATTTTCAGCAACCTCATGGGCGAACGAGTCGAGCCGCGCCGCGAATTCATCGAGGCCCACGCGCTCGAAGTGAGGAACCTGGATATTTAGAAATGAGGGGCACGAAACTGTCCCATAGTTGCACGTTCGGGCCAGCCTATTGTAGGTGCGAATTTATTCGCATACGTGTGTTGCGCGAGTCTTAATTTGGGGACACCTTTAGCTTATTCGGGGACACCTTTAGCTTATTCGGGGACACCGTTAGCTTATTCGGGGACACCTTGCGGCAAGGTGTCCCCGAATAAGCGAC
>CAYVDS010000121.1:0-15238 GCA_964450145.1 uncultured bacterium
TGCGTGTTTAGGGAATATATCCTCTTTGGATAGGAGCTTTACCGAATCGGCGACGCGTTGGCGCCGCGCAAGCTCATCAACGCCATCTACGACGGCTACAAGATCGCTTCTGAGATTTAGTTAGGAGGTATAGTCGGTGAGAGAGCTCTGGACCTTCGCAGAGATCTCCGGAGAACGGATTCTACGAGCGTCGCAGGAAGCCCTGTGCGAAGCCGTCAGACAAGGCCGACAACTCCGCGTCAGGACAACGGCTCTAGTTCTCGGGAGCCAAATTCCCGGACAAATTCTCGAGCGACTCGGAACATTCGGACCTGATCGGGTGTTGGCGCTGGACAATGAGGCGCTGTCATCCTTTTCGCCCGACGCATACACAGACGCTCTTGAACAGCTTCTCGCGATGTACAAACCGGATGTCTTTCTCATGGGAAGTTCAGTTCTCTCACGGGAAGTTGCCCCGCGGCTCGCCAGCAGGCTCGGATGTGGTCTTGTGACAGAGGCCACGTTTCTCAATCCGCAGGACAACGGATTTCTCGCAACCCGCTCTGCCTACCGACCCCATGCGTCCATGATCGTCTCGTTTGCGAAACAGGGCTCACAGATCATCGTCTTGGCGCCCAAGGTTATGGACGTTGAAACGGCCGGCCCGCGTTCATGCGCCGTCGAGTATGTCGCCGAGCCTCTCATTTTCAGAGGTCAAGCAACGCAGATCGAAGACATGATAAGAGAGATTCCGGCGAGCCTCGACCTCACGGACGCAAACGTGATTATTTCAGGCGGACGCGGAATGCAAAGCAAAGAGAATTTCAGTCTTCTCGACGAACTCGCCGAAGTTCTCGGTGGCGCAGTGGGCGCCAGCCGCATGGCCGTCGACATGAAGTGGAGACCGAAGGAGTGCATGGTGGGTATGACCGGCAAGATGGTGTCTCCGGACTTGTACGTCGCCTGCGGCATCTCCGGCGCCATACAACACATAATGGGCATGCAATCCTCGGAGAGCATCATCGCCATCAATACGGACCCCCATGCGCCCATCTTTCGAATCGCGACGCTCGGCATCGTAGGAGACGTGAGAGACGTGCTCCCTGTTATGATCGAGTCGTTCCGCGAGGCCAGCGCGAAAGCAAACAGGCAGGAGTGTTCCGTGTGAATGCGACCGGACTTAATATTGTCGTATTGCTTGCGTCGGTGCACGATTGCCAGAACCCCGTTCTCATCAACTCTGTTCGGAAACGGATTGACCCTTCCTCAATTCACTGGGTCTTGAATCCGCCGGATACGCTCGCGTTGGAACAAGCGCTGAGGCTGAGGGACCAGATTCCTCGATCACGAATCCGAGTGGTCAGCGTTGCCCCTCCATCCGCCGAGCGTGTCCTTCGAGAGTGTTTGGCCGTCGGCGCCGATGAGCTTGTCCGGTTCTGGGATGATGGCGTTGAGGACGCGGACTGCCATGCTATCGCCGCGATCCTGGCGGCTATCATTCGCACTGAGCCATTCCATCTGATTCTGGCCGGGTGGCAGAGGGCGGATATGGAACACGCGCAGACAGGCTCGATTCTCGCCGAACTCCTGGGACTCCCTCAAATCACCTGCGCCCGAAAGGTCGAACTGGCCTCGGCCCCAGCGCACATTCGTGTGGAGAAACGCATTCCCGGATGGCTGCTCACTGTGTCCTGCGCCTTGCCTGCATTGGTGACTATGGAGAAAGGTCCACCGCTGCGGTATCCAAAATACCTTGATCGCCGCGAGGCACGGCGGGCGCGCATTCTCGACCTCGATCTCAAAGCCCTCGGCCTGTCAGAGGCGCCGCAGTCGCTTATCCGACTAGAGCGCGTGACGCCTCCTAAGCCGAGGCGAAGAAGCGCCATGGGGGACGGGGCCAACATGCCCGTCATGGCCCGGCTTCAACGAATCATGGCCGGGGGCGCGCAAGCGAAGAAAGAAACGAACGTCCACCAATGCCCGGACAGGTCCTCCACGCTGAAGGTTATAGAACACATGCTGAAAGAAAGGTTGGTCGAGCTCCCTGAAAAGGGCGGCAATGGAAAATAGGGACACGATGCCGCATCGTGTTCCCCATTTCTCAGACAAGAAGGCAAGATTAGGTGAATGCAACTCGCGAGATTTTCTGGAATATAAGTAGCCACAGGATCATTTATTTCCTGTTTATTCTCGCAACTGCGGCGTTTGGATATGGGCTATTTCGCAGATATTCCCTGTGGAGGCTTGGCCGACCTGTCAATCGGAACGACCAAAAATGGACTAGAATGAAGTTCGCTCTGAATCTCGTTCTTGGCCACGAACAAATACTGCGCAAACGTCAAGCGGGAATAATGCACCTTCTGATCTTCTGGGGCATGGCGACGTTGTTCGCAGGAACCGTTGTGGTCGCTATTCAGGCCGACTTAGGATTGAAAGTAATGGAGGGAAGATTTTATCTATGTCTCAAGCCAGCATTAGACATGGCGGGACTCGCAACACTAATCGGACTTCTAATTGCTGTGTACCGGCGCTATCTCAAAGGGGCCGAAGGACTGGATAACCAGTTAATCGATGGGATTGTCCTCACACTCTTGATCGGCATCATCGCCACTGGCTTCGTGATTGAGAGTCTCAGAATCGCTTCAACCCACGACCAGTGGGGCGTATGGTCTCCGGTAGGCGCCACTTTGGCCGCAGCGCTCAGTGGCGTAAATCGAGAGAATCTCATTGCTGCGCACAGAATTCTATGGTGGACACACGCGGCGCTGGCCCTCGGTTTTATCGGCTACATTCCGCATTCAAAGTTAATTCATATCATTACCGCACCCATAAATATTTATTTCAGGTCACTGGATGCCAAGGGAGCCATCGCTCCTCTCGACCTCGAAAATGACGCCATTAAAAGCTTTGGCGCAAATTCGCTTGAAGACTTCACATGGAAGGATCTGCTTGACACCGACGCATGTGTCAGATGCGGCCGATGCGAGATTCAATGCCCGGCCCATTTAGCGGCGAAACCTCTGTCGCCCAAGAGACTGATTCAAGATTTGAGAGATCATCTGGCCGACGAAGGGCGCGTGGTCGGCAATATTGTTGAAGAGGAAGCCATCTGGGCTTGCACGACCTGCCGGTCATGCATGGAGCAATGTCCGGTTTTCGTAGAGCACGTTCCCAAGATCATGGAAATGCGCCGCAGCAAGGTATTAATGGAAAGTAGTTTCCCCTCCGAACTGAATCTTATCTTTAGGAATACCGAAAACAGCGGCAACCCATACGGGTTGGGCCAAACGAAACGCTCTGAATGGACGAATGGATTGAAAGTTAAGATAGTTTCGGAAAATACGACGCCGGAATATCTCTATTGGGTGGGTTGCGCCGGTTCATTCGACGACCGCAACAGACGCGTTTCCACGGCAACGGCTGAAATCATGAAGTTCGCCGGCATCGACTTTGCCATCCTTGGTAATGCGGAAAAATGCTGCGGCGATTTTGCCAGAAGGCTTGGAAATGAATATCTCTTCCAATCTTTAGTTCAGGAGAATTTGGAAACGTTAAATGGCTATGGTATTACAAAGCTCATTACGCAATGCCCTCATTGCTTTAATACTTTCCGAAATGAATATCCGCAATACGGAGGGAATTTCGAAGTAATACATCACACCGAGCTAATTGCCGATTTACTCAAGTCTGGCCGTCTCAAAATGAAAAGTAAGCTGGGGGGAACCGTCACTTACCAGGACTCTTGTTATATTGGACGGTACAACGATATTTACCAAGCGCCCCGTGACATCATCGAGGCTTTAGGCGTTGAGCTGGTTGAAATGCGCGATTCTCAACGCGAAAGTCTCTGTTGTGGCGCCGGCGGCGGCAGGATGTGGATGGAGGAAAACACCGGGGAGAGAATTAATATCAAGCGAACAGAGGACGCCCTTCGCACGAATTCACAAGCTATCGCAACTGCTTGTCCTTACTGTCTGACCATGCTGGAGGACGGCGTCAAATTCAAAGACATGAGCAATAAAGTGAAAACAGTTGACCTGGCGGAACTAGTAATTGAAGCCGTTCGCGGGGGGAAAGATATTTGCTGAAAAATTCGAGTTATCTGAAAATAAGACTTGACAGGGCTGATGCTGGGTGTTATAATAACGCTACAATAAAACATAATTTCGCTATGCAAAAGGGAGAGGGCAGGATCCTGGCCCATCCGGGTAAGGCGGGAGAGGTAACACCGAAGTGAATCTTTCGACCCTGTAGGGATGCGGAGATTCTCTGACGGCAGGTGAGAAAGGGGAGAGCAGTCTTGGATAGGTTCATTGTCGAGGCGAAACGAAACAAAGGATGGAATTTCCCGGTCGCTTTGAGTTTCTCGACTGAGGGAATTGGGGCCGCGCTGTTTGCCCTCGGGGTTGGCGCGAATTCCAGAGCCGGTATGATAACGGGGCTGCTCCTCGTGTTCATAGGAGCATTTGTGCTATTCCTTGACCTTGGCCATCCCTCACGGTTTTGGCGAGTTATCTCGAACACAGCTAAAGCATGGATGAGCCGGGGCGCTATTTCCATTTCCGCATTGATCCTTCTGGGGGGAATCAGCGTTGTTGCGCCGGCAGTTAGCATCTCGGACGGGCTATCTGCAACCGTCAAATTCGTTGCGCTGATCTCCTCACTCTTCGTGATGTTATACGGCGGGTTCCTGCTTGCGTCCATGACTTCGATTCGCCTCTGGAAAACCTTCTGGACACCGGTTCTGTTCTTTGCCCATTCCTTAACTTCGGCCGTCTTGATTTTTGCCGGGATTTTGGCTTTGGCCAGCGGGGGAAACGGAATGGACCCGCGATATCGAATCGCCGCTATGGTCTCGACATTCGGCTGTCTCGTTGTGACGTTGGCATACACTTGGGCGATGTCTTCATCAAATGGTTCAACGGCTGCTTCCCGCGAATCCGTGCGTATCTTGACTCGCGGCGATTCCAGACTTTTGTTTGTGGGAGGCGGTCTCATTTGCGGTCTTCTGCTTCCGCTGGTAATCGTCGCCATCTTACGGTCGGGCTCGTCCGTGTCCGCGGGGGCCGCGTCGCTGTTGTTCCTGCTTGCTGCAATTATTCTCCGGGCGTGTGGCGACGTGTGTTTTCGGTATTCCCTGTTGAAAGCCGGAACATATGAGCCACCGCTATAACACGAAACAATCTGGTTGAGAGCCGATTGGGCATCGAACAATGGCATTTGATCCGAAAGGAGTACACATGGCCACCAAGGGTTCTGATAAAGAGGCGTGGGTTCCCACTTCCTGCAACGGCTGCTTCAATGTCTGCGCAATCAAGGTGCATAGGAAAGACGGGAAAGTCGTTGGCATCAAAGGCGACTCTTCCGTATTGAGTTCGAAGGGGAAGGTGTGCGGAAAATCGATGGCGCGCGTCGCCGACCTCTACGACCCGAACCGCGTCACTGTGCCCTTGAAACGAACGAATCCGGAAAAAGGGATAGGCGTCGACCCAAAATGGAAAGAGATATCATGGGAAGAAGCGATGACGACGATTGTCGAGAAGCTCGACAAAGTCCGCAAAGATGACCCCAGAAAACTCGTGCTTGCTAATTTTGACTTGTGCAACATGGCAATCGTAAGGGGTTTCGGCGAGGGATTCGGAACTCCCAACTACGACTTATACAACGCCACTTATTGCGGAAGTGGTCTCCACACAATTTTCTTCATCACCCTTGGAACGGTCAATTCGGAGATAGACCTCGATCGCTGTAACTATATGGTTCTGTGGGGCGCCCAACTCGGGCTTGGCGCAAACAATAATTGCATGCGCGCAATCGACAACATGGCAAAGGCGCGCAAAAGAGGCGCTCGCCTCGTCGTAATAGACCCCATCTGCGGCCATGCCGGCGCAAAAGCCGACGAGTGGGTCCCGATCCTGCCGGGAACGGACGGCGCCCTGGCGCTCGGAATGGTAAACGTCTTGTTGAACGAACTCGGCATCTACGACGCGGAATTCCTGAAACGCAAAACCAATGCCCCATATCTCGTGCGCCCGGATGGCCGCTACGCAAGGGACCCTCAAACTCACGAGCCATTGGTGTGGGACCCGGTAGATAGACAAGCCAAACAACACGACGCCGCAGATGTGAAGGACTACGCCTTGACGGGAGTCTATCACCTGACTGATGGGGCGTGCACTCCCGCGTTCGATCTTCTCAAGGAGCATGTACGAAAATATTCGGTGGAAGAAGTCTCGCGGATCACAACGGTCCCGGTAGATACAATACGGCGGCTCGCTCGAGAATTCGGAGAGGCCGCGCAAATCGGCGCCACGATCGAAATCGATGGCCAGACACTGCCCTTGCGTCCCGCGGCGATAGATTTCAAAAGAGGGGTCAACGCCCACAAGAATGGCTACTTCAACTGCTTCTCGCTTCAATTGCTCAATATTGTGATCGGCGCTCCGAACAATCCGGGCGGTCTCCTCGGCACGAACGCAATCGGGCCGTATTCCTTGTGGCGAGCTTACAAAGGAAAAGACGGACTTCTCACAAACAACCACTACGAGCTCGCCCGTGGAGCCGCATTCTTTTCACCTTATCCGCCGAAGAAAGCAGCCCCTCCAGACTCTCTTAACTTGATGAGCTTGTTCCCCGCGACAGGTTTTCTTCCCGCGATGCCGCACTTCACGATGCACGACCCCGGGAAATTCCGTCTGCCATATAAACCATCGGCCCTCATCATGTGCCGCTCGAACTTCATCAAGAGTTATTTCGACCCGCGGGCAATTGCGGATAACCTGAAGAAGCTTGATTTCATTCTTGGATTTACTCGCCAAATTGACGAAGTTTCCGAATTTGCCGATATTCTGTTGCCGGAAGCGCATGACTTCGAGCGGTACTGGACGTTTCCCGCCAACCAACCCCTCGGCTTTATCACGCCCGGTCCGGGCAAATGGTACGGACAGATTGTCCAGCCGGTCGTAGACCCGCCCCCAGGCGTGAGGAACTGGCTCGATGTTTTGACGGACATCGCGGAACGCCTCGGCATCCTCGCCAAGATGAACGAAGTCATAAACCGGGGCACTGGCTTTGACGTGGCGTTTGAATTGGGCGTGGCCTCAGAAAAACTCCGACCCGACAGGAAGTACACAGTCGAAGAAATCTGCAAGAAACAAGTCGAAGTTTACACTGGCGGCGCGGCATTTAATGACGAAATGTTCCGCGACAGCGCGGCGCTGGATTTCTACCCGAAGAGCGTCGAAGAGTCGTTCCCCGGTCCTTTCGTGGAAGGGCGCATCCCCATCTATCTCGAACATCTGATTGACGCTGGAGAAGACGTGAAGACAGTGACAAAGAAATTGGCCATGGACTGGTGGGATACCTCCCCTTATCGTCCTCTGGCCGATTGGCGCCCGTGCCCCGCGTTCGAGAGCAAGGCGGAGGGATACGATCTGTTCCTCGCCAACAGCAAGACGGCTTTGGTCGCCCACTCGCTTAACGCAGAAAACGCATGGATAGACGATGTCTGCAAGAGGCATCGCATGGATCACTACGTTCTCGTCCATACGAGTGCGGCGGCGAAAAAAGGAATTAAGGATGGCGACATGATCTGGGTGGAGTCCGAAACGGAAGTAAGAGTAAAAGGGAGAGCGCGGGTGACGGAATGCGTTCATCCGAGGGTTGTCGGGACACTCGGTAACCTCGGCGCATGGGCTCGCGAGAAACCGATCGCAAAGGGAAAAGGAATAAATTCAAACTCGCTTATCAAGTTTGATTGGGAAATGGTCGACCCGGTCTCGGGACAAATTGATACCTGTGCCAGGGTGAAAATCTACAAGGCAGGGAACAACAATGAGTAAATATGCGATGTTCATTGATCTGGACCTCTGTATCGGCTGCAATGCGTGTACTATGGCGTGCAAAGCCGAGCACGGGACGCAGCCCGGAGTCTTTTGGGCATTTGTCCTCGAAAAGGAAGAGGGCAAACAGCCGGATGTCAAGAGACAGTTTATTCCCGTTCTCTGCAATCACTGCGAGAAACCGCTGTGCGAAAAAGTCTGTCCCACACGCGCGACGCACCGGGACGAAAAAAGCGGCATCGTTCTGATCGATTACGACAAGTGCGCCGGCTGTAAGGCCTGTATTTCCGCTTGCCCATACAATGTTCGCACATACGTGAAACAGGAAGAGTTCTACTTCCCTAATACGCCCATTCCTTATGGCGTAAATGAATTGCGGGGCATCGAGGGAGTCGTCCAAAAATGCAACTTGTGTTCGGACAGGCTGAAAAACGGCCAGGAGCCTGCATGCGTCGAGGTTTGCCCCACAAGCTGTCGGACCTTCGGAGACCTCGAAAATCCGGAAAGCGACGTTGCGAAACTGAAGAAAACCGCGAAAAGCTTCCAATTGCTTCCCGAAATGGGAACCGAACCCTCAGTTTACTATATGAGAACTGAGAGAAAGCGGGCGTTTGTCAGAGCTAAATGAGGGCGTAACCATGGGTCAGACCATAGCCGAAAAAATCTTCTCCGAGAAACTCAGGCGACCCGTCAAAGCGGGAGAATATGTCATCGCGCCCATCGATTGCGCAATGCTGCACGAAGGATTCGTCCGGAGCTGGATGCAGCTCATGTCCGCCGGTGTGAGCACAGTCTGGGACCCTGACAAAATCGTTGTCCTATTTGACCACTATGTCCCCGCGCCAACCGAGCGGATGGCCTCCGCGCATATGATGGTGCGCACCGTCATCCAGACAACGGGAATAAAACATTACTACGGCGAACGAGAAGGCATCTGCCATCAAGTCATGATAGAAAAGGGCCATGCGCTCCCCGGTGCTCTCGTTGTCGGCACCGACTCGCACACATGCAGTTACGGAGCATTGGCCGCCGCGGGCACAGGCATCGGGACGACCGAGATGGCCTATGTGTTAGCGCGCGGCGAGCTGTGGTTCAGAGTTCCCGAGACGGTCAAGTTCATGTTGCGCGGCAAGCTTCCTGACCTTGTCACCTCGAAGGACATCATCTTGTACATTGCGGGAAAATTCGGCGTGGAAGTCGCTCAGTATAAATCCGCTGAATTTGTCGGCGAAGCTGCCGATTCGATGAGCATCGAAGCGCGGATTACAATGAGCAACATGGCGGTGGAGATCGGCGCCAAATTCGGATTCTTCAACGCAGACGATAAAACATTAGCGTATCTCAAAAGTCAAGCCAATGTCCTCTCCCGAAAACTGGCCGCCGACGCCGATGCCGCATATGCGAGCGCCCACGATGTCGATGTGAGCGGCCTCGAACCCCAGGTGGCATGCCCTCATTCGGTCGGCAACGTGAAGCCGGTCCGGGAGGCGCAAGGAACGCCAGTTAATCAAGCGCTCCTCGGCTCATGCACAAACGGACGGCTCGAAGACCTGCGGGTTGCGGCCGAAATACTCAAAGGTCGCAGCGTCAACCGCTTCACGCGCCTTTATGTGTACCCCGCCTCACGTGAAGTCTATATCGATGAGATGAAATCCGGCGTGATACAAACCCTCTCGGAGGCGGGCGCAATTATCTGCAATCCGTGCTGCGGCCCCTGTTTCGGAGGGCATACAGGCCTGCTTGCGCCCGGGGAGAGATGCATCTCCTCGACAAACCGGAACTTCAAGGGACGCATGGGAAGCGCCGACGCCGAGGTCTATCTTGCCTCGCCCGCAACAGTTGCCGCTTCGGCTCTCAGAGGCGCTATTACCGACCCGAGGGAGGTGTGATCGATGGCTGGGCTGAAGTTTCAAGGAGCCGTATGGACGTTCGGCGACAACATTGATACCGATCAGATCAATCCGGGACAGTACATGGACCTTCCCGCTGAGGAAGCGAGCGCGCACGTTTTCGAGGCCATTGCCCCAGAGTTTTCAAAGAATTTCAAAAAAGGTGAACTGATTGTGGCCGGAAACAACTTCGGCTGCGGCTCGAGTCGTGAGACGGCGCCCGATGTCCTGAAATACATCGGCGCTGCCGCCATCGTGGCCGAATCGTTTGGTCGCATCTTTTTTCGAAACGCCATCGCCATAGGTTTGCCCGTGCTTGTCTGTCCCGGAATCAGTGCGCAAACCAACAGAGGTGATACGCTCGAAGTCGATATTGAGGCGGCGCTTGTCAGGAATCTTACCACGAACAAGGAATTTAGGGGCGAACGTCTCCACGAAATGATGCTCAACTCGCTTCGCAAAGGCGGCATCATGAAGCTCCTGTCCGAAGGATAACGGATAGCGCAATAAGACACACTATTATTCCTCTTTTGCCTCTTTTAACCGTGAACCATGAACCCTTTTAGGAGGTCAACTGAATGAGCTCTGACGGCCGGTTTAAGGAAATGCTTTCAAAGGGCAAGCTCATAGTGGCGCCAGGCGCATACGACGCGCTCACGGCCAAGTTGATAGAAGGCGCCGGATTTGAAGCCCTGTACATGACGGGATATGGGACAGCGGCCTCAAGATTCGGATTCCCTGATATTGGCCTTCTGACGATGACCGAAATGCTCATGAACGCGCGAGCGATAGCCGACGCGGTTCAGATACCCCTCATAGCCGACGCGGACACCGGCTACGGGAACCCGATTAATATGATTCGGACAGTTAGAGAATATGAAAGAGCCGGCGCGGCCGCCATCCACGTCGAAGACCAGGTCTGGCCCAAAAGGTGCGGCCATATGAGCGGCAAGCAGGTGATACCCAAGAACGAGATGGTCGCAAAGATAAAGGCCGCTGTCGACAGCAGAAAGTCGAATGGTTTCATTATTATTGCGCGTTGCGACGCGCTCGCCGTCGAAGGCTGGGATGCGGCCATTGAAAGAGGCCATGCATATGAAGAGGCCGGAGCGGACGTCATCTTCATCGAGGCGCCGACAACCGAAGAGCAGATGCAGCAGATTCCCAAACTGTTCAAGAAACCATGCTTGATAAATATGGCGCCGCGCACGCCTTCGCCTTCTGCCAAGACCCTCGAGGAGTACGGGTTCGCCATCGCCATTTACCCGGGCATTTGCCTCGCCACTACGCTTCAGACCAACATGGAGTGTCTCAAGAAATTCAAGGAAACGGGGACTCCGCCTGATTTCGGCGGATTCCTCGCGGCCTTCATGCAATTCAACCAATTCCTCGGCGTGCCCGAATACAACGCGCTCGAGGAGAAATATAGGTCATAAGGATTAGAGAGAAGGAGATTAGGACATGGACGAGATGTTAAAAGAATTTGCAAGCAATGTGATGGGAATGACCCAAGAGGACCTCGCCAAATTCTCACCGGAAATGGAAGAGGGCCTTAAGAACGCAATGCTCAACATCGGGCGCTACCGGATC
Organism: uncultured bacterium; assembly: GCA_964450145.1. Taxonomy (GTDB): domain Bacteria; phylum Abyssobacteria; class SURF-5; order SURF-5; family SURF-5; genus JACRIR01. Next base: position 11,300 of record CAYVDS010000121.1, read on the forward strand.
GTCGCCGAAGTCGTCAGTTCGCAATATTGCTTCGCCGGACTCCAGCCCGGACAAAAGTACATCCTCGTGAACGGCCCCCAGCTCAATACCGCCGAAAGCACCGCGCCCGTTTGCGTCGGCGCTCTCCCACCGTTGGCCGAGCGAGCTAATCTGCTGTTGGACCGAGTCTATCATAACTCGCATATAACCTCGGCAATGCCGGGATTCCGTTGTCACGACCCGGGCATCAACCTCGGCGGCTTGGGGCACGTGCAATTCAAAGTGACTGTCGAGGAAATTGCGTAAGAGCCTGTTGGCCAAATCAATTAGGACCCTAGCTTATTCTACCCCGGAACTGTCCAACTAACGGGAGGAAGCTCCAATGGACAAGGAAACGATGATCGGGTCGATAACAAACTCTTTGACGAACGACGTGATCTGGATTTCCCCCGGCTACGAAGGCCGTACTGCTTTGGCGGGGACTTATACGGGGAAGAATCAAGTTCTGGCTTTTTTGAAAGGGATTTTTTCTCGGATAGATATTGATGAAGTCAAACGGGAGTTCGATATCATCCAGGGAAACTGCCGGAATATTCACACAAATATCAAGGGATATGTTCCGTCTACCGGCAAGAGATTTGATTTAGCCGTCGTCTTTGAGACCAGGCCCGCATCCCATGGCATCGACTATGTCCGAATGTTTTTTGATACCTACAGGTTTGAACTGGCGTTAACGAATGACGGCGGCGCCAAAGACATTGTGGATATCAAAATCCCCTCAACTGAGCCCCCAGCCAACATTCCTTTTGATTCAGCGGAAATTGTCAATAATATTTACACGCTATTCTGGAAAGGCCAACTTGACCAGGCATTCAACTATTGTGCGGAAAATATCGTCTGGCATCACGGCGGAGTGTCTCCGGCTATGCCATTTTCTCCCGAATATGTGGGGATTTCCGGCGTCCGGAATTACGTAACAACTCTACTCACCTATACCGCTATTGAAAAAGTGGAGATTGTTTACTATGTGCGAGAGGGGAACCTTTGGGACGCCATGGTTAAAGAAACGTATCGCGTGCTTGCTACAGGAAAATGTTATGACCTGTGGACCATCAACACATGGAGAATCAATAGTGACGGGAAAGCCGTGGAATATTTCGCCAAACCCGACATTCAAGAAATGCATCTGGCTTTCCTGCCAGATTAGTTTAACCTGAAAACCTGAAACAGTTGACCCGGAACCATGTTTCTCAGGAGGGGGCATTAATGACTGACGTCTATAAGCGACTGGCAACGAAACTTGATGAACTTCCGAATGGTTTCCCCGCAACCGAAAGCTGCGTCGAGCTGAACATCCTCCGGAAGATTTTCACCCCCGAGGAAGCCGAGAGAGCGCTTCAGATGCGCCCCATCCCGGAGACCGCCGAGGCCATTGCCGAGCGCCTCGGCACGCCGGTCACTGAGATGCAAAAAATCCTTGACGACATGGCCGAAAAGGGTCAAATCGGCACGTTCAAAATGGTCGGCCAGCAGATGTACATGCTGTTCCCGTTCGTATTCGGCATCTACGAGTTCCAATTGAATCGCATGGACAAGGAAATGGCGAAACTGTTCGAAGAGTATTTGCCGAGTCTCATCAATACTCTCGGCGGCTTCGATCCTCCTCCGTTCCGCGTAATACCGGTTAGTACCCAGATAAACCAGGACCTGCACGTGCACCGATACGAGGACTTGCGCCGGTTGATCGAGGCAGCCACTTCTTTCCAGGTCTTGGACTGCGTATGCAGAAAAGAGCGCGCCCTCGAAGGCCACCGCTGCAACCACACGCTTGAAAACTGTCTCGCTTTCTCGTCAGAGCAGAACGCTTTTGAGAAGTACCCCAGAGGAAGAGCGATCACCAAGGAGGAGGCGCTCAAGATCATGGCTGATGCAGAGGCGGAAGGGCTTGCGCACTGCACATTCAACTTTGAAGAAGGGCCTTTAGTCGGTGTCTGCAATTGTTGCTCTTGCTGTTGCGGCATACTTCGCGGAGTAAAGGAATACAAGGCGCCTCGCCTGCTGGCGAAGAGCTTCTTCGTGGCTTCCATCGACCAGGACACGTGCGCCGCGTGCGGCGTTTGCAAAGACGAGCGCTGCCCAATGGACGCAATTGTCGAGGACAACGGCAGCTACCGGGTGCTGGCCGAGCGCTGTATTGGCTGCGGAGCATGCACGCCGTCTTGCCCGACCGAATCGATAAAGCTTTCGCGCAAACCGGAATCTGAGCATGACCGGCCGCCGGCAGACCCCATGGAATGGAATTTCAAGCACGCCGCCAGTCGCGGCATCGAAATCAAGATTGACTAATAGGAGGAGCATCCATGCCGTACAAATTGGCCACGTCGCCCATAACTATCCGGGGGCTCACGTTTCCGAACAGGCTAGTGATGGCGCCGATGCACGTCAACCTGGCCGACGAACGCGGTCGGGTAACCAACGCGCTTATTGAATTTTATAGACCGGTGGCGGAAAGCGGGATAGGCACAATCATCGTTGGCGCAACCTCGCCTGCCCCCGGCGGCGGATTCGGGCCCAAAGGTCTTAACGCATTCGATGATGAACATGTCGACGGGTTTTCAAGGCTGTTTCGAATGATTGCAGATCGAGGCGCAGTGCCCGGAGTGCAAATCAATCATGTCGGCCGGCAAAACATGATTCCGGGCGTCATAAAGGTGGCGCCCTCCGCCATCCCTGCCCCGTTCTTCGAAGGCGAGGTCCGAGCGCTGACGCACGATGAGGTTCTCGAGATGGAGGACAAGTTCGCCTTGTCCGCCTCGATGCTATGGGACGCGGGCGCGCATTTGATCGAGGTTCATTGCGCGCACGGTTTTCTGCTCAATCAGTTCATTTCGCCGGCAAGCAATCATCGGAAAGACGAATACGGCGGGGACCTCAGGAATCGCCTTCGGATCGCGCTGAACATCCTTAAGAAGATCAAAGAGCGAGTTGACAAACGCCTCATCATCTCGTGCAGAATCAGTAGCGAAGAGTTAGTGGAAGACGGGACCACTCTCGATCAGAGTTGCGAGATTGCCTCCACATTGCTCCAAAACGGCGCCGATATTATCCATGTTTCGGGCGGAGTGGGCTACGCGAGCGGGCCAATGTTGAACGCTATCTCCCAGGGCACATGGGTCAAAAACGCCGCAGTTATCAAGAAACACATAAAAGGCCCCGTCATCGCCGTAGGCGGCATAAACTCCCTCAGGCGAGCCGAGGAGATTCTCGATTCCGGCGCGGCAGACTTCGTGGCGATGGCTCGCCCGCTTGTGGCTGATCCTGAACTTGTTTCAAAGTCCCTTGCCGGCCGCGAGGACGACGTCAACACCTGCGTTGACTGCAACTCCTGCTACGTGATTGTTTCGCCTGAGTTTCCGCCTATAAGCTGTGCTCAGAGACCAGTTGTTTCGTAGGGGAAGATAGGGACAGACCCTTTGCTGCGGGTCTGTCCCTATTTTCCCGCAACATGCAACATGCAACGCGCAACGACATGCGACACGTAGCACGTAACATGCAACATATTACTATGAAGACATCCGCTGATGACCCAAAAATTTCTTACAAAAAGCCCTTGACAAATCAAAGCGTGCATGTTATAATGTCGCTATAAAAAATAAGAGCATTGTGTTATATCATAACGTTACGAGAACTCTTCAGGAAATTGGCTCCAGCGCTCTACGATGCGGAAACAAATAGCGTGAAGAAACGAATTGTTACGCCCTAAATCACCTGCCAAAAGGAAAGGGCCTGCCCACAAAAATACTTCATCGAAAGGGGGGATGACTTACTCACACCATGGGTTTCACCGCGTCCGCTTACAATAATGAGCGGACGTATTCCAGTGCTGGGGGGAAGTGAGTCGCTGCATCGGTTCAACAAGTGAAAGGAGTAGATTAGGATGAGTAAAGTGTTTCGTGGCAA
>CAYVDS010000122.1:0-15120 GCA_964450145.1 uncultured bacterium
CAATGGCTTCCGCTTCGGGATTCCACTTGGGCGGCGCCGCGATAAAAGCTTCGACGGCGCTTCTGCCAAGGGCCCTCGCCAGGGCAAGCGCCAGCAGCGAGTTGGCCGAGTGCAGGAGAATATTGGTCAGATGGTAGCCCAGGGGCGCAAGACCCCATGTTCGATGGTCGGCGAAAAACGAAAGCAGCACCATGGGGCGGTAATAATCATAGGCGACAGGTCCGCTCGCCGGTTGCCCGACAGAAAAAAAGGGTCTCAGGAAATAGAGTCGGACATACTTCGCGCTGCGTATCGCCGGGTTGTTTTTTATCGTGGAGATGTCGTCGAACACAAAGTCGTTCCGAAGCGTGTTGGCGAAGACCGCGCAGACCAGAATGCACAAGAGTATGGCGAAGCCAGCAGAGCGTTTCATTCGGATTCCCGCAAAACATTCATTTCTTAATTCGGGGACACCATGCGGCATGGCGCTTATTCGGCGCTTCTTCCCTTAATTCGGGGACACCATGTAACGCAAATATTGCCACGGATGCGGCCATAGGCTTCTTCCCTTAATTCGGGGACACCATGCGGCATGGTGTCCCCGAATTAAGGGCTTTTTCCAAGATGTCATCCCAGATATTTCCTCAGCGCCTCGAAATATCGGTCAGTCGCGCCTCGGTTTGCCGCGACCACGCGCATGGCGGCTTCTCCCAATTCCGCAGCGCAAGAAGGATTTTCGATCAATCTCGCGATGGCCGAAGAGAGTTCCTTGTGATCCCTGACACATATGGCGGCGTTGTCCGACAGGAAGGCCTCCTTCACATCTTCGAAGTGATGCATGTGCGGCCCGAACAAAACAGGTTTTCCCATGGAGGCGGGCTCAATAATGTTGTGACCGCCGACTTTTGCGAGACTGCCGCCGACGAAGCTGACTGAAGCCATCGCGTAGACGCGCGCAAGCTCTCCGACCGTGTCGAGGAGTATGACGCCGCCAGCGCCCGCCCCGCGCGCCGGCCTGCTGCGCCGTCTCACCCTGAATCCAGCGCCCTTGATCAACTCTTCGACGGCATCGAAGCGCTCCGGATGCCTTGGAGCAATCAGCAAGCGCGCTTTCGGCGATTTCGAGAGAATATCCGCGTAAGCTCGAAGAACGGCTTCGTCCTCTCCCTCGTGGGTGCTGCCCGCCACTATCAAGGGTGTATCTCCTTCGAGCGCGAGGTCCAGACGCAATTTCTCAATCTCATCGAGAGAGGGCGGCGATGGCGCTGCATCAAACTTCATATTGCCGCAGACGGCGACTGCATCGGGCGGCGCCCCAAGCGCAAGCGCCCGTCCCGCGTCCGCGGCCGACTGCATTCCCGCGAAACTGATACGCGAAAAGGCGTTTTTGAAGACCCTCGGAATCAGCCCATAGTATCGAAACGATTTTTTCGATATCCTTCCGTTCACGATGGTTATCGGGACTCGAGAGGAGGATGCGGCCCGTATGAAGTTGGGCCATATTTCGGTCTCGAACAGCACGATAGCCCTCGGCCTCACCCGCGTGAGCACCCTCTTTACGACCGGGGTCAAGTCCAAGGGGAAATAGGATACTGCATTGCCCGCGCCATGCAGTTCTCGGGCGACACGAAACCCGGTCTCAGTTGTCGTGGTGAGGAAAACCGGGCAATTGTCGTCATTGATCTTTCGGATGAGCGGCGTGACGGATTTGACTTCTCCCAGCGAGACTGCTTGAATCCAGACCGGCCGGGAAGGAAGCTCCGATATCCCGCCTTGTAACGAGAGTCTCTGGCCTATGCCCGCGCGATACGAGGGTGTTCCGAGCATCCTCAAAAGCGCGTACGGAGCGAAGAAAACGAGGCCGGCGGCGAAGGCGAGTTCGTAAGCGGCGAAGGCCGAGGCAGTGGGAAGGGACCTTGAAGGGTTCTCGTTCACTTTCGCAACCCTTCCGCGCATTTACGCAAAACACCCCCTGACCTTTTGGGCACAGGGGGTGTAAGGCATCTCACGGTTCGCTACTTCAACCTGGTGTAGGAGATTCCGCGGTTATCCATGATATTTACGGTTATGAAAATCAACAGGTTCTGTTTCTCGCTTATGAGCGCTTCGTTCTCGAATATTCGTCCCACAAGAGGAATATCTTTGAAGAAGGGCACTCCCTTCTTCTGGTAGCCGGAACTGTCCCTGATAAGCCCCCCGACGACTATGGTGTCTCCGTCATTGACAACGACATTGGAAAAGAGAGTCTGTATGGCTATTTGGGGTCTTGTGACCGTATTTACAGTTACTTGCCCTTGCGCGCTGGAGACCGTCTCAAATTGGTCCACGGCAGTGATGGCCGAGAGGGCCGGCATTATGAACAGACGGATCGTGTTGTCTGGCTGAATCTGTGGCGTAATAGACAGTATCACGCCTTCATCTACATCCGTGAATGTCTGGTCTACGCTCTGGCTCGAGGTGGTAGTCTCGGCGGTAGCCCCGACAATGGTGGTAGTCTCAATGGTGACGTCGCTCCTGAACGAACGCCTGGTTATGTCCTGAATGACCGCCGGCTTGTTGTTTAACGTAACCAGCCTCGGCGCAGAAACTACCCGCGTGTCTTGCAAGTCCTCCAGGAGATTGATCGTAGTTTTCAGGAAATCGCCGTCGCCCTTTGTAAAGCGGAACAGAATATCGGCTCCGCCTAAGGCCGTGCTTGTTATCTCATCGCCTATATCAGTTTCAAGGCTCACATTGATATTGCCGTCGTCAGTGTCAAATTGGGCGGTATCAGGGTCCAGATTCGGCTCTTGCCCGACGCTGGTTGTGCCTCCGAACGCAAAGTCAACTCCAGCCCGCTTTGCCTCGATAAGATTGTACGTTATGAACTTTGCTTCAACGGCTATCTGCTTCGGCTCGGCATCGAGTTGGTCAAGGAACACCTCGACCATGTCGAGGTTAGTGGGCGTATTGCGAACGATGAGTGTATTGGTGTGCGGGTCGAAGTCAATAAGCGAAAGTATTTCTCTTCCTGTTGCATCGGACCATATCTGTCTCGACGACGCAAACATTTGTATCTGGTCGGTCTGCTTCGATATACCGCCGTATTCCCTGTCTTCACCAACCGTCAGGGCTCGTTTGGTGGTCTGTTTTGTCTGGTCGACCACGACAGGTATGAACGTTCTCAGGATGTTTATCAGTTTGGGAATCGACATCTCATGAAAATCAGGGTCGATTTCCTGAACGGTTTCCCCCGTTATCGATTTCGTGTTGCTGATGATCGAGCTGCCGCCGGCTAAAGCCAGCGCCTCCGCTCCGCCTCCGCCTCCGGCGCTAATCGTGGCGGCCGTGACATCGAGCTTCGGGAGCGCCAGCCTGCTTGTGTCCTTCAAATGATAGAACCGCGTCTCGAGTTGTTCGAAAGAAGACCCGCGAAGCACATCGGGAGTGGACACGTATATGAAATCGCGCTCGATCGAGAAACCGAGTCCGTGCTGCCGGAGCATACCGTTGAGGGCGGATTCGAGCGGAAGCTCGCTCACATGAATCGTCACGAATATCTCTTTACGGTCAACCTCATTTCCGAAACAGTCCTCTTCCTTCCCAAATTGCTCGAAGACGTCCTCATCAATCAGGATGTTGATGCCGGTTATCTCGGTCAGAAACTTAAGCACGCCGCGAAGCGATTCGCACTCGAATTCGAAGGCGACCGGCTGCGACAACTCCTTCATGATCGCTTCCCTCGCCCCAAACTGCTTGTGCTCGGGCGCTGCCGGTCGTTGCGAGGGGTCTAGCCGCTTCAGGCCGTCCGCGGTCGCCCCTTCCGGCAGATAAGCCATACCGTCAATGAACTCGCGCATCTTCTGGGATTGCAGCCTGAGGTCTGCGGCCGCCCTGTCCTTCTTTTTCGTATACCGAACGTCGCGCGCCTCGGCCAGGAGGTCCGCAAGCACCTGGCTGGTTGGGGTGATTTCCTGCGCCTGCTCCCAAATCGAAATTGCTTCCTCGACATTACCCGCAAAGAAAGCGTCGTGTCCTTTTTCTATCAATAAGTCTACTTTTGCGCGTTTGGCCGATTCGATCATCGATTGCGCGAGTTTGTTCTCGGGGTCGATCTGCAGGGCTTGTTCCCACTCGGCTATGGCGCGATCGTACTTCTCGGCATCGAAGTATTCGGTCCCTTTGGTGAGGTGGAAATTCAGGCGGTCTTGTTCGATGGAAGCCCTGTCGGGAGTGGCTGAGCGGGCCGCGATCTTCTGGTTGGCCAGAATAATGTTCTTTTTCGCCTCTTCCGAGGCCGGATTGAGAAGCAAAGCTCGATTGAATTCGGCAATCGCCTCGCGGTATTTGCCTTCTTCGAGATATTGTGTCCCTCTGTCGATACGGAGTTGATATTCGGCGGTCGCGCCTTCCGCGGGAGCCGATGGTTTGTCCTCAGCAGGAATCGGCGGGGAAAGCATGAATGCGATGAAAAACGCTAAGAAGACTATGCGCGCCGTTTGTGCAAACCGCCCAGGCAAGGTGTTTTCCATAGCCGAAAAGCCTCCTCCACTCCCGATGGCCAACGTTTACATGCGCCTCACTGTTCCTTGCAAAACTCCTTCTCGTCTTTCCATTCTCGTCTGAACACGGTGAGGCAGTTTCGTACTCCGTCTATTCGGCGAACTTCATACCCCTCGAATGTCTCACCTTCTTTTACAATCCTCGAACGCTTGTTTATTTCGATGATGGCTATATAGCTGCCTGAATGGGTGGGATCAAAGATGCTCTTCACCTTGATATCCGCCCATTCTTCCCGTTCCGGCTTGTCCTTTCCGCCCGATTTTGATCTCCCCCAAATACCCCCTTTAACCATGTCGAGGTAATTACTCAAGGGCACCGGGCTGTTCACCGCGGGAACCCTATAGGAGCCGGGCGGGCGCGGCGGCGCCGGTTTCCATTCGTCGTTTATGAACTGCTTCGGGTTTTTGCCGTTTCCCTCGTCCGAGTCGCTATTTTTTTTTGAGCGCGTCTGCACGAATGCGACAGCGGCCAACGCAAGAACCAGAATCCCCAGTATTACTTTCTCTTTATGCTCATAAACGGTTTTTAAGAATGCAAGAATCGCACTCAATAGTTCTCAATCCTCACTTGGCCGCAGGCCCTACTTTTTTTCGGTTTCCGTTGTTTCTTTCTTGGACCGCTTCCAGAACTGGTACCACTTCTTTTGGCCTGCCTTCGCCTTTTCTTCTTGAATCTGCGACTGCATCATCAGAAATGCCCCGAGCATTCCGCCGCCCGCGGCTGCAGGCTTGCCCGCGGCCGAAATGGCCTCGGCGGCGGCTTTAACCTGGCTTTTCGCCTGACTTTCAAAGACCATGGTCGTGTTTACTGTCGCCGTAACTCCAAGCTGCGGGCTGCCCGACCCGCCGCCTCCGCCGCGAGGCTCGATCTGCATATCTTCGACATAGTAGTAGCTGTCCTGCGACTGCAGATTATACAGGAAAGATATAAGGGTCTGGTTATCCATCGTCATTTTCAGCCCGTAGCTGTATATGTTGACTGCCCCGTCGCGGCGCTTGTTTCCTTCGCCGTAATCTTCGAGGCTAAGCTCATCAAGAGTCAGCGAAGCTTTGCCCGGGCGGGACTTCGATATGGCGTCCACGAGTCCGCCCAGCCCGGTGGCCCTGTTCAAGTAGTAGGCGGCCTCTTCAACCTTGTCGATTTCTACATAGAGTTCAAATTCCGGCGGAGGGATATTGGCTCCCCTTAGCTTCTCCTTCAGATTGTCCTCATTATCTTCCAACGATTTCTTCAGGTAGTCGCGATACAGCTCGAGACGAATCTTTTCGTCGGGGTCCTCGAGTACTTCCGGCAGACTCTCAGTGCCCGGCGTTTTCACCTTCTTCAGCGCCTTGTTCGCCTCCGTGAGAATCGCTATTTCCTGCTTCAACACGCTGATCTCGGCCTGCGGATTACTCTGATTTCCAAATGCCGTTCGAAGTTCTTCGAGTCTGGTCTTTCGCTTGTTTATCTCGCTTCTCGCCTCGAGCCACAACTTCACGTACGGTCTCAGGTAAATGACATAGACGACCGCAAGCGCGGCAAGTCCCGCGACTACGCCCGACACGCTGACGATCAGTTTTCGTGAGAACTTCGCTTGCATGACAAAGACTTCCCGTCGAGAAGCCTAAGCCCCTTCCTTCCGGGCTTCGGCCGGCTGGTTCTGAGCAGTTACGTTTTCCTTTTCTCTCAATTCGAGATATCTGCGCACGTCCACCAGACCGCTCAAATCGAGGGTGAAAGACAGGCCCTCGCTCGTTTCGCTCTGTTCGTTGACCTTAACCTCTGAGCAGTACTTTTCGAGTTTCACCCGCAGTTTGGAGAGTTGTTTCAGTTCTTCAACTTTGGTGTCGCTCTTGATCACGCCTCTGACGGTTACTCCGTTCTCTCTGACCTGGACGGATTTCAGCCACGAATTGTTCTCGTCCAGCGAGTCTGAGAGTATGATGAGCGGCGTCATCGGATCGACGGCCTTCGCGGGATATTTTGCATAGAGATTATATTCGCTCAGCAGCAGGTTCTTCTGAGTGCGGAAATTGTTGAGTTGGGGTTCGTGTTGCTGATATTTTCCTATCTCAACGTCGAAAGCCGCGATTATGGCGTTCTTGTTAACGACCTCGGGCACAGTTCGCCAAAGGATGAGACCTATGATCCCTAACACAGCGAGTACGCTTCCGGCGTTGTAAGACAGCTTCGTGCGCCGCGATTGAACCGCTTTCACTTTCGGCGGCACCAGACTTATCTTCAACTGGCAGCATTCCTGCGAACTCCTCAGGGCAAGACCGACGGCGGTGGCAAGCGCCGGCGCCACTTTCCTGGCGTCCATCAGGTTCTTGGGCAGGCCCACCTTCTTGAACGGGTTCAGCACCTCGACCTGCACTCCCAAGCGGTCGGCGAGGAAAGGCTTTATGTTCCTGAGAAGCGCGCCTCCTCCTGCCAGCACAGCTTTCGATATCGCTGTAGCGCCCGTCAGCGAACGGAAATAGCCAACCGTCAGCTTTATCTCGCCCAGAAGCCTGTCGAGGACTCCGGCAATGACCTTCGATACGCGGACCTGATCGTCGGAGAAACCTTGCTGCGTCTCGGGGAAGATGAGGCCGTGCTGAATTTTGATGCGTTCGGCCTGTTCGAACGGGATATTGAATTCTCTGGCAAGAGCGTTCGTGATGTCGTTGCCGCCGATGCCTACGCTCCGGCAATACCTCAATTCGCCCTTGAGCTCGATCAGGATATTCGACGAAGTGGCGCCAAGTTCGATGACGGCCGTGCAATCCTCTTTATTCGAGTAGCCGTTGTAGCGATAACAGTTGTAAAGGGCAAGCGGGATCGAATCCACAATCCCCACTTTCACCTTCGCCTGCTCGACGTCGTGTATGAACGACTCGGCCACTTCCCCCTTCATCGCGACCATGATGACCTCGACCTCGCTCGATTCGTCGGGCTCGAGCACCTGATAGTCAAGCGCGATATTCTCGATGGGGAATGGGATGGTCTGCTGTATCTCGTAACGTACTATCTGGTCGATCTTACTTGAAGGGATGGGCGGCAGTTTTATGTTGCGGATGAAGGCGTTGTTGCCCGGGACACCTACGACGATATCCCGGCACTTGCAATCGCTTTTCTTTATCGCGGCGTCAATCGCCTTCGCCTGCATCTGGCGGGCGGCATCTGGCGGCGAGTTAGGAGCGGCGCGCCATGGCACAACTGACCATCTTGCCAGCTCGGCGCCACCGCCTCCTTTGCCGAGCTCGACGACTTTGATCAGCGACGAGCCTGCATCGACGCCTATTTTCTTTCCGGATGAAATCATATACGTACGGCGCTCAGTAACCTCCCGTAGCGCATCAAAATTGTTTCGCGTGTCTGGTTTCTAATCGCCATTGTGGCAGGCGCAGCCGCTGTGCGTACGGCCTTTAGCGCATAGATCTTCCCCACCCGCTCTGGCCATTTCTCAACTGCAAACACACTGTCACGTCCCACTGTTCCAGAAACTCCGAAACGGGGACGGGCAGAATGTAAACAAAACATTGAGAGCACAACGGTTACAACTCAATTATATATTACCCCTTACCTCATGTCAACAAAAAAAGAAATAGAGGAACCAAAGTATTTCACGGATTCCACGGATTGGGGGAAAAGAAAAAGGAGAAGAGGCATTCTTAACCACAGATGCACACGGATGGACACGGATTCTGGAGGCGAAGAAGCGGATATCCGTTCGTGACTGCAAATCCGTGAAATCGGTGTAATCCGTGGTTCCAATCTTCCCTCTTCTTCCTGGTTGTTTTTTTTCAACCAGGAACCATGAACAAGAAACAAGAAACCCCGTGCCTTTTTGTCATTCCCGCGCCTTTTTATCATTCCCGCGAAGGCGGGAATCCATTCTTTCTTTTGTTCCAATCCAAAATCAAAAATCGGTTGCCTCCGTCCTCAGGTCGCCAGCCTCCGGCCTGCGCGCGCCTCGCGCGGTCCCTTTTCCCCTTTTCCCCCTTTTATTTATCGGTACTGCTCCTGCCTCAGCTTCGTCCCTGTTCCCGTCCCTTTTTCGAGGGTCTGCCCCGCGGGCGCAATAACTTTGATGCGTACGGTCACGGGCGTGAACTCATAGCTCGCAGTCGTAGGGTTCTGCCTGCGCAACACATCCTGCGCCCGGAATGTTACGTTGTAGTCGCCGGTTACCGGCGCTCCCGTGCTATCCGCGAAAGTAATCGTGACGGTAGAAGGCTGGGAAGAACCGCAATCCGGGAATGTGCCGCTCGATGTTCCCAGCGATGGGGAGGATGCGTTGGCCGGAGTCACTTGCCACGCATAGTTGTAGTAAGCAACCTTCTTGCCGTCAACAGTATTGGTGCACGGACCGGGATTTGGATCAATGCTCGGCGCGCCTCCTTCTCCGAAAACAAGAAACTCCAATATGTTGTCGGCAGGCAGCGTCACAGCCGCGGGTGGAGTTTTCAGAAGCAGGGTCTTGCGGTCAAGAACTTTCAGGTTATAGGTCTCTGCATCGGTGGGGCCGGCCGGATTACTCGGGTCACGTATGCCAATTTCAAGCGGGTATGTTCCCACAGCCTGTGTTATTCCTATCGTTCCTTCGATATTTACCCTTAGCGCGCCCGATTGCGCCGACGGCAGACTGTTGGAACCGCCCGGATTAAGCAACAGCGGGCTAAGCGGAGTCAAGGTGGCAGATGGATCGCTCGGAACGTAGTAGATATCGCCCGCCGCGCCGCTGCTGTCGATGTTGGTGGCCATGATGAACTCCGGGACCATATCTGTCAACCCAGTTCCGTAATTGATCCCCTTGACATAATCTTTGAGCTTCTTCGGCACAAGAGTGACGCCCGAAGATTTGACCTGGAGCGTGAAGGTGGCGGTGGCGGTTTCGGGGACCGAATCGGTCAGCCGAAGCGTGAAGCCGTAGACTCCGTCGTTTGTCGGAGTGCCCGAGAGAGTAATGCTCGAGCCTGTCGCAGTGCAGCCGGTGACACCGGACGTAAACGAAAGGCCGGGCGGTATCGAGCCCGAGACAAGACACCACGTATAAGGAGAGGTTCCGCCGACGGCCGAAAAAGTCTGGCTATAGGCGGTGTTCTTAATCGCAATCAGATTGCGGTTCGAGGGCGCAATCGCCAATCCGGCGATATGGATCGTATATTGTTTTAGCGCCTCCTGCGGGGGCGTGGTGCTGTCGTCCACTTCCATCGTGAACGTATAGTCGCCGGGCGCCGTGGGCGTGCCCGAAATCTGGTAGTCATAATTGGGAGAGTTGGTGTTCGCGCCCGTCAGACCAGTCGGTAAGTTGCCGGTTTGTGTACACGTGTACGGCGTGTTTCCGCACGAGGCATCCACTATCTCGCTGTAAGCCGCATTGATTGCGCCGTCCGGAAGCGAAATGGTGCCTATCAAGAGCGGACACGCTCCGCCGCGGCTGGTGTCGAAATCGGCTTCGACCCGGATATCGTAAGTGTTCAATTTCGCGTAAATGTTTGTCCCAAGTTGCTTGGTCGTAGTCCTGACGAGGAGATCATTCGCAATGTCCATGCTCGAAGGTATTGTGAGCGTGCTCACTGTGCCTTTCGCGATAGGGTCAGCCGTGGTCGCGTTGTTGTCGAGATTTATCCATGTGCCCGAAATTCCGGTGAGCGAGTACTCGATCTTCCACTGGTCGAGGCTGTTGCCGGTGCTTTCCCTGAGCACGTACAAGCCGACGTTCCTGATAAGGCTGCTCGTTTGTTGAAACGCCGACCACCTTCCGCTGAACGTAAAGACGGTGTCGGCAGTCGCCCCGTCGCCGGCGAAATCGGCGTTGGTATATGTCGTGGCCGCCGTATTCAGGTTGTCATCGAACGCGAAACTCACTCGCTGAGTCGAGGCGACCCCGCCAGCGTACGTGTTCGAGATACCCGCCTGCGGGCGCCAAGTGAACGTCTGGGCCATCACCCTGACCGACCGTACGAGCATCAGCCCGAGCAGGCCAAACGCCAGCAGGAACACCGCAGTGGTCGTTATATAGCGATTACGCTCACGCCCACTCACAAAAACCATCTCCTTCCAAAAAAAATCAAGAAGTCTTGGAACCACAGTAGCGGATTTCACGGATCAAGCAACAAGTCTTCGATATTTTAGAGACTCCTCCCCAAAATTCATGAGCAATCCAACTCGAATGCCGGAGGCTTTCAAATAATTGAGAACCTGAGCTTCTTCCACATCGGTTAACATTTTCATCGCCTTCAACTCGATCAATACCTTCTTTTCCACCAGGAAATCGCAGACGTATTCTCTTAGCTTCATTCCCTTGTACGAAATGCTAAGGGGTTTTTGTCTTTCAAAGACCATTCCCCGCAAATGCATTTCACAAACCAAAGCTTCTTCATATACAGCTTCAAGAAAAAGCCGCAACCCAATATCTTATGAACCTCTATCGCGGCGCCAATGATCTTCTCGCTCACTTCTCCATATAGAAGTTTTGATGTTCTTTTTTCCAAATCCGTGAAATCCGTGAAATCCGCTGTGGTTCCCAAGTTTTTTCTTTTTGTGGTTCTATCTCTGATAAATCATCTCAAGCTTCTTTTCCGACGTGATCTCGCCGCTCTCGATTATTCCGTCCTTGTTCGTGTCCGTCGCGGCCTGGCCGAGCACTATTATCTTGTAGACATCCGACCGTGTGGTCACGAGGCTCGAAAGGTTCTCGAAAACATCGGGCTCGAAAAGATAAAGTGTGCTGCCGGTAAGCTGTTCGCTGGTCCGGTAAACATCGCCAATCGACTCAAACGCCGAGATGTTGCGCGCGTTTATGATCGCGGTGGCGTATTCGCTTTTGGTGGGCGAGTAGGATGCGTCCTGTGAAGGATCGCTGGCGCTCGGCAATTTCAATCTCAATCCCTGCAACACCTGATGGCTCGCCGTATTGATGTTGATGCGCCCGAACGTTTCCGTCGGCGGAGCGAGTATCGCGCGCATGAAGTGGTACTGCGCAGCCGCCGCGCCTGCATTCTGAATATTCAAACTGATGGTCGCCTGCTGGGTCGTGGAATCTTTCACTGTCGTTATCGGCCCGACAAAGAGCGGCGCTTCGCTCTCGACCGTCGAGCCATAATTCACCACGCTGTAAAGATTATATGTGCCTTCGCGAACGCCATCATCCTCGTCCCATTCCAAAGTGAAACTGTCGGCTGGGTCCACCTGATAAACTCTCGGGTTATCGGAGCCGGGCCACCACACCTGTGTATAGCCAGCGCCCGACGGCGTGGCAGCTGCTGCTTCGAGATCAATGAATGCTGTCGAGAAATATTCAGCCAAGCCGCGCACGTCCGCCGCCTTGAGCTGGGCAGTGGGTGTCAGGTCATCAACCATCACTGCATCGAGCGCTTTAACTGACGTAATATCAGCCTTGAAGCTGCTGCCGGACGTGATATCGTTGGCAGCGGTCGGAATCGAACCATACCACGTGTTAACGGGATTACTATAATTTCCTCTGACAACCATCCAACCGTCCGGCGCGGTCGAACTGCCACCCGGTTGCTTATGAATTGAAATCAGGGTTGCGGTTTGAGCCGATGGGGCGTTCCACGTTATCGTCGCGCCCGGAACCAGCAAAGCGTCGTACTCATCACCGCCTGTGCCGGTGACGGGAGGTTCATCATATCCGATGACCGCGTAGAACTCGTTGTAAAACGGCACGCTCGCAAGCTCGCCGACTCTTGAGAACAGTCGATTCTTGACATGGCTCTCCGGCGTGGCCACTCGATCAGAGTAGGTTCCGCTCCGATTGTTCCGCACGGCGGGCGTTGACCACTCATTTGCGCCCCACAAGAACTGCCAATCGTCATAGTTGCCATCGGACAAAACATTGTAGTCTGTGAGTGGATCGATGGAACTCCCCGTGTAAGCCAGAAGCTTGAAATTCTGGCTCGAATCCAGCCTGTCTCCGGGATTTGCCGGATGATCCTTCTGAAGGCTGCGGAAGCCTTCTCTGACCTTCCCGAAATCGTACGTGACGCTGTCCACCAGATTCCCATTTGCGTCATGGAGCAACAGGCGGGCGACGTCCACGTTCGAATAGACATTCCGTGTGCCCGACGGACCTGTGGTGTCGTTATTATCGTCAAATGGCTCGTTGCCGAAGAAATCTATCCAACCGGAATAGATGTTTGTGACGGAAGTGAAGGCGTGAACGTTGGCGCTTGTCGCAAGACCTGTCCATGTGTTATTGAATGATATGGTATTGCCGACGGTTGCCGTTGATCCGACAGTGTCGTCCCGGTCTACCGTGAAAACTATATGATGAGGAGGGCCGGGGGATGAGACCGTCGGGTCATCAATGGCACTCATATTGACGTCGGGGAAGGTCAGTTGATAGCTCTCCTTGTAATAGGAAACTGCCGCAGTTTCGTCCCAGTCTTTGATATATTCGGAGGTAAGGGTCCAGCCGTTGACGTTGACAGTGCGAGGACTAAGGTTGACAAGCTCGATCCACTCGCAATCCGGCTCTTGCGTAAGGAAAAACCAGTCAATATCTACATTATCCTGGTTCGGACCCCCTGTTATCCCGGGTTTCATGAGGTAAATAGTGTTAGTCCCGCCGTTGAGGCTGACAAGAGCCTCTTCAATATACCAAGTGTTGTAGCCGGTCGGAGAGTTGACCGCCCACCGGCAAATCGTTCCCGCCGCCACTGGTGCTTGCCCCGGATCGGCGCCTAGCCTTTGAGGACAACTCGCCGAGCCGGGCGCGCCAGAGATGCAGTCGGTCACGAGATTGGTCGCCGGGTTGGTACCGTTAGCTAATAACCAGAAACCATTGTCGCCGGGGAGTGTAGAGCCTCCGTCGCTGCGCACCCGCATCCGCAATTTGAACGTGTAGTTTCCGGCCGGGGAAAACGTGTTTGTAGGCAGTGTGACCGTAAAACCATTCGATATCTCGTTGGCGCCGGACGGAGGCGTTCCCGGATTCTGGAGATAGCCCTCATTCCCGGTAGCTCCACTTCTGGGGGAGCCCGCTCCGCTCCCCGTAAGGGCATTCCAGAATCCACCTGCTACATACTCGGCTTCATAAATACATGTGGCCGCGCGAACGAGCACTTCGTTGATTCTTATGGCTTCCACGCCTGCAAATATATTTCCGACGGTATCAGCGATCTCGTTGCGGAACACGTTGCGGTCGCGGTAATCATAGATATTGGCGGCGACTTGCATGTTGCGGAGGTCGGGCCGCTCGAACGGGTCGGTGTCGCCCGCGCCGGTGGCCGGGAACGCAGCCTGCACCGCAGCCACGTTTTGCTGCGGAGTCGAGAAGTTCGGGTTTATCCTGAGCGCACCATCTTGGTTAAGGTTGCGGTCAAGCGAGTTCGTGGACAAGAGGTGGCGACGCTCGCGCCCCGCGCTGGTTTCACCCCCAAAGTTGGTGCTAACTGCCTCAGAGAGAAAAGTGGTGGTAGGGCTCGGGTTCGCAATGGCGACGCCTTCCGAATCTATAAGTTGCTCAAGCGCGAGCACCGGCTGATCGTCGGACTCGTTGGTTTCATCAAAAATGGAGTTCGCGTTATCGTCCAACTGATTGTAATCCAAGGGGTCCAACCGAAAAGGTCTGAGCGGCCGGAACTCTTCAGGCTCGTTTAGGCCTTCGTTCGAGTCATAGGAGTCAATCAATCCGTCTCCATCATTATCGACACCGTCGTTCTCATAGAAATACCTGTTGAAATTATCGTCGTCATCGTCAAAAGTGCCGGGGGTGCCGGACGTGGTTAAGAGATTGCCTTGCCCTCCAAGGACTACCCGGTTGGCCGATGCGCCGGGCGGAGTAGGCGGGAACGCGGTATCCCAGGATGAACCTCCCGGTAGGCCGTTTCTATAGAGAACAAGCTGCCGCGCGTTGGCGACGGATGTGTTGAGGCCATCGGCAAGGTTTATCTCGGAACCGCTCGAGCCCTCGTTGGAAGCATGGCCATAATCATTATTCGTGGGACTGTAAACAGTTCCTGCGCCGGGAGCAACCTCGGCGATATTGCCCGCAGCATTTACATTTATCTTGCTCGATTCATCCTGAATGAGCACTGCATAGCGGCCAAGGAGCGCACCGCTCTCGTCGTAATAATTACGCCAAACAGCGTCATTTGCGCCATCGCCATCGAGGTCGACTTCGTCGGGTTTGCTGACCGCGCCGCTTACGCTCGCAATCGCGACGTCGAAGGTCCCTGTATCCTCCTTGAGGTTGTCACCCGCTTGCCACGGAACGGTCGTGTTAGAGTTCACGTAAATTCGCCCGTCACTGTCACCGGCAATGTTTGTCGTGTCTATGGCAATCACTTTCGCCTTCGCGAGATAGCGCGCAGGATATGGGAGCGCGGTGGGATTATTGACGTAGTTGGTTATTATGTCTCCGGCTTGCAGGTTTGTTTCGTCTCCTGCGCCGACCGTATATTTTATGATTACGGGCGAACTGAACTCGGTGCGCCATTTGTCTACAAGCGAATCGTACGTCTCGGTGATGGGCACAGTCGGGTCGAGAGGATCGCCGGTGCGGTATATCTTGTCGGCCTTGAGAACGGCGATGGCGTTGGCGAGGCCGGCCTCGGCGATGTCGGTCGCGGCGACCGTGCGCATGTACGCCTCGGCCGCGCGCAA
>CAYVDS010000123.1:0-7159 GCA_964450145.1 uncultured bacterium
TTCGGCGAAAGAGTTGTCATGAGGCTGCTGGATAAGGGAAGTTTCCTTCTCTCGCTCGAGGAATTAGGCCTCAGCACCGAAAACCTGAGTCAGTTTGTGCGGCTCCTCGATTACTCGCACGGGATTGTCCTCATGACGGGACCCACAGGCAGCGGGAAGACGACGACACAATATGCCGCCCTTAACCGCCTGAACTCGATGGAGAAAAACATCATCACCATCGAAGACCCGATCGAGTACATGATGGACGGCATCGCCCAAATACAGGTGAAGCCGAAAATAAATCTTACCTTCGCCAATGGATTGCGGTCCATCCTTCGCCAAGACCCCGACATAATACTCGTCGGTGAAATCCGCGACGTGGAGACCGCTGAAATGGCGATTCAGGCTTCTCTCACCGGCCACCTCGTCTTCAGCACCCTCCACACCAACGATGCCCCGGGCGCAGTCACACGTCTCCTCAACATGGGAATCGAACCGTTCCTCGTGTCGTCCTCGGTCGTGGCCGTGCTCGCACAGCGCCTGGTCCGCACCATCTGTCCGAACTGCAAGACCTCTTTCGTGCCCGACGATCTCGAGCTGAATAATATAGGAATCGAGAGGGACAGACTTCAGGGAGGCATGCTGTGGCGCGGCGCCGGTTGCGCCGCCTGCGTGGGAAGAGGATTCCGCGGGCGCACCGGCATCTTCGAGCTCCTTCTCATCCGCGACAACATTCAAGGCTTGATATTGAGCAACGTCGACTCGAACACGGTAAAACGGGAAGCGATTACAAAGAACGCCATGATTACACTCCGGGAGGACGGAGTCAAAAAGGCCGTCTCAGGCGCCACTACCATTGAAGAGGTTTTGCGAGTAACGCGCGAGGATATCGTGTGACGACGCGTTGAGTTATCCGTGTGCAGATGGCGCTAATTCGACGCCACGAACATGGGATAGACCCTATGTTGGAGGTTTATCCCTATGTCCGTGGCGCCGAATTAGCGCGGTTTTCTTGCGAGCCATTCCCGCTTTTGAGGGGATACCACAAAGAGGGCGGGGATGACGCGAGGTCGTTAGACAATGCCCGTATTTGAATATGTAGCCATCAACAACGCGAGCAAGCAGATAAAGGGCGTGCTCGACGCCGATAACGCGCAGATCGCTCGAGCGAAACTTCGCGAGATGGGTCTGTTGCCAGTCCAACTTGGAGAAACGAGGGAGATCGCAAGACCTACCAGGGAGATCAGCCTTTCCGACTTTTTTTCGAGGCCGAAGACGCTCGATATCGCCCTTTTTACACGCCAGCTTGCCGTGCTCCTGCAGGCGGGGATGCCTCTTGTCGAAGCGCTCAACGCCGTGCTCGAACAGGTGGAGAACAGGGCGCTGACAAAGATCGTATATGAGGTAAAAGAAAGCATCAGCGAAGGCGCCGCCCTCTCCGCCTCTCTTTCCCAGCATCCCCGGTACTTTCCCCGTTTATATGTGAACATGGTAAAAGCAGGCGAGTCGTCAGGGGCGCTCGAAGTTGTCCTCTTCAGGCTGGCCGATTACATGGAAAAACAACTCGCATTACGGCGCCGGGTCACGGCGGCTATGCTCTATCCGTGCCTTATGCTGACGATAGGTTTCGGAGTCGTCGTTTTCCTCTTGACCTACGTCATCCCGACTATCACCAAGATTTTCATGCAGCTCAACCGGGCGCTTCCCGCGCCGACCGTCGCGCTGATCGAGGTCTCCGCTTTTATGCGGGGATATTGGTGGCTCATATTCGGGTCCGCGGCCATTCTCGCTCTCGCGCTGAGCCGATACGTCAAAACAGAAATCGGAGGAACATCGTGGGACGGCGTGAAGCTTCGGGCGCCGATCTTCGGCAAACTGAATCGCAAACTGGCGGCGGCGCGTTTCGCCCGAACTCTCGGGACGCTTGCTCAGAGCGGCGTCAACCTGATGGACTCTCTGGAAATCGTTAAGAACATCGTGAATAACCGGATCATCGCGCGCTCTATCGACGAGGCGCAGGAAAGCGTGCGCAAAGGCGAAGACCTCGCCAGTTCCTTGAAAAGAAGCAAAACGTTTCCGCCCGTCGTGACCCACATGGTGGCCCTCGGCGAGCGCAGCGGCCAGCTTGATGAAATGCTTCTAAGAGTCGCCGACACGCTCGACGATGAAGTGGACACGAGCCTTTCGGGGCTGGTCTCGCTGCTGGAGCCGGCCATGATCGTGACGATGGCGGCCATCGTGGGCTTCATCGTGCTGGCAGTCCTGTTGCCAATATTTGACATCAATCAGATGGTTCAGTGAAGGAGAGTATTCTCAATGGATAGAAAGCGGAGACTGAAATCAGAGCGTGGCTTCACCCTGATCGAGCTCATGGTGGTCATCGTTATCATAGGCATCCTGGCCGCATATGTCGCTCCGAAATTCATAAAGAGGACCGAGGACGCAAAAATTAACGCTGCAAAGGCGCAGATAAGAAGTTTCGAGACCGGGCTGAAATTGTTCAGGCTCGACAATGGGTTCTATCCGTCCACAGAACAGGGATTGACAGCGCTTGTGAGCGCGCCCACAACCGGCACTATTCCGCAAAACTACAAACAGGGCGGCTATATCGAAAGCGTCGAAGTGCCCAACGACCCGTGGGGCAATTCATATATATACGCCTCCCCCGGCCCACAAGGGTTCGACTATGAAATAAAGTCCCTTGGCGCCGATGGCCTTGAAGGCGGCGAAGACGAAAACGCTGACATCGAAAGTTGGAAGATACAGTAGAAGTATGAACAGGAAGGGATTCACACTAATAGAACTCATTATGGTCATGGCGATCATCAGTGTGATCGCCGCCATCGTGTTGCCGCGGCTCGACCCCTTTGTTCCCAAGAGGAGGCTCAAGAGCGCTGCCCGCGTGCTTTCCGGAACTATTAGTCTAGCCTACGGCGAATCCGTCACAAGGAACAAGACCTATAGACTCTACATGGACCCCTCCGACGACAGCTACTGGATAACCCAGGTCGAGCAACTGGAGGGCGAAGAGAGCGGTTCTTCCGTTGGCATCCGAATCGGGACGCAGTTTGAGTTGCTCCAGTACGAGGAGATCGACGGTAGCATCGAGGAGACAACGCCGTCTGAGCCCATGTTTGCGCGAAAAAAACTCCCCGACGGAGTTCATTTCGCTTCCGTCGAAGTGCAAAGAGACCTTGAAATCCCTACGCCGGGCGCGCGATACATCGAATTCAATCCGCTCGGCGACGGCAGTCCCGCCACGATTTATCTCGAAAATGAAGAGGGACAGACATTCACCGTCCGATATGATGGCGTCAGCGGCATCCCGACCCTGCTCCCCGCGAACAGCGAAACCGGATGATTACTAATCGTTCAAACAGCGGATTCACTCTCCTCGAAGTGATGGTCGCGCTGAGCATAATTGCGGTTGCTCTTGTGACGCTTCTCGGGACCCACCTCATGAGCCTGGACCTCGCCCGCAAGCACAAAGACCAGACGCTGACCACCGTGCTCGCACGCGAAAAAATGGAAGAGACAATGACTGTTCCGTTCGATACTCTGGCGAGTGACTCCGGTGATTTCGGGCCTATCCACCCGGAGTGCACATGGGAACTGGAAGTTGAAGAGGCTGACATAGAGAATCTGAAGAAAATCAAGATAATCGTGAAACGCCCGGACGGCGAATTCGAGCTCGAGACAATGATTGCGAGGACGTCCGCCAAATGAAAAAAAAGAACGGCAAAGGCGAAAGGCGAAAAGCGAAAGGGAATAATGCTTCATCGCACGGCGGCTTTACTCTCATTGAAGTGGTAGTGGCCACCGCAATCCTTGCGCTGATCTTCAGTATTGTCTTCGGTTCATTTTTCTACACTATTAACAACGCGGAGGAACAGGAAGAGCGCGCGTCCATCTACCATCGCGCGAATTTCATCCTGAACAACATCTCCCAGAACATCTCTTCCGCCTACGTGCCGCTCGCGACCCTTGTTGAGTCTGAGAAGGCTGCGGAATCCACTCAGTCGGCGGCTGAAGAGGAAACGCTCTCTGTTTTCGTCGGGAATGACGAGACTGCCGAGGAATCGGATACGGACTCGCTCAGCGCATTCAGCACGAATCCTCGCTTCGGCGCGTCGCCGGGCGGTGGCGGTTTTGCATACGTCACCTATGAGGTTGTCCCTTCAGAGGAAGCTGGCGAAGAGCAGCTCTTCACTGACAACAACAACCCATTCCTCTTGCGGTGCGCCGTACAGCCCTCCACCGTCGCGCACTCGGCCGAGGAAGCCGATGATGAGGAGTCCCCGAATTGGCAGTGGACGCTCAATGTTCGTTCATTTAATGCCGAATACTTTGATGGAACCGAATGGCTCAAGGAATGGAGCTATGAGGAAAAGGAGACTCTCCCGACGGCAGTCAAGGTCGAGGTCGAACTTGCCGACTCGAAGGGCGACATTTACCCATTTTCAACAATTGCGGTTATTCACGTAAATACGATGCTCGATGAGCCCTCACAGGAGGCCGAGGGGACAGAAACGGCCGACGAGGATCAAGAAGAAAGAGCCACTGAAGGCTCGCAAGCGGAAGGCGCCGCCTCGTCAACAGCCTCTGAAACCGGGCAGCCCGCAGAAAACGCGGGCTCCAGCACGCAATGAAAGACGAAACACAAACGTTTCCTTGGATTTACAGCTTAACTCGGACGCTTGACACTATATGAGCAAATACGACATAATAACCTTGAGAATCTCTCGCAGACCGCGGCTCGACGAACGCGGAATTGCATTGTTACTGACGCTGCTCGTGACCATAATTCTCGCAGTCGTGGTGCTGGAAGTCAACTATCTCATGCGGGTTCATGCGACGCTTTCCGGCAACTTGCTGGACAGTTTAAAAGCGGAGACAGCCGCGCGTTCGGCTGTCGAGAAAGCAAAAGCGCTTCTCTTGAACGATTTCCTCGCCGATTACAAGAAAGGCCTTGCTAGCGATGCGCTCGATGAGGGATGGGCCGCCGAAATAAGAATCGAGACGAAATCGGGGGTCGCCGATGCCACCATCTCGGATGAAATGGGAAAGATCAACTTGAACCGCCTCGTGAAAAGGCCGGCAGCGGCAGGCGGCGCGGAAACTCCGGACACGGCGATGGTTGAAAGCGTTAAACGGCTGTTTGAGCTGCTTGAGCTTGACCCGAACCTTATTGACTGCATCATCGATTGGATAGACGAGAATGACCAGGAAGAGCCGTTTGGCGCAGAAAATCCTTATTACGAATCTCTCACGCCCCTTATGAACAGCAAGGACGGTCCGCTCGACAGCGTCGACGAATTGCTATTCGTAAAAGGATTCGACTCAAAGATTCTGTATGGCGACGACGAAAAGCCCGGACTGGTTGACTTTGTCACAGTCTGCGGCGATGAGCACGGTTTTGTCAATATAAATACTGCGGACGAAAAAGTCATCGCGGCCATCGTGAATAGCGAATCGCTTGCTTCCACCATAGTGGACAGCCGGGAAAGCTCCTCTTTCGTGAGTTCCGAGGACCTGACCACGCGCGTCGCCGGCGCCAACCTGTCAGGAAAATTCACGGTGGCGAGTTCGTTTTTCCTCGTTACATCGACCGCGCGGATTCTTCCCGAATCATTATCCGGCCGCGAGGTGAAAATAAGAACGATTCTCAGGCGGGTTCAACCCGAGGCGGACGAACAGCAAAAGGAAACAGTCCGCATAGATACTGCCTTCTGGAAAGTGGAAAGATGATATTAGAGACGAAGAGCGTCGGAATCGACATTCAACCTGACTCCGTAAAGATTGCCGTCGCCAGTGCGCAAGGCGGCCGGACAAAAGTGCTCAGGCTCATCAGCAAACCCATTCCGGAAGCGGCCGATCAGGAAACGAAAGCAGTGACGGCATCGATCATTAAAGAGGCCTTCGAAGAAAACGGGCTCAACGGGGATACCTGCGTTACCGCGCTTCCCGCAGCCGCCAGCATAAACCGCGTCCTCACTTCGCCGGTAACAGCTCCCGCCAAAATACGCCAGACGCTCAAATTCCAGATTGAGCCGCAGATACCGTTTCCAGTCGACCAAATCATTTCAGACTACGTTCTGATTCGCAAATCGGACGATGGCGCCGAATGCTTGGCGATCGCAGTGAACAAATCGCTGATTTCGGACAAACTCGAGGTCCTCAAGCTGGCTGGCGTCGAACCGAATATTCTGACCCTCGACGCGTTGGCGCTGGCCGACTTCTATACCGACCCATTCGATTTTTCGCCCGACAAGGTGACCGTTCTGTTGCACGCGGGGCGAAAGAGTTCTTTCCTGGGCTTCTTCAACGGCGAAAAGTTGGTTGCTTATCGAAGCCTTGATGGGTTATCCGAGGACAACGAGGATGCCGTCAGAAAAATGGCCAGGGAGATTCAGCGCTCCATCATTGCATTTCAGCCGCCCGCGGGAGTGGACGCGGAGATCGGAACACTATGCATCGCCGGAACAGGTACCGAACTGCTCACGGGTTTCCTGCAAGACATGTTCCGGGAGTTGCCGGTGAAGGCGGTCGAATTCAACAGGCGAGTGCTCGCAGAAATTCCGCCGCCGCTCATGAATGAAGCCGAGGGATGTCACCTCGCGATCGCCCTCGCGCGCGTCGGGTTGGAAGGCTCGGCGAACGCGGTTAACTTCAGGCAAGAGGAATATGCGCCGTTGTCGCTCTTCACGCGCCTCAAGAAGAATATTCTGTTCAGCGTCGCACTGCTTGCGGTCGCTGCGGCGGCATGGTTTGGCAGCGTGCTGGCTCAGGTTCGGGATCAGTCGCACCAGATGAAGGCGCTGAACGAGGACATGCTTAAGATTTTTGCGACCAGTCTGCCCGGAGTCAAATCACCCGCGGCGGCCGAACAAAAGATCAAGCAGGAGCAGCAGAGGTTCAAACACCTCGGCGCCTATTCCTCGAATTATGTGTCGCCTCTAAACGTGCTCGCCGAAGTTCAGGCCGGCGTCCCCCCGCAGAAAAACCTGGAGCTAAAGGACATGGCCGTCTCTGATAATGTCCTCCGAATGACTGGCGAGGCGGATTCGTTCGATGACATAAACGTCTTCGAGAAGCGCCTCGAAGAATCGCCTCTGCTTTCCGATGTCAAAATCGACTCAGCCACAAAAGTTGAAAAAGGGGAAAAGGTCAGCTTCCG
>CAYVDS010000123.1:7210-15013 GCA_964450145.1 uncultured bacterium
CCATGATAAACCTCAAGGGAAAAGAAAAAAAACTCATCGGAATTCTCGCCGCCGTTCTCGCCGCGCTCCTGTTTCAGGTGGCGGTCGTCTCGCCGGCCCTGAAAAAAAGAGCCGACCTATCGGATCAGATAAACCGGGCTCGCAAACAGCTTGCTGACCTCAGACTGCAGAAGCAGGAATACGACTTGATACGTGAAGAGACCCGAAAAATCAACCAGCGCGTCAGCAAACGGCCACCCGGTTTCGCGCTCTTCTCGTTTCTGGATCAGACGGCCAGCAGGCTCAACCTCAAGAACAATCTGACCTCGATGAAGCCGTCGCGCCGCAATCTGGGAAGCGATCTCTCCGAGGACATAGTCGAGCTGAGACTGGAGGGTGTCTCGCTCGAGAATCTGGTCGCATATATGTACGAAATTGAAAAGCCCGGCGCCGCCATCGCCATCGCGAGCATCCGCATCCAACCCGAATCGAGGTTGGGCGGAGGCCTTAATGTCTCGATGCTCGTGACTTCAGTGAGTCCCGGCCGGGGTTTGCTCGGGTCGCGGACTTGAAGCGAATTACATCCGCGCCTTCTTGACTTCACTTTCGCGGTGGGCTATAATTTTTGTTGGACTTATCATCTGAGAAGGGGGGAGACCGATGGCTGTAGTCGAGAGCAGCAGGTCTTTGGGTCAAATACTGCTGGCTCAGGGCGCCATTACCCAGGAACAGCTTAAAGACGCCCTGAAACGGCAGCAAACCCGCGCGAGCAACAAACGTCTCGGCGACGTTCTCGTAAGCTTCGGTTACATAACCGCGCGACATCTGGCCGAAGCCCTCGCAACGCAGTTGAACTTGCCGCTCGTCAATCTCGCAAATCTGGAAATATCCCAGGAATTGGTCGATTTCGTCCAGCCCTCTATCGCGAAGATATACCAGATTGTGCCTGTAAGGAAAGAGGGCGGCATTCTTTACGTGGCCATGGCCGACCCGACCAACCTCGGCGTAGTGGATAACCTTCGCCTCCTCCTCGAATGCAGCATCAGCCCCGTTCTGGCCACCCCGGAAGACATTAAAGAAGCCATTCGCAAATACTACGGTCTCGAAGAGGTGACCGTCGATACCATGTTGTCGCAGGTGAGCGGCGACAGCCTGAGCACGGTGAGCAGCCTCAGCGTCAGCAGCCTCAGCGTCGAAAGCATCGAGTTCGACGGCTCGATAATGGAGGGCGGCGAGGACGAGGAGAGCGATGAAGGGCCTGTCATCAAACTGGTAACGTTGCTGATACTGGAGGCGTTCCGGCATCGTGCAAGCGATATCCATATCGAGCCGTTCGAGCGAGAACTGAAAGTGCGCTACCGGATTGACGGTATCCTGCACGAAGTGAACCCTCCGCCCAAAGCCTTGCAGAACGCCATCCTGTCGCGCTTGAAGATCATGGCCGGAATGGACATCTCCGAAAAGCGAATCCCGCAGGACGGTCGTATCAAACTCCAGTTGATGGGCAAAGACATAGACCTCCGCGCCTCTGCGCTTCCCGCGATCTATGGCGAAAGCTTCGTGCTCCGAATTCTTGACAAAAGCAGCCTCGCGCTCGACCTGCGCGACCTCGGTTACGCGCCCGATTTGCTCAGAAACTGGGAGGGCTTGCTGCATATTCCCACGGGCATCATCCTGGTGACGGGGCCGACCGGCTCGGGCAAGACGACTACGCTGTATGCTTCTCTCAACACCATCAATACTCCCGAACGTAAGATAATTACAATTGAGAACCCGGTCGAGTACGTGCTCTCAGGCATCAACCAGGTGCAGATCGAAGAGGAAATAGGGCTTACCTTCGCGGCTGGTCTGAGATCGATTCTCCGGCAATCGCCCGACATCATCATGGTTGGTGAAATTCGCGATAGTGAAACCGCTGAAATCGCGATCAGATCAGCGCTTACCGGCCAATTGGTGTTCAGCAGGCTCCATACATACGCTTCAGCGGGCGCCTTGAACCGACTCATCGACATGGGCATAAAACCCTTCCTCGTCGCTTCGGCCATCCAGGCTGTTTCGGCGCAGCGACTCGTCCGCAAGATTTGCAGGAGCTGCAAGACCGAGGATCACCCCACTGAGGAGAGACTGCGCCAGGTGGGACTGAATCCGGAAGAAGTGAGCGACATAACTTTCCATAAAGGGGCGGGCTGCGAGAATTGCAACCGCACCGGCTATCACGGGCGCACAACGGTTCTCGAGCTTTTGATGATGAGCCATGCCATCCGCGAAATGGTGCTCAAACACGAGCCCACCGGCAACCTGAAGAACCAGGCGCGGCGCGAAGGCATGAGGACCCTCCGCGACGACGCATGGTTAAAGGTATTCTCCGGCATGACAACGTTGGAGGAAGCCGTAATGATCACGCAGCAGGATGATCTGCTGCCAGGCATAAAATTGGTCAAGAGCGTGAGCTAGGAATAAGAATCAGAAGAAGGAGTGAAGACCCGTGCCACTCGGCGCGAGAAATCTGGGCGAGATACTGCTCGAAAACGGCGTCATAACGGCGGCGCAACTCGAGGAGGCTCTCGAAAAGCAGCGCACGACTCGCGAGTTCCTGGGCCGTACCCTCGTGAGCATGGGATATGCGACCGAGCAGGATATCGTCAATGCCCTGGGTGTGCAACAGGGCATGGAACAAATCAAGCTGTCCCAGCAGGCGATCGATTCCGAAGTCCTCAACATGGTCACATCCGACATCGCCCAGTTCTACAACATCATTCCCATTCGAAAGACTGATAACGTTTTGACCATAGCCATGGCCGACCCTCTTGCCATCAACACCATCGACGACCTTAAGGTGATACTTGGCTGCGAAATCGAGGGCGCCGTCAGCACACAGAGCGAAATCCAGGCGGCAATCGAGAAACACTACGGCTATCAGGGTGAATCGGCCGCGGCGATGATCGACGAACTGTTCGCCGACGTCGATAAAGTTATGGATGAGTCCGCCCTAAAAGGATCGCGCGAGCAAATAGCTGACGCAAACAACCTCATTGCGCTCGCGCACGAAGGCCCCGTCATTAAACTCATCAACCTGGTCATCCTGCAGGCCGTACAAAGCCGGGCGTCGGACCTACACTTCGAGCCGTTTGAAGAAGAATATCAGGTGCGCCAGCGAGTTGACGGCGTGCTCTACAAGATCGCTGCGCCGCCCAAGCATCTCAGCCTGGCGGTAAGCTCGCGTCTGAAAGTCATGGCTAACCTCGACATCGCAGAGCGCAGGCTCCCGCAAGACGGTCGCATCCAACTCTCACTTGGCGGCAAGGACATCGACCTCCGAATCTCGTTTCTTCCCACCATGTTCGGAGAAAGTATCGTTATCCGAATTCTTGACCGCAGCGCCGTCATGATCGTCCTCGATGGCCTCGGCTTTGAAAAAGAACAGTACGACGCCATGAAGTTGATTATTGAGAAGCCCAATGGAATCGTTCTCGTCACGGGGCCGACCGGCTCGGGCAAAACTACTACATTGTACGCCTGCCTCAATGAGGTGAACGACCCGAAATGGAAGATCATTACCACCGAAGACCCTGGCGAATATCAGGTCAACGGCATCGTGCAGGAGAACATAAACGAAAAAGTGGGCCTCACCTTCTCGAAATGCCTCAGGTCAATCCTCCGTCAGGACCCGGATATCTGCATGGTCGGTGAAATCCGCGATACCGACACGGCGAGCATCGCCATCGAGGCGTCGCTCACCGGTCACCTCGTGTTCAGCACACTCCACACCAATGACGCGCCCAGCACCATCACGCGTCTCATCGACATGGACGTCGAGCCGTTCCTGCTGACATCCACCATCGAGGCTATCATAGCTCAACGGCTCGTTCGAAAGGTCTGCCTGTTCTGCCGTCAGGAATACGAGCCGGGCGACGACGAACTCAAAGCTCTCGAACTAACCCGAGAACAGATCAAAGATCACAAAATGTATAAAGCAGTCGGCTGCAAAGAATGCACCCATATCGGTTACAAAGGGCGAACGGGTCTCTATGAGCTCATGGTGCTCACCGATGAAATGCGCGACCTGATTCTCAACCGATGCTCCACGGGCGAGTTGAGAGACGCCGCTCTGAAGGCGGGCATGAAAACACTCCGCGAGGCGGGCATCGCAAAGATTTTCACAGGCATCACCACGATCGACGAAGTTCTTGGCGAGACGATGGCCTACGCCTGAAATCTTCCGCGCCATCTCATTTCAGAAAAATATCAATTGCTTCCTCTGCCAAAACTATCTTGGTCGAGCACTCTCAGTGCTGTAATTATCCGTTACAAGGTCATTATGGCGTATAAGTCTTTGACACTCCAGCTCTTTTTGGAAAACACTCGTTTCACCACGTCAAGGGGAATGCAATACCAACCGTTTGTTTAACAATCTCGTGAGTGCATTCTTGTGCTTATTGCAAGAATTTGTTACGGATCGCACCTGTGGATAAATTTGTGGATAAGGCTTCTAGTCACTTGTCAATTTTATTTGGTAAGTCATGCTATATCAATATGTTGTGATGTAATACAGAGAATGTTGATAACTTTGTGGATGAGTTATTGAGAACAGGCGCCATGCGCTTCACTAATCGTTCGGTATAAATATGCGATTCTCGTACTCCGACCTCAACCCGCAATATACCTTCGACAATTTCGTCGTCGGATCCTGCAACTTGTTCGCGCATTCCGCTGCCAAAGGAGTCGCCGAAAAACCGGCCGAACTCTATAACCCGCTCTTTATTTACGGAGGAGTCGGCTTGGGCAAGACTCATCTGATGCAGGCCATTGGCCACCGTGCCCTCGTGGAACATCCGCGCGGATTGAAGGCGGCCTATCTTTCGACCGAGAGCTTCACCAATCAACTGATAGCCGCTATTCAGAACCGGGCGACAGAGGAGTTCAGGCAGAAGTTCCGAACTATTGATTTTCTTCTCATCGACGATATTCATTTCATTGCTGGGAAGGACGCGACGCAAGAGGAGTTCTTCCACACGTTCAACGCTTTACATGACAAGAAGAAGCAGATCGTGATTTCTTCCGACCGGCCCCCAAAGCAGATACCAACTCTCGAAGAGCGTTTAGTGAGCAGATTCGAGTGGGGACTTGTCGCGTCGCTGGAACCGCCCGACTTCGATACCCGCGTTGCGATATTGAGGAAGAAGGCGGAGAACATGAGGGTCGCTCTTTCACCTGAGGTGTTTGATCTGATAGCCCAGCACATCAGCTCGAATATCCGCGAGCTCGAAGGCGCGTTGACGCGCGTGGTGGCTACCGCAAGCGTGCGCGGCAAGAAGCCCACGACCGACCTGGCGCGAGAGGTGCTGGAAGATACAATCAAGCGCTCCCGGCACCCCGAAATTACCCTCGAAAGCATCCGAAGGATTTCAGCGAAATTCTTCGGGCTCCGGGAATCGGACCTTACTTCCGCCCGCCGCTCGCGAGCGGTGGCGTTTCCGCGTCAGGTCGCGATGTATATGAGCAGGCTCCTTACCTCGGCGTCACTGGCTGAGATAGGCGAGGCTTTTGCGAGAACCGACCACACCACCGTAATGCACGCGCACCGTAAGATAGCGAACTTGTCACGCACCGACCCCAAATGCGCAGCTATGATCGAAAGCCTCCGCCAGCAGATTGAGTCAGGAGAGAAATGAAGAGAAACGTGTTGTTTATCTGCACCGGCAATTTGTGCAGATCCCCCATAGCGGAGGGAATCCTTAGACAAAAGCTGGAAGAACGAAAAATTAATTCCATCACATCCTCCTCCGCAGGCACTTTCGCTTTGATCGGGCGTCCCGCTGCCGAACTCGCCATCAAAGTCGCCGCCGAGAGAGGAGTCGACCTGTCCGGTCACCGCTCGCGTCTGGTCACAAAGACAATCCTCGAGAAGGCCGATATCGTTCTCGGAATGGAGAGTGATCATGTCGTCGAGGCCGGTGTCATAGTTAGGGATGGCGGAGGCAAGTATCGATTGCTGTCCGAGTACGGTCCTCGGCGTCTGCGCGGCCACGACATCGAAGACCCATACGGCTCGCCATTTGAATATTTTCTCCACACGTTTGAACTGATCGAAAAATGCGTGGAAGCTTTAGTCGATGACCTTCAGGAGAAATGGGGCCTAAAGCCCGCGGACTAACGCCGCCGATTAACCGACCCCTAACCCCCTTTGCAAAGGTGGGAAGGGAGGTTGTCCCGCAATTATGAGGGGCCGAATTCATTCGGCCAATTGTGTCAAAAATGGCTTGACAAAGCGTGCGAATAAATTCGCACCCACAGAATTCCATCCCCATTTGCCGGTGCGGGACAGTCTCGAGGGGGATCTTCCCGAGATTTTCCGGACTTGAACCCATGAAAAATGCAGAGATAGCGGAAATATTCGATAGGATTGCGGATATCCTCGAGTTCAAGGGTGAGATGGTATTCAAGGTGAACTCATACCGAAAGGCCGCCCGAACGCTACGCGACACGACCGAGGACGTCGCTGTCATCGCTGCCGACAACCGGCTTCTGGATATGCCCGGTATCGGCAAAAGCACTGCGGACAAAATCCTCGAGTATCTCAAGACCGGCAAAATCAGCAAGTATGAAGAAGAGCGGAAGGGACTTTCCGATGAGCTCATCCGCATGTTGCAGATACCGGGCATGGGACCCAAGACCCTTGCGCTCATACATTCGAAACTCAAAATCGACACGTTCGAGGCGCTTGAGAAAGCGATTCACTCGGGCGAGTTGACCGAGCTTCCCGGAATGGGGGCGAAAAAAGCGGAGAATATCCTCAAGGGCATCCAGTTGCTCCGCGAATCCGCAAAAAGGCTGTCTCTCGGGGTCGCGCTTCCCGTTGCGGAGGAAATCGCGTCCTCCGTGCGCAAATTCCGAACGGTCAAGCGCGCCGAAGTCGCCGGAAGCCTCAGGCGAATGAAAGAGACCATTGGAGACATCGACGTCCTTGCTTCCTCTTCGGAGCCCGTCAAGACAATCGAGGCGTTCACCGCGCTCCCGCAAGTCAAAAGAGTGCTCGCCGCAGGCGGAACCAAGTCAAGCGTTATCGTTGAAGGAAACAAGCAAATAGACCTGCGCGTGATCGAGGAGGACAGCTTCGGCGCGGCGCTCCAGTACTTCACCGGTTCGAAGGCGCACAACATCAAACTGCGCGATATCGCAAAGGGCCTTGGCCTCAAGGTCAACGAGTACGGCGTGTTTCGCGGCGACGAGAAAGTCGGCGGCAAAGAGGAGGAAGACGTTTACAAGGCGGTCGGACTGCGTTGGATGCCGCCCGAGATCAGGGAGGACAGGGGCGAGATAGAAGCTGCCATGAACGACGCGCTGCCCGAGCTTGTAACAGTCGAGCAGATAAAGGGCGATATGCACGTGCATTCCGATTTCAGCGACGGCAACGCGACAATCGCACAGCTTGCGGAACGGGCTGAGGCGCTCGGATACAAGTATCTGGCTGTTACCGACCACTCGCAATCGCTCAAGATCGCCCACGGACTCACGCCGGACCGCGTCGAGGAGAAGCGTGAGGTGATCCGGAAAATCAATGCTAAACTGAAGAGCCTTACGTTGCTCTTGGGAACCGAGATGGACATTCTTTCGGACGGCTCGCTCGACTACCCCGACAAATTACTGGAAAAGTTCGACTGGGTCGTCGCCTCCATCCACTCCGGCTTCAAACAGCCTCGCGAGAAAATCACAAAGCGTATTGTTTCCGCCATGAGAAACCCGCTCGTCGATTGTATTGCGCATCCCACCGGCAGGCTAATTGGCCAGCGGTCTGCCTACGAGGTCGACGTCGAGCAAATCCTC
>CAYVDS010000124.1:0-1420 GCA_964450145.1 uncultured bacterium
GGCCAAGGCCAACGGGGTCAACCCGATCGGGGCGGTTTTTGCCGTTACAGGCTCCGCGTCGAAGTTGGGCGAGCCTGAACGCAACACCGTCAAAATGATCGAGGAGCAAGTCAACGCAGCCGGCGGCATCAATGGCAGGCGTATTGAGCTCATCGTCGAGGACGACGGCGGTGTCGAGGCGAACACAGTCAACGCTGTGAAGAAACTTATCACGAACGACAAAGTGGTGGCGATCGTGGGCCCAACGACCAGCGGCACGTCGCTGGCTGTGAAGCCGATTGCCGAGGAATATGGCGTGCCTCTCGTTTCCTGCGCCGCGGCCGAAAAGATTGTGAACCCCGTGGCAAAATGGGTTTTCAAGACTCCGCAGAAGGACAGCGATGCCGCGATCCGTATCTTCGAGCATATGAAATCCAAAGGAATCACCAAGATCGCGATCATTACGAGCAGCGACGGCTTTGGGTCGACGGGGAGAGAGCAGCTTAAGAAACATTCGCCGCATCTTGGGATCGAGATCGTTGCCGATGAGACGTATGCGCCCGCTGATACTGACATGACGGCGCAACTGACGAAGATCAAGGCGAGCGGCGCGCAGGCGGTCATTAACTGGTCGGTCGTTCCGGGCCAGGTCATCGTAGCCAAGAATCTGCGCCAGCTTGGGATGACGATTCCGCTTTACCAGAGCCACGGCTTTGGGAATCCCAAGAACATACAGGCGTGCGGCGAGGCGGGCGAGGGGATCATCTTCCCAGCCGGAAGGCTATTGGTCGTGGATGATCTCAGCGCCGATAACAAGCAAAAACCGGTGTTGGCAAAGTACAAGGTTGACTATCTGGCAAAATATCCGAGCGACCAGGTGAGCACGTTTGGCGGCCATGCATACGACTCATTGTGGCTGGTGCTTAACGCCATCAAGGCGGTCGGCCCTGATAAGGCGAAAATAAGGGACTACATCGAGAATACCAAAGGGTTCGTCGGAACTGGCGGCATCTTCAACTTCTCGGCTGAGGACCATTGCGGTCTTGATAAGAGCGCGTTCGAGATGCTGACGGTGAAGGGCGGCAAATTCGTTGCTCTGTCGGCCGCAAAGTAGGCGAAAGTAAATCACGCTATGTAGGGGCGGTTCGCGAACCGCCCCTACATAATCATTCGATTTAGAGCATCTGCAGGAATTTGCAGAGCAGATAAGAATGTATTCCTTTTCGATAGCGCTTCAATATATATTGACGGGCATAGCCATCGGAAGCATTTACGCGATGGTGGCGCTCGGGTTCAACATTATCTATAACTGCACCGGCATCATTAACTTTGCACAGGGCGAATTCGTAATGCTCGGCGGCATGTTTATGATAACGCTGACGACGACGTGGAAGCTGCCGCCCGTTGTCGCGTTCCCTATTGCGGTGCTGCTCGTTCTGCC
>CAYVDS010000124.1:1430-15009 GCA_964450145.1 uncultured bacterium
GGGAAAGAACCTTGCTACTTGCCCCATTTCTCGATTGGGATTCCCATTAATTTCTTGTGGGCGACGGTGTTGCCGCAAAACTTATGGATTCTTGGCAGTCTGTCGGCAGTCGTGAGCGGCCTCGCGTGGTTCTTCAACCGAACGCTGGTGGGGAAGGCTATGCGCGCATGCGCCCATAACCGGGATGCGGCTCGACTCGTGGGAATCAGCGTGAAGCAAATGGTAACGTTCTCATTTGCCCTGTCCGCCGGAATCGGAGCGGTGGCGGGCATCGTCATAACTCCTATCGCATTGATGGATTATCAGCGCGGGGCAATGTTGGCGCTTAAAGGCTTCGGGGCTGCGATTCTCGGCGGATTGGGCAGCGGGCCCGGCGCCGTCGTCGCCGGTCTCCTGATCGGAATTCTTGAATCACTCGGAGCGGGCTATATTTCCTCTCATTATAAGGACGCAATTGCGCTGATCGTCCTGCTCGCTGTGCTGTTTGTTCGGCCGGCGGGGCTTCTCGGAAGCGCCGAGATGCAGCGGCTGAAGAAATTCTGACAGAAGAAACCGTCCTGTAATTGCACATTCGGGTTGGGTTTGTGGGTGCGAATTTATTCGCACATATTTCCGGGCATTTTGTGTGCCACGAATGCGAATAAATTCGCACCTACAGAATTACGGGACAGTTTCAGAAGGACTATTTACCGCAAAGGCGCAAAGGACGAAAAGGAACACAAAGAAGAGGTATCTTCTTTGCGATTCTTTTACATTCGCGGTTTGAACACGTCATGGTTTTTTCTTTCTCGCGGCGCACATTGTGATTGAATCGTGGAAATAAAGAGACACGTTCCGCTGGCCCTGTTCATAGTGATTGTGATGGGGCTGCCGGCTATCGTGAGAAGTCCGTATTATATTGGGGCGCTTGTCTTTGTCGGAATATACTCCCTGATAACGATTTGTCTGAGCCTTCTGCTTGGCTATGCGGGCCAGATATCGCTCGGGCATGCCGCTTTTTATGGAATCGGCGCTTATACTTCGGGGCTGCTCACGACGCGCTGGCATATTTCGCCCTGGCTTGCGCTGATATGCGCGATGGCGATCACGGGGGTATTGGCGTATGTGATCGGCCGACCCGTTCTCAAACTGCGCGGGCATTACCTCGCTATGGCGACGCTCGGGTTTGGCGAGATTGTTTACATTTTCTTCAATTCGGCAGTCGATCTGACCGCTGGGCCTTCAGGATTTGGGCAAATTCCTCGGTTGGCGGTCGGCGGGTTTGTATTCAAAGACGACATTCGATTCTATTACTTGGTATGGCTTACCGTGATAGTTCTTATAGGGCTGGTTCTGAATGTGATCGATTCCAGAATCGGGCGGGTGCTTCGGTCAATTCATGGGAGTGAGACCGCGGCCAATGCCATGGGAGTCAATACTGCATCTTACAAGATGCAGATATTTATCTTCAGCGCGATAGTGTCGTCACTTGCGGGCAGCTACTACGCCCATTTTGTCACTTTTATCAGTCCAACGACTTTTGAAGCAAACACCTCTATTCAGTTGGTGACTATGGTGATAGTCGGCGGGATGTCGAATGTGTGGGGAGCAATTCTCAGGGAAGCGCTTCTGGGAACGCTTCCTGAATACCTCAGGACTTTCGGAGATTATGACATCGTCGTCTACGGCGGGATCATGATGGTCATCATGATGTTCGCTCCTGAAGGATTAGCCGGCCTGATGACGGGGTTGAAAAGAAGATTGTTCACGTACAGGAATGTGGAGTATAGGGACAGACCCGCAACATAGGGGCTGTCCCTATGCTCCATATCCTCTTAGGCTGCTGGTTCGGGAAAACGAGTCGCCGGGATGTTGAACGTAAAAGGGTTGAGCAAGGAGTTCGGCGGCGTGGTCGCCGTGAACGACTTGAGTTTTCGCGTCGAAGAGAAGACGATCAAATCGATTATCGGCCCCAACGGCGCCGGGAAAACGACATTGTTCAACCTGCTGACGGGGCTGGTTCCGTCAACTCGAGGCAGGATTTCCTTTCTGGGCCGCGATATTTCGAGGCTCAGACCTTATGTGATAGCCAGGATGGGGGTCTCACGGTCGTTCCAGAACGTCGAGATATTCGACAACATGAGCATCCTCGAGAATGTCATGCTTGGGCGGCATTGCCGAACGGGCTACGGGGCCCTGAGCATCGCGCTGCGAAGGCCGAAGGCGATCAAGGAGGAAACGTCGATAAGAGAGGAGTCTCTGCGGCAAATCGAAGCCGTGGGTCTCGACGCCGACGTAGACTCCTCGCCCGGTTCACTCCCTTTCGGCAAGCGGCGGCTGGTCGAGTTCGCCAGGGCGCTGGCGACGACGCCCAAACTGCTGCTGCTGGATGAGCCGGCGTCGGGCCTGAACATGCGCGAGACCGAGCAGATAGCCCGGTTGATTCGCAAGATAAGGGACACGGGCGTAACCGTGATGCTGGTCGAGCATGACATGTCGGTCGTGATGGAAATCTCGGACGATGTTCTCGTGATGGATTACGGCGTGAAGATTGCCGAGGGCAAACCGCGCGAAGTTCAGAAAAACCCCGAAGTGATCCTCCGATATTTGGGGCGCTCGAACGAGTATGCTAAAGATACAAAACCTTAAGAGCTACTACGGGCGACTGCAAGCCCTCAGGGGGATCAGCCTCCACGTTGGGAAAGGCGAAATCGTGACCCTTATCGGCGCCAATGGCGCAGGCAAGTCCACGATTCTAAACACGGTAGCGGGTCTTGTCGGCCAGAGCGAGGGAAAGATACTGTTGGATGGAAAAGACATCCGCGGGTTTCCGGCCGAGAAGATCGTGAAACAGGGGGTGGCGCTTGTGCCGGAGGGCAGGCAGTTGTTCGCTCCCATGACAGTCGCCGACAACATTTTGCTGGGAGCGTATCTTCGCCACAGGAACGGGAGCAAAGCTGAACTCGAGCAGGACGTGGAGACGGTCTACGGCCTGTTTCCCGTGCTCAAGGAGAGGCGCAAACAGCTTGCCGGGACGCTCTCGGGCGGTGAACAACAGATGCTTGCAATCGGCAGAGCCTTGATGTCGCGGCCTCGCCTGCTGTTGCTCGATGAGCCTTCCATGGGTCTTGCGCCAAAGATAGCCGACGAGATATTCAGGACTATCGTGCGTCTGAAAGAGCAGGGAGCGACGATTCTGCTGGTCGAGCAAAACGCCCGTATGGCGCTC
Source organism: uncultured bacterium (assembly GCA_964450145.1). Classification (GTDB taxonomy): domain Bacteria; phylum Abyssobacteria; class SURF-5; order SURF-5; family SURF-5; genus JACRIR01. The sequence continues at coordinate 4,639 of CAYVDS010000124.1, forward strand.
GAGGTAGCCGGGCGCGGTTATGTGATTGAAACCGGCCAGGTAGTGGTGCAAGGGCCGAGCGCAGACCTGTTGCGGAATCGTGACGTCGAGCGGGCGTACCTCGGGAAAGGGTATGAGAAGGTTTGGGAGTGAAAGAGGGTAAAGGGGAAAGGGAGCGTTTATTCGGGGACACCATGCCGCATGGTGTCCCCGAATAAACGCGAGCGTCCGCACAGCGATACCGTAAAGAGCGAACGCCAACGTAGAGCCAAGGGAACCTTATGGGCGGAATCGACATCAACTACTGCGCGGCCAATCGCGAGGAGGTCGAGCAGATACAGCTCGAGCGGCTTCAGGCGGTGTTGCACCGGGTCTACAGAAACGTCGAGTATTATCGGGAGTCGTTCCGCAGCCGGGCGTTTTTCCCCGACGATTTGGTGAACCTCGAAATGCTTCGGCGGCTGCCCACGACCGGTCGTGCGACGCTGGTTGCGAATCACCCTTATGGGATGTTCGCGGTGCCGCTCAGGGAGGTAATCCGGCTTCAGGCTACTTCATCAGTGGTCAGTGAGGCGATTGTGGTCGGATTTACCCGCAACGACATCGACCATTGGACCGAACTGGCGGCGCGCTCGCTCCTGTCAGCCGGTGTGGGGCGCGACGACTTCGTGCATATCTGCATTGACTACGGCTTGTTCCCGGGAGCCCTTGGGCTGCATTACGGCGCCGAGAGAATAGGGGCATCGGTCATCCCCGGCTCGAACATGGCGCCGGACGCCGAGTTCGAGATGATGAGGAATTATCATACGACGGTTTTGGTCACTACGCCCCAGCGCGCCTTGCGGCTGGCGAAGTATATCCTCTCGCATCATGTCAAAGCCAAAGCGCTGATGCTGCGCACGTGTCTGCTGGTCGGGCAATACTGGTCCGAGTCGGTCCGCGCGAGAATAGAGGAGACCCTGGATTGTTCCGTGTTTGACTGTTATGGCCACAGCGAGATCGTCGCCTCCGGCATAGCCGCCGAATGCAAGAAACGGAACGGTCTGCATATCAACGAGGATCATTTCATCGCGGAAATTGTTGATCCGGTGACGGGCGAAGCGCTTCCTGAGGGACAGAAAGGCGAGTTGACGATAACCACGCTGACAAAGGAGGCGTTCCCGCTGATACGATACCGGACGGGCGACATTACACGACTCGAGTACGAACCCTGCGAGTGCGGCTGCTGTTTCGCTCGCATGGACCGCGTGTCCAGCAGGACAGACGACATGGTTTTCATCGGGGGAGTCAATGTCTTTCCATCACAGGTGGAGCGAATAATTTGCGATGCGGCGGGAGTTAGCGCGCCCGCGCCCGTGTTCCAACTTGTGGTCGAAGGGGACGAAGCCAGCGAATCGGTGGAGGTGGCAGTCGAAGTCAACGAGGCTTTCTTTTCCGATGAGCTCAAAGTGCTTCGAGAAATCGAAGAGAAAATACGGGGCGAACTTTTCGACACGCTTGGGGTCGCAGCGAAGGTGCGGCTCGTCGAGCCTGGCAATTTGAACTTGGAGCCTAAGGGGAAAGGCCGCTTCGTTGACCGGAGAGAGGTCAACGAGAGCTGATTCCCGGCCCGGGTTTGTTTGCCCTAAAAGAAGGGGGTGGTTCCCGGCACGCGAAACGATAAGGGATCCTTCATGGATCGAAAGCAGTATGGAGTGGAGCTTCAAGAATTTCCGTGAATCAGTGGAAGATGTGAAAAAGACAACAGTGAAACCAAAACCAGTGAGAGACAATCCGATGAGGAGTGAGGGAGGAAGCATGAAGAAGGTTGTCTTATTCCTCTCCGTAGCCGCGATGGTCTGTTTGCTTGTGTCGCCCGCATGGGCGGATGGCTCGGACCCCAATGAGCTTCAGGCTTTGAAGGACCAACTCATGGAACTCAATAAGGTAGTTCAGGGCCAACAGCAACAGATTCAAGAACAGGGGCAGAAGCTCCAGCAACAAGAGCAGAAAATCCAGGAGTTGGAGGAAACTGCGAAGGAGCAGGCGCCTTATGCGGACGTAGAGGCAGTCGTAGAGAAAGTCAAAGCGGACCTGCCGAAGCCCGCAGATGGTCTCACCCTCGGTGGTGGGAAGATTCGAGTTACGCCATACGGATTTATCAGGCTTGACATGGCGTATGACGACTCGGCGACGAGCCATGGCGCCGGAAATGTGCTTGCTTTCGTCTGGCCCGAGGACGGCTCGAAACCTGTTGTTCAGAGAAACGATGACAGCACATTCACCACTACCGCTACCGCGACAAGATTGGGACTGAATTTCGAAGGTCCCGAATTTGTCGGCGGCAACATCAAAGGAAAGGTCGAAATTGACTTTGACGAAGCGGCCGGCAGTGACAGCGGTGGCGACGTGACTGCGCACCGTATCCGAATGCGCCACGCTTACGCCGAGCTGTTGTATCCGACATGGAGTTTAATGGCGGGCCAGAACTGGGACATCGTTGCTCCCAGAATCCCAAACATGCTTGACTGCATGGTGATGTGGGGTTCCGGCAACGTCGGTTATCGGCGTCCACAGGTTCGCGTCTCAAAATGGTGGGACGTCGATGGCTCGAAAATCACAGGTCAGCTTAGCCTGAACCATGCAGACCGGAAGGCTGCGGATGATATCGATAAAGACCTCATTCTCGACGGCGCGGATTCGAGCTGGCCAATGGGTGAAGCGAGACTCGGAGTGGACACCGTCATACTCGGAGAGCGTAAGCTCAGTCTTGGGCTCTCCGGCGCGCTGGGAGAAGAAGAGCTTGACTTCCCAACCAACCCCGGCTCTAAACAGCACGTGGACGTGTGGTTGATTGCTCTGGACGGTTCTGTAACTATCATCCCGAACCTTCTCACTCTGCAGGGCGAAATCTGGACGGGTGAGGATCTCGACGCCTTTATGGGCGGCGTATTCCAGGGTATTGCAAAGGAGACCACGGAGTTTACAGGGATCGATTCCTCCGGCGGATTCCTCGCCGCTGCTCTGACTCCGCGCAAGAACCTGCAATTCAACTTTGGATATGGCATAGATGACCCTGATGATGATGATGGATTGAGCCTTGACAATTCCAGCCGCAGTCAGAACTACACGTTGTTTGGCAACGCGATTTGGACTGTGGTCCCGAATTTTGACGTCGGGTTAGAACTCGCCTGGCACGAAACGAAATGGGAAGGCCAGGAAGACGGCGACGACTTCAGGATTCAGTCCGCGGTTATTTACAAGTTCTAAGGCATCTCGCAGCGACTATGGGAGGGTGGGCAAAACCCACCTTCCCGTCCGTTGCGACGGTTGAAGCATCGCGAATCCTTGAGTTACCGGCGCACACACCCCATTCGCAGAGAAAAGCAGTGACTCCGCAACCTCAAGGCGCCGCCACGTTATGATTCCCGCTTTCATCCATTTTATGGTAAAATCGTATTTGGTTACACCCGTTTTCTTGAACAAAAAGGAACATAGATTCCCGCCCGCGCGGGAATGATAATAAGGCAGATTTATAGCATCAGTTTCTTAAGGAGTATGCTAGATGAGTAAAGTCTTGATGTCAGGTAATGAGGCTGCCGCCCGTGGGGCGTACGAGGCGGGCGTGAGATTCGCCGCCAGTTACCCGGGCACGCCGGCGACGGAAGTCCTCGAGAATGTGTCGACATATGCCGGTGTCCGCGCGCAATGGACGGTAAACGAAAAAGTAGCCCTCGAAGAGACGATTGGCGCCGCCGTCGCCGGCGCTCGAGCAATGGCTTCGATGAAACACGTTGGCATGAACGTGGCCGCCGACCCGCTTTTTACAGCGTCTTACATCGGAGTGAAGGGGGGTCTCGTCATCGTCAATGCCGACGATCCGGGCATGCACAGCTCGCAAAATGAGCAAGACAACCGCTACTATGCGCGGGCGGCCAAGCTCCTCACTCTCGAGCCGGCCGACAGCGCCGAGACAAAGGAGTTCGTCCGACTTGCGTTCGATCTCAGCGAGCAGTACGACACCCCCGTGATTGTGCGGATGACCACGCGGATATCACACTCGAAGGGGCTCGTAGCGTTGGGCGAACGGGTCGAGAAGGAGGTCGAAGGTTTCAAGCGCGACATACCCAAATATGTGATGCTTCCCGGATACGCTCGCGGGCGGCATGTGGTCGTCGAGGAGCGCATGAAGCGGCTCGCCGAACTGTCGGACCGATCGGAGCTTAACCGCATTATCGCCGGAGATCGCGCGCTCGGGATCATTTCAAGCGGGGCGGCGTTTCAGTACTCGCTCGAAGTCGCTCCTAAAGCGTCTTTCCTCAAGCTCGGCATCGTGAATCCACTTCCGAAGGAGATGATTAAACGGTTCGCGGCGCAAGTCGAGAACCTGGTCGTCGTGGAAGAGCTTGACCCGGTGATTGAGGAACAGGTTCGCGCTCTTGGCCTCAAAGTGTATGGCAAGGACCTCGGGTTCCCGCTGTGCGGCGAGCTTTCGCCGGAAGCCGTCTGGGACGCGCTGCATTCAAAGTTTCCCCAGATGGTGAGGACGAGACACGAAGTAACCGTTCAGCCGGGTAAGTATAAGGACATCCCGCCGCGGCCTCCCGTTTTGTGTCCGGGTTGCTCACACCGCATCGTCCTCAGCATCTTGAAGAAATTCAAGGTGAACATCATGGGGGATATCGGCTGTTACACGCTGGCGGCTCAGCCGCCGCTGAACGCGATGGACTCTTGCGTCTGCATGGGCGCAAGCGTCGGGATGGCGTTTGGCGTCGAGAAGGTGTCGGGCAAGGGCAAGGCCGTTGCCGCGCTCGGCGACTCCACATTCATCCACGGCGGGATAACGGGTCTGATTGACATCGTGTACAACAAGGGCGCGACGCTCGTCATGATTCTCGACAACTGCACGACCGCGATGACGGGGCGCCAGGACCATCCGGCAACCGGGAAAACGCTTCAGGGCGAGCCCACGATCGCGCTCGATTTCGAGAAGCTCGCCCGCGGCATCGGCATCCGCGACGCACACACGATCAACCCGCTGGAGTTCGACCGGCTCGAGAAAACGATTAAAGCCTGTCTCGAAAGCGATGAGCCGTCGGTCATCGTAGCGAAACGCCCGTGCGTCTTGATTCCCGGTCAGGAAGAACAACTGCCATACAAGATAGATCAAGAACTGTGCAACCAGTGTGCCGCGTGCATTCGTCTCGGCTGCCCCGCCATCACCCAGTTGGGGAAGGAAAAGAAGAAGGAGTTTTTCATCGATGAGTTCCTTTGCCAGGGCTGCGGGCTGTGCAAGCGCGTGTGTAAGTTTGATGCAATAGAGGTGAAGCAATGAACGTGCTCATGGTAGGCGTCGGCGGGCAGGGGGTGCTCACCTGCGCCGACATTCTGGCGCGCTCGGCGATGGAGCGCGGATTCGATGTGAAAGTCAGCGAAGTTCACGGGATGGCTCAGCGCGGGGGAAGCGTATATTCGCACGTTCGCTACTCGAAGCGCGTGGATTCGCCGCTCATCATGGTGGGCGAGGCCGATGTCATCATGGCCTTCGAGCGCGTCGAATCGCTCCGGTTCGCGCATTACGCTAAGCCCGACGGTCTTTTCCTTGTCAACAATCAGAGGATCGCCCCGATCACCGTTTCCTCCGGGCAGGTTCCCTACCCCGAAGACGTGTTCGAGCGGCTCAGCGCGCTGCCTCAGAAGGTTCATGTAGTTGACGGCGAGAAACTAGCCGCAGACCCGGCCCTTCGGCGCTCCGTGAATTTTCTGCTGCTGGGAGCGCTTGCCGCGCATACCCCCGATATCGGCGACGAGATATGGGAGAAGATGATAACCGAGGCGTTCAGCAAGAAACCCGCCGCGCTCAAAACGATTCTGAAAGTGTTCAGGGAAGGGATGGGGGCCGCGCGAAGCGCCCGGTAGGGTTCAGGGTTGAAAAGGAAGAGTCAAACCGCAAAGGCGCAAAGAGCGCAAAGCAAACAGAAGCGGTCAGAAAATCGGGGACACGATGCCGCATCGTGTCCCCGATTTTCTGGGCGTCCCATTCACCCATTTACCGTTTTTGCTTTTCCCTCTCCGTTGCGAGCGTTTCCTTCATAAACGATATCGAAATGAGCGCGATTATGGCGGCGATGAAACAGCACACAAATACGGTTCTGTACGCGCCGACGGTGTAAACGTCCGGCGCGCCGCTCACCCTCTTAAGCACAACTCCGAGCAGCGGCTGAAATGCCGCCCCTCCGGCAAACGGAAACAGGTTTACCGTTCCCACTGAAGTGCCGGCAATCTCGAGAGGGAAAAGCTCTTTGGTGGCGGTAAATGCTATTACGACGATGGCGGCCGAGAAAAGCCCGATGGAGAAGAACACTGCGTACAGAGCCGGGTGAGGGAGCCGGTCGGTGAACATTATGAGGCTGAGCATCGTTATAGCGATCGCGATCGAACTAAGAACCAGCACTTTCTTTCGGCTGACAAATACTCTGTCAGACAGCATGCTCAGGAACGGGCTTCCGACGATCAGACCGAAAGCGACCGAATTGAGAACCCACCCCGCGCCAGTCTTGCTCAGCCCATAGACGTGCATCAAGTATGGCCCGCCCCAAAGTCCGCCGATGCCGAAGAAGATTCCGCAATTGAAAAAGAACCATATTGCGATGGCCCAGAAGTGGCGATCTTTGAGCACTTTTTTCATGCCGTGGAAGAGGGGAATTGGCAAGGCCGCCGAGACGCCGGTCGAACCTGAGCCGGGTGAGGCTATGGGAGGGAGCCCTATCTCTTCGGGCCTGTTTCTCACCCACTTCCATACGGCGCCTGCAAGAAGCAGAGTCACCATTCCGATTGCGAAGAACGTCTTCCGCCAGCCCAATACGTCGGTGAGAACCGCGAGCGGCGCTGCGGCGACCAGTACGCCCACGCCGCCCATCGCATTCAAAATAGCAGTCATCATCGAGAACTCGCCGCGCGTGAACCACTGCGAGAGAATCTTCAGAGCGGGCACGAAGACCATGCACACGCCGAGACCCACAAGAACGCGCGCGAAAATGGCGACGCTGAGGCTGGGTGCGAGGCCGAAGAATACTGCGCCCGCTGCGGCAATCAGCAGGAATATGGTGACGCTCTTGCGCGGGCCAAGCGAGTCGGACAGGAGCCCGGCCGGCAGTTGCATTATCGCGTAAGGATAGAAATATGCGGAGGCGAGAAGGCCGACAACCGCGCCACTAACGTGAAACGCGTCCATCAATTCAAGGGCCATCACGCCCGGCGACAGACGGTGAAAATAGACGAGCACGTATCCGAGGGCTAATATCGAAAAGACGAGCCAGCGATATGATGCGGGCTTTCTCTCGGCTGTTTCTGTTTGGGCCAATGTGGGGTCCTTACAAAAGAATTCAACCGCGAAGGCGCAAAGAGCGCAAAGGGAAATCTATAAGTCAGGGACAAAATATCCCTGCGTTCCCTTTCGACCTGAAGATTCCTCTATTCGCTTGTGTGTTCCCTTTGCGCTCTTTGCGCCTTTGCGGTTGAATTGAGTTGTTCCGCGATCGCAGATTACACAGGTTTACGCTTATTAATATATATCTCGAGGCGGTGCATGCCTTCCTCGATGTTCTCAAGAGAGTTGGCGTAGGAGAAGCGGACAAAGCCCTCGGCGTTCGAGCCGAAATCAATGCCCGGGGTGATGCCAACGCCGGCGTTTTCGAGCACATCGAATGCGAATTTAAGGGAATCATTGGTGAATCGTTTCGCGTTCGCGAGAACATAAAACGCGCCGGTGGGTTCGGCGGCGATTCCAAAACCAATCTCTCTCACGCGCCGAACGATGAGCCTGCGTCGCTCGTTAAAACAGGCGACCATCCGGTCCACGTCGGCCTGCGCTTCTTTGAGAGCTGCGATTCCCGCCCATTGGACGAAGGTGTTGGCCGCAATGAAGAAATTCTGCTGCATCTTTTGGATGAGTCGCTGATATTTCGGCGGCGTGATGATGTAGCCGAGCCGCCAGCCGGTCATCGAATACAGCTTCGAGAATCCATTGAGCACGAAAGCGTTGTCCGTGTATTCGAGGACGGAGTGTTCTTTGCCCTCGTAAACGAGCCCGTGGTAGATTTCGTCGGAGATGACAATCGGCCCCTCCGAGGCGATTTGCTCGATGACCTTTCCGTCCATTATATGGCCGGTGGGGTTCGCGGGAGAATTGATCAGGATTGCTTTTGCGCGCGGCCCAATTCTCTCGCGCACGGCCTCGGGTTCGAGTTCGAAACCGGTCTCTTCGCGCACGTCCACGAACGCCGGCCTGCCGCCGACGTAATGGATGAACTGCGGGTAACAAGCATAGTGCGGATTCGGCAAGATGACCTCATCGCCTTCTTCGAGAAACGACGACAGCGCGAGCAATATCCCGGGAGAAGTGCCGGAAGTGACTATAACCCGGTCGGGCGACACATTGACTCCGTAGCGCGAATAGAAATACTCGCAGACCGCCTCGCGCAGCGGGAGAATGCCGACGCTTGCGGAATAGTGGGTTTTCCCGTCGCGCAAAGCGCGGAGTGCAGCTTCTTTGATGCATTCCGGTGTCGGGAAATCGGGCTCGCCGACCTCAAGATGCACGATATTGCGCCCCTGCCGCTCAAGTTCCTGAGCGCGTTCGAGGACTTCCATAACGAGGAAGGGCGGGATGTCAATCGGGCGTTTCAAGAAATGGTTTCGGGTCTATGGTTCATGGTTTATGGTTAAAAAGAGGCTGATTGCGTGCTCGTTCGTTGCGAGTTCAAGATTTGGCGACATTGTTTCCCTTGATTTGTAGGTGCGAATCTATTCGCACGGTCGGGTGAGAATAGGCCAGAAATATCCCTGCGAATAGATTCGCACCTACAAATAAGCCCCATCCACATTCCGAATCGCGGGACGGTTCCTATTTCGGTCTTTGTTCGCAAACGAGCGTTACATCAGCTTAAACGGTATTGGCACAAACGTAAGAACGAAGATGAGCGCAGCGAACGCGCCAATGAGTTTTCTCTTTCCGTCAAGCGCGACCTCGGGATGTGTCGGCGCAGGATGTCTCAGGCCAAAAACGATATTCAGCATGCCCCATATCGCCCAGCCGAACCAACCGAATATGCCCATCAATAGCATAATGGCGACCACGCCACGCGAGATGTAATAATGCCATTTCCCAAAAAACGCGTAGGCAATGTGGCCGCCGTCCATCATGCCCATCGGCAAGAGGTTCATCATCGTGACAAGCAACCCGAGCCAGCCTGCGAGAGCAACCGGGTGCAAATTAATGTCGTACCCTTGCGGGACCGACGGCAAAACACGCGCGGCTATGATTTCCAGCAGCAGCGACGACCCGAAACTGACGCCGTGCGATGTGCCCACGACCGGGTATGAAAGCTTCAGACCTATTATGATCGCGGGAATGGACGCGATGAACCCGACAATCGGACCGGTCGCCCCGATATCGAGAAGCGCGCGCCGGTTGGGCACATTCGAGTTTATCTTGATGACCGCGCCAAAGGTCCCTATGAATGTGGGCGCCGGGATGAAATAGGGCAGCGTCGCGTCCACTTTATGATATCTCGACATCAAGTAGTGGCCTAGCTCATGCGAGAGCAAAATGCCCATGAGCGTGACTGAAAATGGCAAACCCTTATAAATGAGATGCGGCTGCTTCACCGGGTCCACCTCCGCCAGCAATGCGCCCGCAAACAGCGTCGTCAGCAAAGTCAGAAAGAAAAGGATGATATTGGTTCGGACTCTGCGGCGCGGCCGGAGTGGCTGCTGTGCAGGGAAGGTGGTTCCTCGGTCAGCCGGTTCTGGTATCCCGAATTCTGGTTCTATCTCATAGCGGCCATTGTCGCTCATGCAATAACTCCCAAAGAAACTGGGTTCCGAGGCCCGGGTCTCGAGTCCCGAGTTAACAACCGTAAGAGACCCCTCCTTCTGCCTTTACACAAAGGGAACCGCAGGTTCGCCCTTTTACAAAAGGGGGTCAGGGGGGCGGCAAATCGCGGCCAGTTCTAGACAAAACTAGTCTAACATACGCTGCACGAAACGCGCAACCGAATTTGCAGACGGGCGAACCGCCGGAGCAGGGTCAGAAAATTGGGGACACGATGCCGCATCGTGTCCCCAATTTTCTGCACGGCGCTCTTCCATTGAAATCCTTTCGGAGGATGTGATACGATTCCACGTGGCAGCGGGCTGGAGCACCCCTGAAATTACTTACTCAGCCGCGCACAAATCCCCCCTTCCCCCCTTTGCAAAAGTGGGGTAACGGAGGAGCCTGTTCTCAACTTGATTGGGGATCGAGAGCAAGCTTCGCAGGAACGACGCAAGTTGCAGCTTCTTTTATGTGTGTTCAACCAGGAACTCGGAACCAGGAACCAATTTTTATGAGTTATACGCTCGAACAGATGC
>CAYVDS010000125.1:0-12208 GCA_964450145.1 uncultured bacterium
CCAACGGCGACCTCGCGCGGAAGATAACCGTCGACGTCAAGGGCGAGATTCTCGAATTGAAGAACACCATCAACCGGATGGTGGACCAACTAGGTACATTCGCGTCAGAGGTGACGCGCGTGGCGCGAGAAGTCGGGACCGAAGGCAAGCTCGGCGGCCAGGCGGCAGTCGAGGGTGTCTCCGGCACATGGAAAGACCTGACCGACAGCGTGAACTCGATGGCCGACAATCTTACCGGCCAGGTGCGCAATATCGCCGAAGTGACCACCGCCGTCGCCAACGGCGACCTCTCCAAAAAAATCACGGTAGACGTTCGGGGCGAGTTCCTGCAGCTCAAAGCCACGATGAACCGGATGGTTGACCAGTTGAACACCTTCGGTTCGGAAGTTACCCGTGTGGCGCGTGAAGTCGGCATGGATGGCAAGCTGGGCGGCCAGGCGGCAGTCGAAGGCGTCTCCGGCACATGGAAAGACCTGACCGACAGCGTAAACATGATGGCCGCCAATTTGACCGCGCAGGTGCGCAATATCGCCGAAGTGGCCACCGCCGTCGCCAACGGCGACCTCGCGCGGAAGATAACCGTCGACGTCAAGGGCGAGATTCTCGAGTTGAAGAACACCATCAACCGGATGGCGGACCAGTTGAACACGTTCGCCTCGGAGGTCACGCGCGTGGCGCGCGAGGTCGGCACCGAGGGCATCCTGGGAGGCCAAGCCTCGGTGCCGGGCGTCGCCGGCACGTGGAAGGACCTGACTGACAGCGTCAACATGATGGCCGGCAATTTGACCGGACAGGTGCGCAACATCGCTGACGTGACCACCGCTGTCGCAACCGGCGACCTCTCGAAGAAAATCACCGTTGACGTGCGCGGCGAGTTCTTGAAATTGAAAGACACTACCAACACGATGGTGGACCAACTCCGTTCCTTCGCTTCGGAGGTGACGCGCGTGGCGCGCGAGGTCGGCATCGAAGGCAAACTCGGCGGCCAGGCGGCGGTCGAGGGAGTCTCCGGCACATGGAAGGACTTGACTGACAGCGTCAACATGATGGCCGGCAATTTGACCGGACAGGTGCGCAATATCGCTGAGGTGACCACCGCCGTCGCGAGCGGAGACCTTTCGAAGAAAATCGCCGTGGACGTGCGAGGCGAGTTCCTGAAACTGAAAGACACCACCAACACGATGGTGGACCAGCTCCGCTCCTTCGCGTCGGAGGTGACGCGCGTGGCTCGCGAAGTCGGCGTTGACGGAAGGCTCGGCGGGCAGGCGTTCGTGCCGGGCGTCGGTGGAACGTGGAAAGACCTTACCGACAACGTGAACATGATGGCCGCCAACCTGACAAGTCAGGTGCGCAACATCGCCACTGTGACCACCGCCGTCGCCACAGGAGACCTCACAAAAAAAATCACCGTTGACGTCAAGGGAGAGATTCTCGAACTCAAGAACACAATCAACACAATGGTGGACCAGTTGAATGCGTTCGCCTCGGAGGTGACACGCGTGGCGCGCGAAGTCGGCACCGACGGCAAGCTCGGCGGGCAGGCGCAGGTGCGCGGGATTTCCGGAGTCTGGAAAGACCTGACCGACAACGTCAATTCGATGGCGGCCAACCTGACCAATCAGGTGCGCGGAATCGCCAAGGTAGTGACCGCCGTCGCGAATGGAACATTGAAGCAAAAACTTACGGTTGAAGCCCGGGGCGAAATCGCCGAATTGGCGGATACCATCAATAACATGACCGACACGCTTGCCATCTTCGCCGACCAGGTCACATCCGTCGCGCGCGAGGTTGGCGTCGAGGGCAGACTGGGCGGGCAGGCAAATGTGCCGGGCGCGGCGGGCACGTGGCGCGACTTGACCGACAACGTGAACCGCCTCGCGGCCAATCTCACCTCGCAGGTGCGCGCCATCGCCGAGGTGGCCACCGCCGTGACAAAGGGCGACCTGTCGCGTTCGATTACCGTCGAAGCCGCGGGCGAAGTCGCAGCGCTCAAAGACAACATCAATGAGATGATCCGCAACCTCAGAGACACGACCCGCACGAACACCGAACAAGACTGGCTGAAGACGAACCTGACCAAGTTCACCCGGCTGCTTCAGGGTCAGCGCGACATGAGCACCGTCGCGCAACTCATCCTCTCGGAACTCGCGCCGCTCGTCCGCGTGCAGCACGGAGTGTTCTACTTGAATGAGCCGGCGGACGGCCAGCCGATGCTGAGACTGTTTGCCTCCTACGGCTACAAGGAGCGCAAGCACATCGCGAGCGAGTTCAAGCTGCGCGAGAGCCTCGTGGGACAGTGCGCCTTCGAGAAACAACGCATTCTCCTGACAGAGGTGCCGGGCGACTACATCAAGGTCAGTTCCGGTTTGGGTGAGTCATCGCCGGTCAACCTGGCCCTTCTGCCCATAGTCTTTGAGGGCGACCTGCTCGCCGTTCTTGAACTGGCTTCCTTCAACCGATTCACGGACACACATGTGCAGTTCCTCGACCAACTCGGAGAGAGCATCGGCATCGTGCTCAACACAATCGCCGCCACCACGCGAACCGAGGATCTCCTCAAGCAATCGCAGAAGATGGCGGGCGAACTCCAGACGCAGCAGCAGGAACTGTCGGGGACAAACAAGAGGCTCGAGGATCAGGCGAAGACTCTCCAGGAATCTGAACAGCGCCTTAAGGAGCAGCAGGAAGAGTTGCAGCAGACAAACGAGGAACTCGAGGAAAAGGCGGAACTCCTCGCCAAACAAAACGCCGAGGTCGAACGCAAGAACTCCGAAATCGAAGTGGCTCGACTGGCGCTCGAGGATAAGGCGGCGCAGTTGGCGCTCACATCGAAGTACAAGTCAGAGTTCCTTGCCAATATGTCGCACGAACTGCGGACGCCTCTTAACAGCATGCTGATCCTCTCGCGAATGCTGGCGGACAATCCGGAGGGAAGCCTTAGCGACAAGCAGGTCGAACACGCACAGACGATTCACCATGCCGGCTCCGACCTGCTCTCGCTTATCAACGATATCCTCGACTTGTCGAAGATTGAATCCGGAACGGTCGAGGTCGAGGTCACGCCCGTCGTCTTCTCCGACCTGCGCGAGTACGTCGACCGGAACTTCCGGCCCGTTGCCGACGGCAAGGGCCTCGGGTTCAAAATCGAAGTCGAGCCGCGCGTGCCAAACGCCATTTACACCGATGAAAAGCGCTTGCAGCAAGTGGTCAAGAACCTGCTCTCGAACGCCTTCAAGTTTACCGGGCAGGGTAAGGTAGACTTCAAGGTCGAAGTCGCGGCAAAAGGGTGGAGCCCTGACAACGAAAGCCTCAACAACGCCGACGTGGTCATCGGATTCACCGTGGACGACACCGGCATCGGAATCCCGGCCGATAAGCAGAAAATCATCTTCGAAGCGTTCCAGCAGGCCGACGGATCGACCAGCCGCAAATACGGCGGAACGGGCCTGGGTCTGTCCATCAGCAGGGAAATCGCGAGTCTTCTCGGCGGCGAGCTCCGGCTCGTCAAAAGCGAACCCGGCGATGGAAGCGCGTTCACTCTCTACTTACCCATTCGATACGCGCCGCGTCCTTCGCGTTCGAGAAGCGATGCGCCTGCCGGCCCATGGGTCAGGCCGTCACGGGGTGTCGAGCCGATCGACCGGAACAAGACGGTGACTGAGCCGCCTCAGGCCGAAAGAGGCGAACCCGTTGCCCTGACGCCGGGGAAGGTCAACGATGACCGCGCCGAGCTCAAGGCCGGAGACCGGGTGGTGCTCGTCGTCGAGGATGACGTCCACTTTGCGCGAGTAGTTCTCGAACTCGCGCGCGAAAGGGGGTTCAAAGGCGTAGTCGCGCTCACAGGAGAGGAAGCGCTTACCCTCGTGAAGCGCTTCAAGCCCGACGCCATCACCCTCGATATCGCGTTACCGGACATGGACGGCTACGTTCTCCTCGATCGGTTCAAACATGACCCGGGTACCGTCCATATCCCGGTTCATGTTGTCTCGGTCAAGGAAGAACGCCACCGGAGCCTGGCCCTCGGCGCGGTCACGCATCTGCAGAAACCGGTGACAAAGGAAACCATGGAGGAGTTGTTCGGCAGCATCAAGGGCTTTGTCGAGCGCAAGATGAAGAATCTGCTGGTCGTGGAAGATGATGAAGGAGAGCGGAAGGGCATTGTCGAACTTATCGGCAACGGCGACGTCCAGATAACGGCGGTCGCCACCGGCGAGGAGGCGGTCGCCGCTCTCAAAGAGAAACATTTCGACTGCATAGTGCTCGATCTGATGCTGCCCGGCATGAGCGGTTTCGACGTCATCGAGAAGATGATCCGTGAATTGAAAATCGCCGACATCCCAATCATTGTCTACACGGGCAAGAAACTGACGCAAGAGGAGGAAGAAAAACTCAGGCATGTCGCCGAGACGATCATCATAAAGGACGCAAAATCGAAGGACCGCCTGCTCGCTGAAACCGCCCTCTTTCTGCACCGGGTCGAGTCCAACTTGCCGGAGGGCAAGCGGAAGCTGATACGGCGCGCGTACCAGGCCGATCCCATGCTGGCCAGCAAGAAAGTGCTTATCGTCGACGACGACATTCGAAACATTTTCGCCCTTTCAAGCGCGCTCGAACGGTACAACATGGCGGCCGTCTATGCGGAAAACGCCAGGGACGGTATCGACCTGCTTGAGAAGACATCCGGCGTCGACATCGTCCTCATGGACATCATGATGCCCGGAATGGACGGCTACGAGGCGATACGCATTATTCGGAAAGACCCGAAGTTCCGGCCGCTCCCCATCATCGCTCTGACAGCCAAAGCCATGAAAGGAGACCGCGAGAAGTGCATCGACGCCGGCGCCTCGGATTACATCGCCAAGCCCGTGGACGTTGAACAACTGCTCTCGCTCATGCGCGTGTGGATGTACAAATAGGACTACTTATGAAAAACAAGCAGGCCGAAATTGAATCCATCGAGCTGGAGTTGCTCCTCGAGGGCGTCTATCGTCTCCACGGATACGATTTCCGCAACTATGCGCGCGCGTCGCTCATACGCCGAATTCGCAATTTCATGCTTCCGGAAGACGCGCCGACGCTGTCCGCGCTGCAGGAGAAGGCGCTGCACGACCCGGAATGTTTTGCACGGTTCCTGCTGGCGCTGAGCGTTAACGTGACCGCCATGTTCCGCGACCCGGCGTTCTTCCTCGCGCTCAGGAATATCGTCGTCCCCAGGCTGCGCGCCGTTCCTTTTATCCGCATCTGGTGCGCAGGGTGCTCGACCGGCGAGGAGGTATACTCGCTCGCGATTCTTCTCGAGGAAGAGGGCCTGTACGAACGATGCAGAATGTATGCGACTGATATGAACGAGGTGGTGCTCGAAAAGGCCATGAACGGGGTGTTTCCGTTGTCAGCAATGCAGGAATACACCGCGAATTATCTCAAGGCGTGCGGCAAGAGGTCATTCTCCGACTACTACACTGCCGGTTATGGCAATGCCATATTCGCTCCGTCACTCAAGCGAAACATGGTCTTCGCCCAGCACAATCTGGTGACTGATGGCTCATTCAATGAGTTCCATGTCATCCTGTGCCGCAACGTGCTTATTTACTTCAATAGATCGCTGCAGGAGCGAGTGCACAAGCTTCTCTTTGAGAGTCTCGCTGTGGCCGGAGTGCTCGGGCTTGGAGAGAAAGAATCGGTCCGGTTTACTCCCCACGAGAAAGACTATGAGCGGCTCGACAGCGCGGCCAAGATTTATCGGAGGATCGCTCGTGCCATTTGAATTGCTCGTCGTGGGCGCTTCGTTGGGCGGAGGCCATGCGTTGGAGGTTCTGCTCGCGGGTTTGCCCGGCGATTTCCCTCTCCCGGTGGTTATCGTTCAGCACCGCCTTGCGGAAGGCACGTCGGACCTGGTCGCTCAACTGCAGATGCACAGCCGGCTGCCGGTTCGCGAAGCGGAAGACAAGGACGCGATTATGCCGTCTCAAGTCTATCTTGCGCCGGCGGACTACCACCTTCTCATGGAAGACAGCTATCTCGCCCTTTCGACTGAAGCGCCGACGCTGAGCGCGCGGCCGTCTATCGACGCGCTCTTCGTCTCGGCGGGCGAGCGATACGGGGAAAGGCTCATCGGCGCGATTCTCACGGGCGCCAGCGAAGACGGCGCGCAAGGGGCGGCGAGAATCAAAGAGCTTGGCGGCTTCGTGATCGTTCAGGACCCTGCGACGGCGGAGGGTTCCGTTATGCCCAAGGCGGCCATTGCCGCTGCATCCGTCGACAAGATTCTGCCGCTCGAAGAAATCGCGCCGTTCCTCGCCGCCCTCGTTGCGGTCAAGAAAGAATGAATACGGAAAACCACGACCAAATCAAACTCTTGCTCGTAGATGACAAGCCGGAGAACCTGCTCGCGCTCAAATCCGTCCTCTGCGACATGGGCCTCGAGCTGATCACCGCGCGGTCCGGCAAAGAGGCGCTGCGGCATTGCCTGGCCCAGGAATTCGCGGCGATCCTGCTCGATGTCCAGATGCCCGAGATGGACGGCTTCGAGACGGCCGCGCTCATTCGTCAGCGCGAGAAGTCACAGCACACTCCGATCATTTTCCTCACCGCCTTCGGCAAGGCCGAGGAACAGGTGTTTCACGGTTACTGCGTCGGCGCTGTTGACTACATCTTGAAACCGTTTGTGCCGGAGATTCTGAAGGCGAAGACTGCTATATTCGTTGACCTGCACAAGAAAACAAAGCAGATCGAGCGACAGGCGGCTCTGCTGACCGCCGCCAACAAGGAGTTGGAAGCGCACGTGCTGAAGATCGAACAACTGAACCGGGATCTGGAGGTCAGCAACAAGGAACTCGAAGCATTCTCCTACTCCGCCTCGCACGATCTGCGGGCGCCGCTCAGAAGCATCGAAGGATTTGGCGGAATGTTGCTGGAAGAGTATGCTGATAAATTGGACGAACAGGGCAAAGACTACATCAGGAGAATCACTACCGCGAGCCGCGATATGGCCCGATTGATTGAGGACATGCTGCGGCTCGCGCGGGTTACGCGGGCCGAGATAAAACGGCAAACCGTCAATCTAGGCCAACTCGCAAAGAAAATCATCGCGGAACTTCGCGAAACACAACCGGAGCGCAAGGTAAAATTCATCGCGCCTCCGGAGTTGGTTGTCACCGGCGATGCGCGCCTGCTGAGGGTAGCGCTGGAAAACCTGCTTTCCAACGCATGGAAATACACCGCGAAACAGCCGGAGCCGCGAATAGAGATGGGAGTCGCTCAGCACGAGCGCAAGCCCGCATATTTTGTCCGCGACAATGGGGCCGGCTTCAATATGGCATACGCCCACAAGCTTTTCGGGGCGTTTCAACGGCTGCACTCGGCGGCCGAGTTCGAGGGAACGGGCGTCGGACTCGCGACCGTACAACGAATCATTCACAGGCACGGCGGCAAAGTATGGGCTGAGGCGGAAACCGGCAAGGGCGCCACTTTCTGGTTCACGATCGGACTCAGCGCCGTTTGAGAAGATGCCCGACATTCGTTGTTCCAAATAGAAGCAAGAGGTGATACTTATGGCTATTCCGCTCCGCGTTCTCATGGTCGAGGATTCAGAAGGCGACGCGATGCTGCTCTTGCGGGAGCTCAAGCGAGGCGGTTACGACGTGACCTCCACACGGGTGGATACAGAGGACGACATGCGCACGGCCCTCGTAGCGGAAACGTGGGACCTCATCACTTCCGACTACTCGATGCCGTGCTTCGACACGCCGGCTGCTCTGGCGGTTCTCAAGCGTACGGGGCTTGATGTTCCGTTCATTATCGTTTCCGGCACCATTGGCGAAGAACGAGCCGTTGCCGCCATGAAGGCCGGCGCGCACGACTACATCATGAAGGATAACATGGCGCGGCTGCTCCCCGCTATCGAGCGCGAGTTGCGCGAAGCCAAGGTGCGGCGCGGACGCCGACGGGCGGAAGAATCCTTGCGAATAAGCCATGAGAACCTACAACAGATGCTGGAAGGCGCTGTCCATGCGCTCGCGACGACCGCCGAGAAAAGAGACCCGTACACCGCCGGTCATCAGCGGCGCGTGGCCCAACTCGCCTGTGCAACCGCAAAAACAATGGGTCTCTCTGAACATCAAATCAGGGGCATTCACATAGCGGGGCTGCTGCACGACATCGGGAAGGTTACGGTTCCGGCGGAGATACTGAGCAAACCCGGCAAGCTCAGCGAGTCGGAATTCAACATCATCAGAACTCATCCCGCGGTCGCCTACGACATTTTGAAGGAAATCCCATTCTCCTGGCCGGTCAATCAGGCGGTTATTCAGCATCACGAGGCACTTGACGGTTCCGGCTACCCGGACGGGCTTTCCGGCCAGCAAATCATTCTTGAAGCAAGGATTTTGAAAGTGGCCGACGTAGTCGAAGCCATATCCTCTCACCGTCCCTATCGGCCCGCTCTCGGGATAGAAGCTGCGATCAACGAGATCAAGAAAGGAGAGGGAGTCTTGTATGACCCGAATGTGGCGCAGGCATGCCTCAGTCTGCTGCACACGGGAGGCTTCGTTTTCAAGCAATCGTAGAAAGTAGCCGACCCCACCTGTGGCGGGGTCGTCGCCTTTCGCCTCTTTCGTAGGGAGGTTCAATGGGTATTCCGCTGCGCGTTTTGATCGTCGAGGATTCGGAAGCCGACGTTCTCCTGGTGATTCGAGAGCTCCGGCGCGGCGGCTATGAGCCCTCGTGGGAACGCGTCGATACCGCCGAGGCTATGAGCGATGCGCTCAGGCGGCAGCCGTGGGATATCGTTTTCTCCGACTATCACATGCCGTTATTCAATGCGCTCGAGGCGCTTAAACTCTTGAAGGATACCGGCATTGATTTGCCTTTCATCATTGTGTCGGGCTCCATCGGCGAGACCGGCGCCGTGACCGCCCTCAAATCAGGGGCCAATGACTTTGTCGCGAAGGACAACCTGGCGCGGCTTGTGCCGGCTGTCAACCGCGAGTTGCGTGAGGCGGAAGTGCGCCGAAAACGCAAACGGGCGGAAGAAGCGCTGAAAGACAGCGAAGACCGGTATCGACTGCATTTCGAGAATGTCAGCGATGTCATCTATACGATTGACCGTGACTTTTGCGTCACCACCGTTTCGCCTTCGGTCGAGCGCCTGCTCGGCTACAAACCCGATGAAATCGTCGGCCGGTCAATCGCCGATCTAAACATCATCCCGCCGGAATATCTTGAGCGGGCATATACGAACACCATGCGAGTCTTGGCTGGCGAACAAAGCGGGCCGACGGAATATGAGTTTATCACCAAAAATGGAACACGAAAGTTCGGCGAGGTGACCGGCGCCCCCGTCTTCAAGGGCGGTGAGATAGTCGCAATCATCTCGGTGGCCCGTGATGTCACCGCGCACCGCCAGCTCGAGGCCCAACTACGGCAGTCACAGAAGCTCGAGGCCGTCGGCCTACGCGCGAGCGGCGTGGCGCACGATTTTAATAACCTATTGACCGTCATTCTGGGGCGCGCCCAGTTGGGGCTGATGACGCTCTCCCCGAACAGCCCGCTCTATGAGAACCTGTCGGAAATCCAGATGGCGGCGGAACGCGCGGCGAAAACAACCCGACAACTGCTTGCGTTCAGCCGAAAACAGGTGCTCCAACCTCGCATTATTCAACTTAACCAAGTGATTTTGGAGATAGACAAAATACTGCGCCGCCTTATCAGAGAGGACATCGCTTTGAGCACAAAACTGGCCACCGACCTGTGGAGCGTCAGGGCGGACCCGGGCCAGCTCGAGCAAGTGCTTGTTAACCTTGTTGTCAACTCGCGCGATGCAATGGCGCAAGGCTGGCGAATCACCATCGAGACTGCCAACGTCGAACTTGACGATGTGTACGCTCAGATGCACACAGGCGTCAAACCCGGCCGCTACGTAATGCTCGCTGTCAGCGACACTGGATGCGGAATTACCGCCGAAATCCAGAAACGAATCTTTGAGCCATTCTTCACTACGAAACCTGAGGGCAAAGGAACGGGTCTCGGACTCTCTGTCGTCTACGGTATTGTCAAGCAGCACGGCGGCAACATCTGGGTATATAGCGCAGAAGGAATGGGAACAACATTTCGAGTATATCTGCCCGCTGCGAATCAAGCGGACGGAGAGGAACAGACTGTCGCCGAAAAGCCCATGCCTCGCGGCTCGGAGACCATCCTCGTGGCCGAGGACGAGGAAAGGTTGCGGAAGATGACGGCGACGGTCCTTTCGGAACTCGGATACACTGTCTGGGAGGCATCAAGCGGGGAACAGGCATCCACGCTTATTGAGCAGCGTGATATGCCCCCGGACCTGTTGCTCACGGACGTTGTGATGCCGGGAATGAACGGCCTGCAACTGGCGCAGAATTTCAGACAGCGCTTTCCCGAAGCGAAAATCCTCTTTGTGTCGGGCTACTCGGAAGGGATTGTCGACCCCCCGGAGTTGCTCAAAATCGGCGCCGATCTGCTCCAGAAACCGTTTGTGCCGGTTACACTCGCACAGAAAGTGCGCGAAACGCTCGATAAGTAGAAAGGAGCAAGGCGAAAGGAGCAAGGCGAAAGGGAAAACTCAATAAGAAAGTAGGTAAAAGATAAAAGGGGCCTTCCTGTATCTGTACTACTCACATTCGGAATTATGAATTCTTGTTGCGATTTCTTTTCGTTCCTTTCCGGAAATCTGCGCAAATCAGTCCGAAGCATTGAACCTGATCCTTTTCTTATTCTTCGTTCCAGTTTCCCCTTTTCACCGTTTCCCCATTTCCCCCGAAGGTCTTTGATCGTCTGCGCGAATCTGCGTAATCTGCGGACAAAAGATTTGATTTGAAAGGATGTGATTATGGCGACTGAATTCAAGTTCCCCGATGTTGGCGAAGGCATCACATTTCCTGCCTTCTCACATACGCCGAAGCATGCAGACTTCCATCGAGAATGGGGTCGGGACTTTTTTGCCTATGCAAAATACATAGACCCATACTGTCCCGCCTTGCTCCTTCTTCGTTAATAACTCTTTGATAATCAGTAGCTTACAAGTCAGAAAGGCCTATTCTTACCCACGAATTCTCAAGTACGACCCAATCAAGAAAACTCTGAAACAGCCGAATCTGTAAGCTATTTGTAAGCTCGCGCGTGATACAATACCCCTATTTGGGTGGACGAACATCGACGACAAGCATGCTCACCCCGTCGATGCCGCCCAACCACGGTTCGGGCTTCACATCTCTTTGGCATCCTTGATGTTGTGTCGGTAGCGGCCTCAGTTCGATTATACTAAACGCGAGGTGGAAAGATGATCAGGAGTAAGGGTAGAGTCCGGTATACAATGCTTTTTCCGTTTGCGCTTCTTATTGCGATCCTGACAGCGCCAGCTATTGCCGCGCCTGAGCTTCTCGAAGTGGCCCATTCCGGCCCTTCGGTGAGGCCGTTAGACCTTTCGAGGCCTCCGGCAGTCGAAGAACTCATGGCTGCCGGCCAGCTTGGAGGCGCGCTCTACCCCACTCATGAAATAGGAGATAGTCAGAGGCGAGAAAGAATCAATATTTCATTCGGCGAAGCGATTCAGGAATGGAACAAGCATGAATACCGGGAGGCCATAAGGCTGTTCAAGAAACATGTCGAGGAGTATCCGGATAGTCCCTGGGCGTCGGAAGCGGTCTTGCATATGGGCTGCGACGCGCAATACAATGGGCGATATGCCGAAGCCGAGGATGACTTCGAGTGGATACTCGAACAAAACAAGGACAAGCAGGACGAAGGCGCTCTGGCTTTGAGGAACAAAGCCACGCTTCGTCTCGGTGTGCTGAAAGTTCACCAGAATAACTTTACCCACGCGAAGGAACTGTTTGGCGACCTGAAAAGAGAGAGTTCAGACTGGCGCGACCGCACCTATGCCGCCCACTGGCTCCAGCGGCTGGCAAGGTACACCGCCGACGAGCGCGCGATGCTTACGTGCGGCACGCAAGCGTTGGCATATATACTGGAGAAGGAAGGCAGAAGCACAGAGGCCGGAGAAGTGATGGAGCTCCAGCCCGAAACCGTGCAGGGCCATAGCATAAGAGCTCTTTCGGATATCGCGTCGCGCTACGGACACGGATTTGCCGCTCTCCGAATCTCATCTTCAGAATCTGCCACCGGAAGCTCGACTGCGTGGTACAATGACCTGCCGCTGCCCGCAATTGCGCACATAAGCGGT
>CAYVDS010000125.1:12218-14041 GCA_964450145.1 uncultured bacterium
ATAAGCGGTCAAAACGAGGGAGACAGCGGGCACTACTGGATTTTGGATAAAGTGGACGGCGATACGCTCGAACTATTCGATCCCCAGTCGGGCCGAAGATTTTCGCAGACTCCCGAAGAATTTTCAAGGGAATGGAGCGGCGTCGTTCTTGTGTTCTCGGATAACTCGGATTTGCCGGGAACGCGGCTAAACGAAACCGAAATGGAGCAAATCTATGGCGGCTGCTGCGGCCTGCCAATGGCGGAGGACGATCTGGGGAATCCGGGAACGGGAAAAGCTGGCTGCGGAGCGCCGGCGTGGGCGGTGAATGTGGTCAACATGAACCTTTTCGTGACCGACACGCCAATGTGGTATAGCAGCCCGATAGGGCCGCCCGTACATATCACCCTCAGCTACAATTCCCATTCCGCTATCGCCCAGAACGAACCTTTCGGCAACAAGTGGCAACTGAATTACGGAACCTATCCGGTGGTGGATACCGGCGGTCAGGTGACGATACTCATGCCGGACGGCAGGCGCGACGTCTATACTCCGAACGGAACGGGAGGATACACCCGTCCGTATCAGGTGTTCAACACGCTCACCAAAATTGCCGAGAACCATTTCGAACTCAGATTCCCCGACGACACGGTCTACGTGTATGACATTCCTGCCGGAACGGCTTCGCTTCAGCCTTTCCTGACCGAAATCCGCGACGCGCACGGCCAAAGCCTTACTTTCGGCTATAATGCAGACCCCGTCCGTCTGGCCACCATTGCCGACGCGCTGAACCGGGTAACTAATCTTGTGTACAATGCCGCCGGCCTCGTAGAGCGTGTGGACGATCCCTTTCTCCGCTCCGCCTTCTTCGAATACGACGGCAATCGCAACCTGACTAAGATCACAGATATGGGCGGCTACTGGTCGAGCCTCGCGTATGATGCGGACGTGTATCTCACAAGCATCGGAAATACGCGGGGCACATGGAGCTTCTACGTTGAACCGGCGGATAACATTTTCTATGGCTTCGCTTATCCTCCTCCGGCGGGTCCGATGTACTGGAGCTATCGCGTAACCGTAACCGACCCTTTGGGAGGCAAGGAGGAGTATTTCTATAATCAGTGGACAGCTTCCACATGGCACATAAGCCCCAAGTATTACATCGCATGGCAAGACGAGCAGACGAACAACTACGCGATTGACACGCCCAGAACGATATACTCTTTCATTGACACCGACTCGGGCAAGCACGCGGAACTCCGCAGGATTCTCTTTCCTGACGGCGGATCGATTGACTTCAGCCCCAACACCGTAACCGGCAATCTCACCAGCTTCACCGACTCGCACGGGCACTCGTGGTGGTTCACCTATAATTCGATGGGGCGGATCACATCTGCTACCGATGCGCGAGGCAAGACCACAAACGTGACATATTATTCCAACAACGTGGACGTTCACGAGATCACAAACGGACTCGGCACAGTCACCCTCGCCTATAACGGCGTTCACGATATTACTTCAGTAATCGACCGTCTTAACAATACGACAAGCTTCGCGTACAACGACTACGGCCAGATAACCAGTTACACGAACGCGCTGGGGGTAGTGACCGACTATACCTATACCCCCTTCCACTACCTGCAAGAAGTGACGCGAGCGGGCGAGACGCTGGCGAGTTTCACCTATGACCTCAAGGGCAGGGTCAATACCTACACCGATGCGTCCGACCTTGCCTTGGATTTCGATTATAATAACCTGAACAACATCACAAAGGTCACATGGCCGGATGACAGGTTCGAGAGCTACGACTATTCGGACTGCTGTCCACACCTTCTGCACAGCGT
>CAYVDS010000125.1:14051-14675 GCA_964450145.1 uncultured bacterium
GCATCGGCGGGAAGAGCAGAGCCGGAGTCGCAGGAGAAAGGCTCAACGCTGCTGAGCCAATCCGCGCGGGCCGCACCCACGGGTATCTGCACGATTCCCTCAAACGCCTGACAAGGATCACCGCGCCCGGCAGGATGATCAAGTTCGAGTATGACGCCAATGGAAACGTCATCACGCTTATCGACCCCAACAGCAACGAGACCGCCTTCGAGTACGATGTGCTTGACCGCCCCGTCAAGATGATGTACCCCGATGATACGTATCTCTCGGTTACTTATGAGGACGCAGGACTTCTCGCCGGCTACATCAATGCCAGAGGAACCATCACGGGCTATACTTATGATGAGAACCACAACCTTCTGAGCATGAATTATTCCGATTCCACGCCGGATGTGACATACCAGTACGACGACTATAACCGCATGACACAGAGAACTGACGGAGTCGGAACGTGGCAGTATGCGTATGACGCAAATTCGAGGCTCACGAGCGTTGACGGCCCGTGGGATAATGACACGTTGACGTATCACTACGATGATTTAGGCAGGAGGGATTCGCTCGAGCAGCAGGGCGGCCAGACGATTGATTATGTCTATGACGACTTCAACAGGCTGACCAATGTTC